>JBFWMH010000011.1:0-47896 GCA_050251655.1 Acholeplasmataceae bacterium
ATACGTTAACAATCATTAGGGAGTTAAGAGAAATCAATGTAGATGTATTCTTTGAAAAAGAGAATATTTACTCATCAGATACCAAGGTCGATTTCATGCTTACCATCTTCTCTTCAATTGCCCAGGAAGAGGCTAGAAACATTAGTGAGAATGTTAAATGGGGATTTAGAAAGAGATTTAAAGAAGGTAAAGTTCACATCAATACAAAGCGATTCCTTGGTTATGATAAAGATGATGATGGAAACATTGTCATCAATGAAGAACAAGCTAAGACGGTAACAATCATATACGACATGTATATTTCAGGATCATCACTAAAAGAAATCGTTATATTTCTAACCGAGAATGAACTGCAGAATGGTCGAGGAGAAATCTTCTGGACACCAGCCACAGTGAGTGCGATTCTAACAAACGAAAAGTACTGTGGGGATGCAATTTTACAAAAACGAGTCACAGTTGATTACTTAACACACAAATCAGTAAAAAATGATGGGCACGCACCAAAATACTATATCATGAATAACCATGAGCCTATTGTTTCAAGAACCAAGTTTGAACTGGTCCAGGAACTTAAGAAAAAGCGAGGGAGAAAGCGTAAGCAATCAAACTACGGTAATATCTATCCATTAAGTGGAATCGTCTTCTGTGGGGAATGTGGTGCGGTTATGAACCGTAGTTATTACAATTACGGTAAAGCTACAGAACGTGTAGTTTTAACTTGTAGAAAGAATAACAAAGAGCATGTATGTTCCAATAAACCAATTGATAATGATACTTTGGAAAAAGCGATTGTAAAATCAATAAAAGAACTAGAATTATCCAAGGATACCATTATTGATGAAACATTAGAAATAGTAAGATCGTGTTTAAGTTCTAGTGAACTAGAAACTGAAATATCTGACTTGAAGAAGCAAATCACGAAAACAGAAAAGAGCATCAAGGACATCATTGATTTGAATGTGAATTCCATTGCTGATAACACTGAATTTTATAAATCGATTTACAATGAAAAGAAGGCTCATCTGATCGACTTAAAAGCTCAACTTAATAACAAGAAATCATCTTTAATAAATGGCCACCTTCATGAAGAACGGATTCAAGAGATGAAAGAATTCTTAGATGGCAATATCGGATTAAGCAAAAACATTCTGATGGGAACTTACAAGTTTGTAATTGCACTTAATCCTTCTGAAGCACTTCTCTTGATAAGTGATAATCCTATGACAAAAAAGAGTATTAAAAACAAATTAGAGGTTTATAAAGCTATGCCTTCCATTCATACTGACAAAGTAAAAAGTACAAACGAGAAATATGAAATCACATATCATGTGGTAGATTTGAGGGAACAAGAATGAACGCAGTGGAGATAATCGATTTCAATAAACTTGAATCAAAAGATAAATTAAAAAATGTATGTGCCTATGCTAGGGTTTCAACAAAAAAGGAATTACAAGAAACCTCACTAGATTTGCAAGTTGAGACGTACACAAAAATGATAATGGAAAATCCTGAATGGAATTTTGTCGGTGTGTATTCAGATGTTGGAAAGAGTGGAACAGATACAAAGTTTAGAGAACAATTCAATCAGATGATAGAACTTGCTGTAGCGGGTGGTATTGATTTAATCATCACAAAATCAATATCTCGCTTTGCAAGAAACACTATTGATTGCTTGATTATCATTCAAGAGTTAAAAAGACACAATATTGAAGTTTGGTTTGAGAAAGAGAATATCTCTTCTTTCGATCCAAAGGTAGAACTAACCATTACAATTTACGCTAGTGTAGCTGAAGAGGAATCAAAGATAAATAGTGAAAACACTAAATGGGGTGTAAAGAAAAGATTTGAAGATGGTATTGTTCCAATGGTAACATCTAAAGTATTAGGCTACAAAAGAGATCAAAATGGAAACATTGCTGTTGATGAAGACGAGGCTAAGATTGTACGAAAAGTGTTCACTTTATACTCGAAAGGATATTCTCAAGGCTATATTGCTGAAGAGTTAAATAAAGAAGGACATATTACAAAGCATTATAATCTACCCTACAGTTCAGGAACAATTCGTGGAATACTAAATAACGAAAAGTATACTGGAAATGCATTATTGCAAAAATCAATACGTCGTAGGGTTGGCGATAAAACTGGAGAAAAGAATCAGCAAACACATCCTAAATATTACGTTGAAAACTCTCATCCAAAAATTATTACTAAAGCATTATGGGATAAAGTACAATCCATAAAAGCACAAAGGATGATGAAATACAACCACACAACAGACATACTCGAATTGAAAAAGCGAGCAAAGAATAGATCCATTTATAGTGGTTTTGTTGAGTGTTCCGTTTGTGGAAAGAACTATCATTACAAGGTAAACAACAAAAGAGAAAAATGGGCTACCGAAATATTGATTTGTTCATCAAATCGAGAAAAGAAAACATGTGAAAATGATTCCTTATTTGTTGAGACATTTGATGAGCAGCTACTATCTCAAATTAACTATATTATCAAAAATAAATACGAATTCTTAAATAAGTTAAATGAGGTTTTAACTTCACACCCAGAAATACGAGAACTCAATATTGAAATTAATACATTGGAAGATAAACTCGATGAAATACATCATCAAATTAAATCGCTAGCCTTATTGGAAGGGGACTTTGAAACTATAGTTTTGGATCGATTAAAAACACAAAAATCCGACATTGAAATGAAGTTAACAGCAAACCGAAATAAACTATTAACTTCACACAATATTGAATCAAAAATCAAACATTATAAACTTCTACTAAAAGAGTACAAGAAACCAATAGATGATTTATCTGAGTTCCCATTTCAAGATTTATTTGATAAGGCACTTGTTAACGAAAGAAATGATATAGAATTTATACTTAATCCGTTTAATACATTAAGTTCTAAATCAACTTATTCATTCCCAGAAATCATCACTCCATATAAGATTAGAAAAACACTATTTGAAACGACAAGTAAAATTTCATGCTATTAGTGCTCATTTTCCCATCTTTCATAAATTAATAATCTACTCAACTACTCACTCCTTTTTTTACGAAAACTTACTTTATTTACTTTTGGTAATTAAAAAAGGAACCCATTTCCATGAATTCCTCATTCGTTTAAAGACAATTGTCTACGTTACAGAGAGTATATCAAATCTGTCAATATTTATCTACCTGCTAGGAGCACAGTTTTGAAACTTTTTTTATTTTCTCTATTTTTCCGCACTATAAAACAGTGTTTTTGCTATTTTTTAGACGGCTTAGTTTAGCCGTTATTTTATGACGCTACCGTTCACAAGGATTATCGGTATAACTAGGATAACATCAAACATTTCTCTAAATAAAGATGTAGATATGTTTTACAACTATTATTCTACATCTTATATTTTCATTTATGAGGTGAAAACATATATTATCTAACTATCGTAAATGTTCCTGGAACATTAAAGTTAACAGTAGTGTTACTCCAGAATCCATCTCTTACTATTGTTACTACACGGTCATTTTTTATTACGATGTCTTGATTTAATTTCTGTGCTTTTATAATAAAAGTACTTGTCTGATATGATTGTCCAATATTGTATTCATAATATTGTCCCGAATTGTCATATGGATTTAAATAATCAAACTCTATTTCTGCGTAGTTATTAGCCATATTTCCTAAATCTCTAAGTTTCGGTGACTTAACAAGTGTAGAATACGAACTTGAAATCTCTGAACTAACTTTTCCACCCTCTGGCGAAATCTCTCCTCCAACACTTACTGAATAACCAACTGTAGCCTCAGGTCCTTTTACTTTTGGAGCATAATCTCTTAATTCTGTACCTGCTCCTATAGTTGGGTCAAACTTGTACACTAATTTATCACTTCTAAAATCTGTCTTATATGTGTCTGGTTTAATGTAACTTTCGTTTATAAATGCATAATAGTCATGTGTTGTATTAATAGTCATTAGTTTATAAGCCGTTCTCCATTCTGAAAAATCTCCATAATGAGTGCCTTTATAATCAAGACTAACATCAACCTTCATTTCATCAAGTTCGTACCAGTCTGAACCAATAGTTAAGTAATCAGATTTACTTAGTGATTCATAGGAATCTCTAACAATCCCATTACTATACTCTACAGACACTTTTTCTATTTGATTTATTAGTTGTTCTTTAGATGTATAAATCGTTCCATAGATTTCACCTGATATAGATTTTCCGTCAATATTCATACTATACTTTGACAATAATGATAAGTTTACATCTATAATCAGGTTTTCCTCTTTTTGCAAAAGCATATTCTTACTTTCTATAACGCTCTCATTTGCATTATCACTTACATAAAATGTAAGTTGACTATCATTCATATTGTTAACCTTTGAGTCCGTTTGAACTTCGTCTAACGAATCTACATATACTATTTCATAATTTGATTCTTTCTCTAATGTGCTAGCTGAAACGCTAGGTATAGTAATTAAAAAACTCAATAGAGCTATTGTCATAATTCTTTTAATTTTCATGTTTCTTTCCTTTCAAGTATTTAATTAATGCAGTAAAGAGTAAAACCAACCCTGGAATAAACATTAAGAATCTCCATGTGATTCCCCATAATGTCCAGTCCTCAAAAACATATGCTATTAGTCCACTATGATTAGTATTAATGTCATGTGGAATTATTTGTGTCAATATTATAGAAACACATAACAGTAACATTCCAAGAGAAAATGCAACTATGATAATTATCATATTTTTGTCTTTTGAATGTTGATCATTGTCTGTACTAAGTTCGTCATGATTTTCTAACAATAAATAATCTGTAGATACTTTGTAATATTTAGCAATCTCGACAACCTTACTTAACTCAGGAGTAGTATCTCCCAACTCCCATTTCGAAATAGATTGTCTCGAAACGTTTAATAAGTTAGCTAACTCTTCTTGTGATAATCCTTTTTCTTTTCTCAATTTTAAAAGTTTTTCATTCATTTTCATTTTGTCCTCTCTTTCACCTCGAAAGTATTGTATATTTACGCAATGTTTTAATCAAGCAATTATTGTTGGCAATTTCGCACCCTACGGTTGCAATCGCTAAACTACGTCATATTCAAGGGTTTAAAATATGTATTATTTTATTCTATATTTCGATATTGATTGAACTAGTCTCAAAACGCACTGCTACGAATTTCTAGGACACATAGGTACCACCCTAGTCATAAAAATAGCGACATGCAACTTTCCTTGGTTGCTTTTATTTTATCATAAACCGACTTATTTAAATAGTTTAATTGAATCCTTTTAATGTTCTGTATTCTACTGGTGTTAAGTAATCTAATCTGTAAGCTACTCTGTGATTATTAAAATAGTCTATGTATAGTTCAATGGCTGTATTGATATCTTTAAAGTCGTGAAGTTTAATATAGTGTTTTAAATCACCTTTTATCCAGCCTATTAGTGATTCAGTTACTGAGTTATCAGTTGGTGTTCCAGCTCTACTCATTGATCTTGTAATTGGATATTCTTTATGTGCTTTTTCAAATTTCTTAGACGCATATACAATACCCTGATCACTGTGAAGGATGGTATGGTCGTCACCATATCCTCTTTCTTCTTTTATTCGAAGGAAATCATTTAAACTTCTAAGATGATTCATGACACCGTTTCCGTGTTTAGAGTTTGCGCAATCATGTCCTACTATTTCGTTATTAAAGACATCAATATGTAAGTTTAAATCATATTTCTTTCCATCATGTTTTAGTAGTGTTGTATCTGTGGTTACTTTCTCAAATGGTCTTGTAGTAGACCAATCGCCATTGATGATATTAAGAAACTTATCAGATACTCCTTTTGGTCTTCTAAAGGCTCTTCTACGGGCTTTAGAGTATATTCCCATTTCTTTAAAACATTGATACATTAAATAAAACGATACAATCCATCCTGTTTCATTAATGATATCTTTTCGTAACGCTCTATATCCTTTTTCAGGATGTATTGTATGATAATTTTTAATTAGCATTTTAAGGGATTCTTTCGTCTCTTGTCTTTGTGTTTTATTGTCTCTTCTTCTTAGCCATCTATAATATCCACTTCGACTGATTCCCATATATTCACACAGATCATTTATATAATATTTTTATCTGAATTTTTGGACTAATGTATACTCATAATTTAATATTTGTTTTTTTTTACATATTTCGCATCTTCACTATTATATCCTCTTTTTAATCGTTCTATTTCTAGCTTAAGCATTAGGATTTCATGCTTTAAAGATTCCACTGATTCTTCTTCCTGATTCGTTGGTATTTTATCTCTAATTTTTCTTTTACTAACTAAACCACTTATTCCCTCTGTCTGATACTTATGTACCCACTGTCTTTGTGTTTTTGTTGCGACATTATATTCTCTCATTATTGATTTCTTACTAATATGTTCATTCAAAATCATCTTAACTATCTTTAGTTTAAAGTCTACACTGTACTGATTCATTGGCTTTCAACTCCTTTGTATAATTATTATACATTATGTTCTTTTATGTGGAACCTATGTGTCCCACTTTTTCGTAGCAGAGCATTGGACAGAAGATTGAGATCATCAAAATGATGGTCTTTTTCTTACTTTTTAGACAAAGTTCAAATCCCCTCGGGTCCTCAAAAAAACCCCATTTTTGCCAAAAGTTCAAATCCCCTCTCGAGAAAGCATATTTTCCACTATATGTAAGCATAAAAAAAGAGTAAAATCAATGAAAATTCACTGATTTCACCCTAAAAAATACAAAAAGTTGCTTTGTATAAAATCGCTTATAACGTCTCTATTAAGCCGTTAAACGATAAAAAGCAACTTGGTATAATCAACCTGGCGGAGGAAAGGGGATTTGAACCCCTGCACCATCTCTGATCTACAAGCTTTCCAAGCCTGCCTCTTCAGCCACTTGAGTATTCCTCCATTGGCGCACTCAACATGAATTGAACATGTGACCTCAGTCTCCGGAGGACTGCGCTCTATCCAACTGAGCTATGAGTGCATAACACTATTTTAACATATATTTATTTAAGCATTGCTTTCTATATAATGTTACATTAAAAATAATTTAAGGTTCTATTAAGGTTAATGAGTGTTCTTATGTGAATTTACATGAAATTTACAAAATGAATTGCTTTATCCCCTATTTTCATATTTAATAAATGTATCAAGAAAGGACGTGTTGATATGAAAAAGATTTTACTATCCTCACTATTGTTATTAACTATTTTTATACTCTCATCTTGTGAAGACATAACAACATCTTCAGACCTTCCAAATGATGTCTCAGATGTTGAAACACCTACAGTTGATGATGAGGATTCAACTCAAATTATAACAACTTATGACACTTCAATTACAATTTCGGAAACTTCCATTGTTTCATCAGTATCTGAAGCTGTTTCAATTAGTGATCAAGTCATTACAATCTCTCATGAAGGCACTTATGAATTAAGTGGAACTTCATCAAATGTTTCAATCTATATTAATGCTACTAGCGATGAAACCATCACACTAGTATTTAATGGTATTGATCTATCTTCAAATCAAGGTCCTATCATCAATGTTGAAAATGCTAAAAAAGTCATCATAAATCTTGTTGAAAATACACTAAATACATTAACTGATCTATCAACAACTGCATATGACCAAAACAGTGTTATTTATGCTAAGGATGATTTAACAATTAATGGATTAGGATCATTAGAAATCAATGCCTCTTATCAAAAAGGTATTAAAGTCAATGATAATTTAGTTATTGTAGATGCTACAATCTCAATTGATTCTAAAGATCATGGCATTAAAGTCAATAATACATTAATCTTACAAGATGTAAATTTAACAATCTTAGCATTAGGTGATGGTATTAAAAGTGAAAACGATGAAGATACTTCATTAAGCTTAGTCTATATTTATGGTGGAACATATAATATTACCTCATATGGCGATGCCATCAGTTCTTCTTATGATTTAACGATTGAAGGTGGAGATTTTACAATTATTTCTGGTTATAATAACACTTCATCTACTGAAAGTTCTAAAGGTCTTAAAGCTTCAAATAACTTGTATTTAATGGATGGAACATATGATATCACTTCTAAAGATGATGCACTTCATGCAAATCAAGGACTCATTATTTATGATGGAACATATGATTTAGCATCAAATGATGATGGTATACATGCAGATGTTTCAATTGAGATACAAAATGGTATAATAAATATAGAAAAAAGCTATGAAGGTATTGAATCATCAAAAATCTATATTTCTGGTGGGCAATTGAGTATCACATCTTCAGATGATGGTATCAATGGATCTTCAGGAACAACTACATCTTTATTCCAAATGGACGCATCTGATGGCTCCATTGTCCAAATTAGTGGAGGACTCATCTATATCAATGCTGGTGGCGATGGTCTTGATAGTAATGGTGATGTGATCATGTCAAATGGTACAGTATTAATTGCTGGGCCAACAGATAATGATAATGGTGCTATTGATTATAATGGATCATTCAAACTCACAGGTGGATTATTGATTGCTGCAGGATCTTCAGGTATGGCAGAAAATGTGAGTCAATCTTCTATCGTTAGTGTTAAGATTGGTCTATCCACTTCGACTTCATCTATTTTCCAATTAAAAGATGCTTCTGGTTTAGTGATTGCTACATTTGCTCCAGGCAAAACTTATAATTCAATTGTTATTGCTAGTCAAGATTTAGAAGTTGGAACTACCTATCAACTCTATATTGGTGGTAGCATTACTTCATATGATGAAGTATATCACGGATTTTATACTAATGCTTTATTATCAAACCAAAGTCTTTCATTAAGTTTTACAATCAGTCAAACCATCTCTACAGCTGGTTCTACTTCAAGTATTAATACAGGACCAACAAGACCTTAAACAGGAGGTTATCATGCAACAAAGAACATTTAATCGTTTTGAAAAAAAATATTTAATTACTGATGAACAAAAAAATATAATTTTAAAAACTATTGAATCAAATCTTCTATATGATCAAAATATTGTCGATAAAAAACCATACCAAATTTATAACCTTTACTATGATACAGAAGATTATGAATTTATAAGATACTCTTTATCTAAACCTCAATATAAGGATAAAGTAAGATTAAGATCTTATCATTATCCTTTGGAGGATCAAGATCTTGTCTTTTTAGAAATCAAAAAGAAATTTGAAGGCAGAGTTAACAAACGAAGAATAGTTCTAACTTATAGTGAATTCAAGAAATTCTTAACTAACGAGGTCGAACCTTCAAAAGATGATTATTTAAATCAACAAGTATTTCAAGAAATTGATTATTTATTAAAAAAGAGTACATTAAAACCTAAAGCTTATATCGCATATGAACGTTTAGCACTTCATAATGAAGATGACAGTCTAAGAGTAACATTTGATCAAAATATCAGATATCGCAAAGATGACATTTCTTTTGACCAAGATCAAGCTACACCTATTCTAGATGATCAAACTTTATGGCTTATGGAAATTAAATGTAGTCAAAATTTCCCGATGTGGTTGACACAATTATTATCACAAAATCAAATCTATGCTCAAAGCTTTTCAAAATATGGAAAAGCTTATCAAAAATTTATAACAGGAGAAACCTATGAACACATTACTATCCCTCACACTTGATATGACAGATATCACCGTATTTAAAATTCTTACTATTTTGGTTGTTTCAACACTTCTAGGACTCATCTTACGATATGTTTTTATCTACACACATCGTAATGACGTCTATGATAAATCATTTAGTCAAACATTACTCTTACTTCCACTTGTTATTTCTATCATCATCGTTTTAGTTTCAGGCAATTTAGCAACAGCATTTAGTTTAGCAGGTGTATTTGCATTAGTTAGATTTAGAACTGCAATTGCTGATTCACGAGATATCACTTATATCTTAAGTGCTGTCGGTATTGGACTTGCTATTGCGATGGGATACATGAATTATGCGATTGTGATTACAGCTTTTATTTCAGTGCTACTTGTCACAATCAGTATGTTTCAAAAAGATACAACAAAAAGTCAAACAGCAAAACTTAAGATTATTGTTCCAGAAAATCTAAATTATGAAAATTTATTTGATGATATTTTTAAAAAACATTTGGAAAATTTTCAATTACAAAGAGTAAAGACAACAGATTTTGGAACCATGTTTGAACTTACTTATTTGGTAAAATGCAGAGTCGATTTAAATCAAAAAGCACTTATCGATGATATTCGCGTTAGAAATGGAAATCTAAATGTTCAAATGACGACTGATTATCAATCCATAGCAGAATAATATAAAAGGTTGAGAGGAATTCTCAACCTTTATTTTTTACTAAAACCAACGATGGAAAAACATATCTCTAAATGTTTGAACCATCTCTTCTTCAAATTGAACAAATTTATCTTGAATCTTAATCATTGAATGATTCATATCTACATCTCTTGTGTCATCATTGTTTTCTTCAGCAATTTGTTGAAAATGTTCAATCAATTCTTGTCGATTAGTTTGTGTTGAAGATTGATTGATGATGTCACCATGGAATATGATTTGATGATGAAACTCACTGTGTTTACAAAGCATTTTTCCTTGAGTTTCTTCTTTTTCTATTAAGTATTGATAACTAAATTTGATATCATGAAATCTTTTAGATAGCATTTTCACTTCATCTAAAACATCTTGTTCACTCTCAAAGTCATATGTGTCAAAATCAACTTTAACATGACTTAAGTGATACTTTTTTTGTGGATTGATCATTTCTAAATCAAGTAAGTTTAAATGTCCTTCTTTGTGTGTTTCCAAAAAGGCTTTTACTTCTACAAGCTCAGTTTCATTTCCTAAAATTCTTAATTTATTTAAAACCTTAATCATTGATATCACCTCTTTATACCTTTATTATATGCCTAGTTTAAAATAATTCAAGTTGCACATAAGGTTTTTACACACTTTGATATCATTATCAAATCTATGACACACAATTTAAAGTCATGATAAAATAGTAAAGAGGTATTCATATGATTTTATGGAAAAATGGACACATACATACTTTAAATGCGCATCATGATATTTTAACTCAAATGGTCACATCAGATGGTGTGATTGTTTCATTTAATCCTAGCGAGGACTTAGTATATGATCACATGATCGATTTAGATGGTGCACATGTATATCCAGGATTTGTCGATGCTCACATGCATATTTTAGGATATGGAGAAATGCTTTCTTTAATATCTTTAGCTCATATAAATAAAAAACCTGAACTTATCAGTTATATCAAAAAAAATTTAACAAAAACAACCTATATTTTTTATGGTTTAAATCACATCAATTTAACCAAAAACGACTTAGATCATATCTCAACAACACTTCCAATCATCATTAAACATGCTGATTATCATACATATACTGTAAATACACTTGTTTTAAAAACAATAGGTGTTGATAGTGAAGATGGATTACTTAATGAAGAACAGATTTTATTACTCAATACTCATTATTTAAAATATAGCATAACAGATTTAGAAAATATGATAAAAAAAGCGATTGAAAAACTTTATCAATATGGAGTGACTGGTAGCCATTCTGATGACCTACATTATCACAACGGATATGTTGAAACCTTAAAGGCTTTTAAACATGTTTTAAATTCCAATCCTTTTAGAGCACACTTGCTGATTCATCACGAAGAACTTATCCATTTCAAAAATTCAAACGATTCATTTCTAGGTCAAGATACTTATTTACAATTAGGTGCTGTTAAAATGTTTTATGATGGAACTTTATCCTCTAAAACCGCTTTATTAAAGCATCCATATAAAGATTTGAATCATTGTGGTATGCAAGTAGTTGCTGACGATATATTTATAAATCAAGTCATAGAGGCTAGAAACCTTGGTATGAATGTTGCCATACATGTCATTGGTGATCAAGGTTTAGAAAATGTTATTGACATCTTAAAAAAATATCCTCCTAAAAAAGGATTGTATGATCGAATTATTCATGCATCACTACTGACTGAAAAAGCACTATTAGCACTTAAAAATCTTCCTATCACTATTGATGTTCAACCCCAATTTATTTCAAGTGATTTCCCACATCACTTTGACCTTTTTTCACAAGAACCTAAGTATATATATCCATTTAATTCTATGCTAAAATCCGGTTTAATCGTATGTGGCTCAAGTGATGCACCAGTTGAAGATCCAAATCCACTTTTGGGAATGTATCATGCAGTCACAAGAAAACAAAACAATCAACAACCACTATCAAAAGATGAAGCTATTTCAAGAATGGAAGCACTTAAACTTTATACGACATATGCAAATATACCTACTTATAAACAAAACAGAGGGAAAATTGATATCGGTTTTGTTGCTGATTTTACGATATTCGATTCTGATATTTTAGAAGTGGATATCGAATTATTAAAACAAATAAAACCTGTAATGACCGTAATTAATGAAAAAATAGTCTATAAAAAATAGACTATTTTATTTATTCTAAAAGCCAAGTCTCTGAAATCTCATCATTTGAAATCTCATCACTTTCAATACTTGAAGTCGCTAAATACGCGCCAGCAGTTAATGCTTTTTCTATCGATTTAAATTTCAAATACCCATATAGAAATCCACTAAAGAAATGATCACCAGCACCATTAAAATCTTTGATGTGTTTAGTCTTTATAGCCTCTTGAGTATAAATATGATCTTTAGTGTAACATTTCGCACCTTGATTTCCGTTGGTTGTTAGAAACAATTTGTTTTGATTTACCATTAAACTCGCAAAATCGCTGATTTCTTCTACTTGATCTAAACTCATGAGTAAGAAGTCAGCCGAGTCAATATAATCGTTATAATAAGGATTTTTTAAGTCATAATCATGAATATCAACCCAAATCGGTTTACCTAATCGTTTGATATCTTTGATAAATCTTCTTGTATAATTGATAATACTTAATACAATGATATCAGCATCTTTGATTGCTTCTAAAATTTTTGCCTCATCAACATGAGGTTCAAATGTACCACCATTTTCAAAAATGGATATTCTTTGACCTAAATCATCAATAAGATTTGTATGTGTTTTAGTGCCTTTTGGATCAATGTCATATATAAAATCAATATGATTTTTCTTCATAGCACTTATAATTTCTTTTCCATAGAAATCATCACCAATCATTGCATGAAATGTGACATCAAAACCTAACTTTGAAAGAGGGATTGATTTACCTATACCTGTTGAACCAATTGTTTTAATCGTTTTTTTAGGGAAAAGTGTTTGTGCTTTTGGTTCTGGTAAAAATGAAAAATGATAAATAGTATCATAACTAGCACCACCTAAAACAAATATCTTCATCATTTTCACTCCTTTTTTTACATGGTCGGGACGACAAGATTTGAACTTGCGACCTCTTGCACCCCATGCAAGCGCGCTACCAAGCTGCGCCACGTCCCGAGTAATACTATTATAGCATGTAATAAAATAAAAAAACTCAATCTATTGATTGAGTTTTATCTATTTTTGTTTATTTTGCAAGTGCACCCATTGGGTCCCATGGTTTTAATACTTTTGGTTCTTCTTCCCAATCTTTAAGATTTTCTTTGCTTAAATATTGCTTATGAATGACTGCTTGATAGACATATTGATCAAACCAAGAATCAGAAGCTAAGTAATAACCTTTTTGTCCACTTGAATCACCCCAGCTATTTTCAATCTTCCATCTGACTGGTTTTAAATCCTCTAAATGAACTGCAGTAATGACCATTGCATGATTCATTGCACTTTGTGAATAGTCTAATTGGTCTTTTTTATCAAGTTCAAAACTCATACCTAAAAGTTCGAAATCATAAGCTTTATCATCCCAAACACCTGCTTGACGATCTCCAAATCTAGCAACATCAGATCCAAACCATACGACTTCTCCATTAAGAAGTTGTTTAATAACAAGCGCTTTTAATTCGCTCATTTCAAGATTTAAATATTTAATATCATGTCCACCAACAACATTACCTAAATATGAAACTGTATATGTCTTATTAAAAGGTTTGTCTTCCGTTGGTGAGTTGATGATTGAAACATAGTTTTCAATTTGACCACCATAAATATCTTCATAAAATGATTGTGGTGTTAAATTTTTTATGACTTGATATGTATCATTTGTCACATATTCAAAATCAAATGTTTGAGGTGGTTGTCCAAAACTAGTAACTAAGAATGTATAAAACTCATCAAGAAATTGTTTTTTAACAGATGGAATCAATGCTTTATTTCCTTCTTTAAATAACTTTCTAGCAGTTGCAGCATATTGTCTTAGTTTAATATTTATTAAACGGTTCATAAATGCAGTCTTACTAGATGCTACTGTTTCACTCATTGCATCTTGTGGAACAACACCGTATTTTAATACTAGTGCAACAAACATGTCCCATTGACCACCATCTTGAATACCTGTTTTTAATAAGTGTTGAAGTGTGCGATCATCTTGATCTGCATCTAGAAAATCATCAATAGCTTCTATGAAATAATTGATTTTTTCAAATTTATCCCAGAATGCAGTATAGTTTTGTGACAATTCGAATGTCTTTAAACCATATTTCTTTGCTGCTTGTTCTCTGATGACATTAAGTCCAGCAAAAATCCAGCAACGGCCACTTTGTTTTTGATTAGCAACTGGCATCGTTTTAATTTCATTCGAAAATTTAAATTGATTTTGTTGATAAACATCTTGTACTTCAAATGCTGTTTGCATATCATTTTTGTATAAGACGCGTTGTAATGCTTTTTGAACTGGTTTTTGATCATAGCTTTGGTTTAAGTGATCAATATCTTTAAATGTGATTGCTTTCATGTTATGCCTCCTTAAACACCTAGTAATCTTTCATCGTTAAATGTTTCAACAATTGCATAGTCATTATCTTTAACAATAACTAAACTTGTATTCACATAGTTAATAATATTTGAAACTCTTTGTGGTGGTACTGCAATGATTAATTGAATAGATAAACTATTATAGAATTTCATCATCGCATCAATTCTTGATTCATCCATATTATTAAATGCTTCATCAAATAAGACAAGACATCCTGAATCAACTCTTCTATTTTTAGATAAAAGTTGTTGGAATGATGCTGCAATAACAATATAGAATGGAACTTGCGTTTCACCACCACTCTTTTCTCTAGATACTTTAGAGAAGAGTGATTTATTACCATTTAAATTGGTAACTTCAATGTCATATGACATATAATTTCTATAATCTAAAAATTTATAAGTCAATTGATCATATTCTGGATTGCTTGATGCAATTTTTTCAAACAATTCAGTTAAAATCGTTTCTTTACGCTTAGACAATCCTTCAGTAAATAATGTATGTTTTTCAATCGCTTGATTACTCATGATGATATCATAATATAACTTATAATCAGGATCATCACTTGCATTACAAATAAGTTGATATGAATCACTACCAAATGTCTTATCAGTAAGTGCGTAGTTTAATTCAGCAATTTGTTGTTGTGCATTTTCAATACTTGCACGAAGTTTTCCAACAAATTCTTCTTTAAATCCAATTTCTGAACTCTTTCTAAGATCAGTTGCTTCTTGTTCATATCTGACAAGATCATTATTTCTAATCTTATTTGCTTCTTGTTCATAAACATCAAGACCTTCAAGTGATGGTTCTGCACCAAAATGATAATTAAGGTTATAATTTTTCATTAAGTTTTGTACATTAAATTCACCTTTAGTGATTTGTGATTGTAATGATGCTGATGATTCAGATAAATATGCAGTAATCTTGTCATGATCTTGATCATAACGTTGTTTAAGCGCATAAAATTGAGTGTTCGCAATCGATAATTTTTCAGGATGTTTTTGACTTAATTCTTTTTGAGCTTGCATGAAGTCATCAAGTTTAATTTGAATATCATCAATTAAATCCATAATACGTTGACGATCATCTCTTTGTGTAGCAATCTTTCCAACTAAAATATCTGATTGAACACGTAAGTCTTTTCTACTGTCTTTAGCTTTTTCAATTTGTGTTTCTAATTGTGCTAAACTTTGATCTTTGCCAAGTGCATTGATTTGTTCTTCAATTTGAGTATATTCTCTTCTTGTTTGTTTAATTAAATCTAAATATCTAATTTGACCTTGATGAATCATTTGATTACTCTTAGATAAGTTTAATAATCTAACAACTTTTGATTGTTGATCAGTTAAATCGTAAAGTTTACTCATTTGTGATTCAAGATCAGTTAAGATTTGTGTTTCTTTTTCCAATTGAATTTGTGTTGCTTGAGAACCAATGTATGGCGTTTCATAACTTCTTGGGTTTAATTGTCTTGCGGTGTAATTACCATAAGTCATACCTGTAGGTGTGATTGAGCGACGATAATTTTTTAAATCTTTAACATCTTCAACACATGCAACACCATTTAATAACATATTGGCATAATTTCTTGCAAAACGATGTTCTGAAGTAACTTTAGATGCAAGCATACCATCAAGTGCATCTTCATAGCTTTCAAGTTTTTGAGTATTTACAAGTCCAACACCATAAATTTTTTGTTCGAATTTAACGCGATCATATATCTCTAATGCGTCATTAAAATATCTAGGATCAACAATGATATCAAATCTTTGATTTCCTAAGTACCCTTCAAGTGCATTTCTCCATAATTCATCTTTAACTTCAATGAGTTCACACAAAGGTTGTACGTTAACTTCTTTTTGATAGTAATTTGTAAGCTCATCATTTAAAGTTTGAATGAGTTTTTCAACATAAAATGGATACGTCTTGACATGTCGTCTTAACTGATTCATCTTTTGTTTAGAGTCATTGATTAATTTAGACAAGTCTTGTTTATCTCTTTCGACTTTATCTCTTTCAGTATGATAAGCTTGGAGTAATGCTTGAACATCAGCACTTAAAATATCTAAGTGATTTGACAATTCAGCAGTTTCTAATTGATCCATATGTGTTTGATAATATGTCACAAACGCTTTAATCGATGTATTAGGAAGTAATGTGAGAAGTTCTTTCATGGTTTGAAATTCTTTATCAAGCAATTGTCTTAATTGAACAATCATTTCTTTTTGTTGGTCATATTCATAACCTTTTTTACGTAATGCTTCTTGATATGATTGTAGTGTTCTTGATAAATCACTATCATTTTTAGCACGTTCAAGATTTAAAATAGCTTGATCATTTTCATCGATTTGTGCATCAATTTGAGCTTTTGCTTCTCTTAAATAATCAAGTTGTTTACTAATGCCTACAAGTTTTGTTTCATTTTCTTTAATGAATGCTTCTCTCTTTTCAATCCAATTAAGTTGATCAACTAAAGAGTTGATATCTTTTTGATCTTTATTCAAAATGATTTCTTCACCAACTTGATTGATTTGATCTAGTTTTTCTAGTTTTTCTTTATCATGTTGAATTTGTGCTTCAACTTTTTTAAGTTGAGCGACGTTGTTTTTTAGTGATTGAATATCGATTGGATCATCATCTAACAAGAAGTCAAAAACAAATTGTTGTAAATCGATTGATCTAAAAGCCAATGCTTTTGGTAATATTTTTGCATATTTTGTTGCATCCATACCAAAAAATCTAGCAAGTGCTTCTCTATATTTTCTTTGTGATTCAAAAGGATTAAAATCAACATCTAAAGTCTTCAAATAAGCTTTCATTGACTTATAATCTCTTGGATATTTTTTATCTAAAAATAAAGAATCGTGAATCGAGATGTTGTCTAATAGATAGAAACGTTCTTTTAAACTACTTGATTTAGGTAAGTCTAGGACTACACCAATGGTGGAATATTTCTTGCTTTGCTCATCAAAAAATTCCATAGCTAAATGAGAAACAACATCACCATTTCTTAAATATTCTTTGTTTTCAGCACCAATTCTGCCTCTGATATAACCTTCAAGCGTACGTCTTGCATCATCGGTTGCAGCAATATTAAATTTGGCACCACTACGTCCACCAACAAGCATATATTGGATGGCATCAAGTAATGTAGATTTACCTGATCCGTTTTCACCAGATACTAATGCACTATCTTTAATATCAATCGTTTGATTTGCAAATAAGTGCCAGTTTACTAACTTAATCTTCGTCAACTTCTTCATCTGATGAACCTCCTTCCATATAACCTTCGTACTTGTCTACAACTTCTTTAATTGTATCGTAGTTAGTTACATATAAAATTGTTGGATAAATCTTTATTCTTGCATCATCATGTAAGCCACGATCAATATAATCAATGATATTGTAGCTTCTTAAGAAAGTTAATGCAGGTTTCAAGCGATCCTTAGTAATTCTTTTATGATCTAAATAACCAATACGTGTAAGTTCGCTATGGATCTCATGTAAGTAAATTTCAACATCTTCATCAAGTGTAACAAAATCTTTTTTATGTTGAAATAAAATTCTAAGTGCAAGTATCATAATACTTTCAGTTTTTCTTAATCGCATATGATTGAAAAGTTGTTCATTTTCGATATAGACAACTTCTGTATCTCTATGAATAATTAAATTAAAATCAGCAAGTGCAAAAAATGCTTCAAAGACTTCTTTAAAAGCTAAAATAAAACGATAATCAGAAGTGTCTCCAGGCTTTCTTTTTGTGATGAAGTTTACTTGTAACAATTTATTGACGATACGTGAAACATTTGTTTTTTCACTTTCTTTTAATTGTTGGTATGTATCATTTAATTGTGTCATCGCTTGTTTTTTATTCATAAGCTTTCCCCTTTATAATAAAGTTTTGGAATGTAATGAAATTATTTTTACATTTATCTCCAGTTAATATAACATCATAGTGCATACCAACAGATTTGGAATATAGGAAGATTAAAATCAGTTTTACATAATCTTCTTGTGTCTCAATTAAAACATCCTTAGCTTCAATCGAGTGATGATTTTCTAATAAGATTTTGACATATTGATCTATCTCTTTTTTACCAAAAATATTATTCTTTAGTAACGCTTTAATCTTTTGTTGTCTAACATCATCACTGATGAAATCATCATCAAATGTGATTTCTTCAATTTGAGTATCGATGCGCATTCTTCTTTGGTTGTATAAAGAGTTCGTATCTAAATTACTCATTTGAACGATATTAAATAGTGATGCATAGTCAAAGTCTTTTTCTTTTAACACGATTTGGAATAATCGATTAAATATACCTTCTATATCATCTGATTGATTAGTCAAAAATAAAATCTTGGATGCTGCTGCTGTGACATATTGCTCATTCTTTTTATCAATAGATAAAATCAAATATTCTAATGCATTAAAACTATCTGAGATATATCGAAGCTTATCTTCAACATAGTTAAATGCTTCGTTGTAATCATCCATGCGTTTACGATACATCACATTTTTACATAGCTCATCCATGAGATGCTCATTATGAATGATTTGTGATACATTTTCTAAAATGCCTCGTTTATATCTTGATAAGCTATCTGTTGTTTTCAAGTTATAATATGCTGAATCAAAGAAGTTTTGCTTATATTCAATTAATAATTTTTCTAGAAGTTCATGAAGGTCATCTTTAGTTCTCTTTTTAGTAATATCGTAGTAAAATCTATAAATATTTGCTTTCAAAGCTTTTAATTTACGAATGATATCATCTGTTTTAAGTGCAGCTTGTTCTAAAACACCAATACCTTCTTCAATTGAAAATGAAGATAGTAATGAATAAACTGCATAAATTTCACCCGTATACTCATTTTGTGTATTATTTTGAATTCTAATCAGTGTATCAATCAATTGAATAGAATAGTCAAAAAGGTTAAGTGATGTCTTATAATCACCTAACTCCTCTTCCCCTAACCATCCAGTTTTCTTTAATACATTAATGACATGGACTGCTTTTTGTCTAGAAGTATGTTGTGTCTCGCCATCTTCAACATCTTCAAATAATTCATCAGCTTTATCATCAAAATAATCGATGAGTTTTTGTACAATATATTCACGATCCCCTTGAAAAGCGTCCTCAATACTATCTACTGCATGATAAATTACCATGATGCAGTCAATATAAGTTTCTTTATTTGGGGAGGCAAGCACACTAAAAAAATTAATAGGTAATCTTTCAAACAATTGTGCCATCATTAACCTCCTTTAAATTATACAAAAAATAAATATAAAATTTCATAACTATTGTATCATGTTTATCACATATTTACTATGTTAGACTCCGATTTTTCTTCAATTTTTGCTGAAAAATTATAAAAAAAAACGATAAATATATATTTATCGTTATCACACATTTCTTAATGAGATTTTTTTCTTTGGCAATGTTCACCAACACAATGTTCATTTTCTTGTTTTAAAATACTTAAATTGAGTGCTTTCAATATAGATTCTTCAGTTTGTACACCTTCAAGTTTCATGCTTTGATTAATTCTTAAAAACGGAAGAGATTCAACACCTTTTAATACGCCATTTTCCTTGTTAGAAATCACTGCATCACTATATTTTTCGCTACATAACACAAGATTTACTTCATCTTCTGGAAGACCAATAGATAATGATAATTCTCTTAATTCATGAATGAGTGATAGATTTTTACGATCTTCATAGATAGCTTTAAATACTGCTTTATTATAAGCATAAGATTTTTTCGCCTTTTTTGCTAAATGGGCCATTTGATGAACATGATGAATAGGAAACAAATCAATTTCAAGATTGGTTTCTTTTAAAAATTCAATGACTTCATCTCTTGGAATATGCTTATATTCGACAATAAAATCAACGAAGCTCATCGATGGATCAAATGAATGATTATCAACCATTTCAAAACTACGATAAATAACAATATTTTCTTCAATTTCTTTTGCATCAACCATTTGTTCAATCACTTTATGTTGCAAATAGCATTTAGGACACAAATAGTCTAAGTAAAATTCTATTTTCATATAAAAACACCCTCTTTAAAATACAATAATATTCTAACAATAAAGGGTGTTATTTTTCAACTTATTTACATTTTTATTTAATCTCACTTAATGCTTTTGTTATCATATCTAAAGGATATCCTTTGCGATACAATTTAGAAATGATCTTTTGTTTATCTTCATATGTGAGTATCTTTGATTTTATTTTTAATCTTTGTTGATGAACTTCTTTTTCAATCACGTGTATATCTACTTCATCTAAGAGGTAATTATGTTTACTAATCACTGTATCTATCGCTTCTTGTGAAAACCCTAATCTATAGAAATCAGTCTTAATCTTTAACAAGATTTGCTTCTTAGCTTTTTTACCATTTAATGATCTCATCTTTTTAGGTATTAAATCACTTAATATCTCAATTTCATTAATTCTTTTTGTAAATCCTAAAATGATATTTAAGTCAACACCTTTTTTCAAAAGTTCATCTTGTATGTATTTAGGTCCCTTTTGGTGTTGTTTAAGCGATACATACATTTTAGTATAAAGATAATCATCTAAATATTTCTTTTCTGCAAATTCAAAGACGATTTGTTTTGCAATAGCAGTTGTCGCTTCTTTTTTAATTAAATAATCATACATTTCTTTTTTTGTCTGCATGTTGTTTAGACGTTTTAGTCCAATTCGTTTATACTTCTCATATTGATTATCTAAGATAAATGCTTGATATGCTTTTTGATCAAGTTCTTGAAATAACTTTAAATGCAATTTCAAATAAATCACTGGTTCAACCTCAATGACTTCTTGATCATTTATCATAATTTGATAGATTGTCTTTAATTTTTTAATTTGTGTTATTTTATACATATTGGTTTTGAATAAGTGTAATCAAAGAGTGTAACTGAATATCATTTGATAAAAGTGAAGACATGACTTTAAAGTCTAAATACACAAATCTTGCAGTTTCTAAATCAATCTTGCCGCTTTGTGGGATACCATGTTCACTTTGATACTGCTTAATATAATCTTCAGTGCTTTGATCAAAATAACCATCAGTTCTAATCATAGAACCTTCATCTAAATTAAAATATGTATTAAAGAATTTTTGATAATTGATTAAATTTGAATCCACTTGATCATAACTTAATTCTTTCATGAAGATCGGTAGATCTAAAGTTAATATACCACTTTGATCAAGTGATTCAACTAAAAGAGGATCTGTGGATACATTAAGATTATCTCCGTAGTTCCAAACACCTTCAGTATATGTTAAATAATAGCTGATATTTCTAATATCATTTAAATAAATTGAATTTTGATAAACACCTTTCCCATATGTGTTCGATCCATAAAGCATATATCCATATGTAGAAAGTGATGCAGCAAGAACTTCGCTTGCTGAAGCGCTATTACCATTAACTAATACTTTAATATCATATGGTTTTAATTGTGATAAACCACCATAATATGTAGTAACATCATCTTTTTTATCAACCATTGAAAAGAGTGGTTGAGAAAGATTATAAGGAAGTAAAAGTTGTGTAATCCCAGGATTTAAATTGGTTCCTTGATTGGTAAGTGCAGTGAGTGAACCACCAGGATTATCTCTTAAATCAATGATTAAAGTTTTATTTTCGCCTTCTAAAATAGATGATTCTAAAGTATTTAATACTTCATTAAAAACATAATTTGTCCCTACTGAAACACCTTGTTCATATCCATTAAAATGATCAATTTTAATATATCCGATATCATTAGAACCTAAATCTTTAGCATAAGCAGATGGTGTCAATATTTCTTGATACATAAAATCAACTGTATACGTTTCATCACTTGGGTTTTCAACAATGATTTGTTTTTCATCACCAACAGATCCTGTTAAATAAGTAAGTACTTCATCGGTTGAAGCTAAATCATCAAAATATATAGGTTGTTCATCAATCATAACTCCAGTAATCAAATCATAAGGATATAGTTTTAAATATAAATCACTTGTAGGATCAACATCAATGACTCTTAAATCATTTTGATCAAAATAAAAGTCTAATCCCATACCTACATATGACTCAACATTCTTATTTGCTACCGAAGGAATGACTGCAGTTATTTTTGTGTATGGATCATTATGGTTTGCTGCATATGAGTCAACAACTGCATACATGGATTCAATAAATGCGTCATAAACATCATCTGAATCAATATCATAATAATAATATTCATCAAAAGCTTTGGTGATATAATTAAAAATTTCATCACTTTCTATGACCATTTTACTTTCAACTAAATTGGATGAAAAATATCCAGCTGCAAAAGCTAAAATGACAGAAAATAGAAATAAGATTGCTAATTTTTTCGTTCCCATATGGCTTGCTCCCTACTAAACCCATTACCTAATGCTTCTTTTGTTCTAGTGACAAATGTGAAAGCATTTGGATCTGTTTCTTTGATAATCATTTTAAATGTATATAACTGTAGTCGATCAACTGTACAGATGATCATATCACGTTCTTGTTTTTTAAACCCACCGACAACTTTCGAAATCGTTATACCACGATCTAATTTTTCATATATTTCCGTTTTAATTTCATCAGTTTTATTTGTGACGATAAACACTGTGAATCCTGATAAACCTTCAATGGATAATTGATCAATAATTATCCCACTTAAAAGCATTGCGCCAAAAGCGTATAATCCATGTTGAAAGTCTAGAAATAATGCAATAAGAATAATCGTTCCATCAATTAGGTAAACTGCTAAATGAAATGGAATTTTAGCATATTTTGTAAGAATTTTTTGCAATACATCAATACCACCTGTAGTTGCATTATTTCTAATGACAACTGCAAGTCCAAATCCTACCATGAGTCCACCAAAAATAGCAGATATAAGTAATGGAGATTCAGTCATATGTTGCATAAAAAAGTTTGGATCAATGGTTTGTTCTAATATCCATAAAATCAATGGTGAAAGTAGTGTTGCATAAATAGTTTTCATAAAAAATACTTTACCTAATACTATAAGTCCAATAAATAATAAAACAACATTAGCTATAAATATGAATGTTGAAACTGGAATATAATCTTGTATAAGTACAGAAATACCCATGACTCCACCAATGACTAAGTTAAGAGGCAATAAGAAAAAATAGAAACCCAATGACATAACAGCGACGCCTAATGTGATTTCTAAAACTTCTCTGATCTTTGCTTTATTCATGATCATCACCTGCTTTTAAATAGGCATTAATAAAACCATCAATGTCGCCATCCATGACTTGATCAATTTGACCAACTTCAAAATTAGTTCGATGATCTTTGACCATTTGATATGGATGAAAAACATAAGATCTAATTTGAGATCCCCATGCAATATCTTTTTGTTCACCTTTAATATTTTTCATGGTTTCCTCTTGTTTTTTTATTTCTTCTTGCATTAATTTTGTTTTTAAAATTTTAAATGCAGTTTCTTTATTTTTAATTTGACTACGTTCATTTTGACATGTGACAACAATCCCTGAAGGAAGGTGAGTAATTCTTACAGCTGAGTCAGTTGTATTGACTGATTGACCACCTGCACCACTACTTCTATAAACGTCAATTTTCAAATCTTCATCTTTAATTTCTATTTCAATATCATCATCAAATTCAGGCATAACATCAAGCGAAGCAAAAGATGTATGACGTCTTGCATTTGAATCAAACGGTGAAATTCTTACAAGTCTGTGTACGCCACGTTCTGCTTTTAAATAACCAAATGCATATGGTCCTTTGACTCGCATGGTCACACTTTTTATACCAGCTTCTTCACCTGCTTGATAATCTAAGACTTCGACTTTATAACGTCTTCTTTGAGCAAATCTGGTATACATTCTATATAGCATGTCACACCAGTCTTGTGATTCTGTGCCACCTGCACCAGGATGCAATTCTAAAATAGCATCATGGTCATCATATGGACCATTAAGCAATGTTTTGATTTCAAATTCTTTAAGTGTCTTTTCAAGTGACTTAATGTCATCTTCTAAAATACTCCACTCTTCAGTATCCTCTTCTGAAATCTCAAACCATTCAATTAATTGTTTTAACTTATTTTCTAATCGATGATATTCATCGATTTTTTCTTTAATACTGGTAGCATCTTTCGATACTTTTCGCGCTTGATTAGGATCATTCCAAAAATCTGGCGCTTGCATTTGTTCGTTCAATGATTCATATTTTTGATTAAGTGATTCAGGTTTTAAAGCATTATTTAAATCTTGAATTCTTGTTTCAAATGAACCAATCATTTTATTAACGTCGTAGCGCTCCATGAAATGACCTCCTTATCTCCAAGGCATGTTTCTTTGGCCTTTATTTTTTCTCACTTTTGGTTTTTTTGGTTTTGAAGCATCTGATGATCCTTCATTTGTTCTTGTATTTTTAACGACTTCTTCACGTTCAGTGTTATATCTGATTTGTGCACGAAGTGCATATCTAGTTACATCTTGATTGATATTCTCTATCATCTCATTAAACAATCTTAGCCCTTCTCTTTGATATACAACAAGCGGGTTTTGTTGAGCATAGGATTGTAATCTTACACCTTGACGTAATTCATCCATGACATCAATGTGACGCATCCAGAATGTGTCAATAACTCTAAGCATAACAACTTTTAAAAATTCATTATAGACTTGAGCTGGGACTTCTGCTTTTTTGCGGTCTAGTTCTTCTTTTCCTAAAGTTTGAATGAAATCAGTAAACTCTTCATGAGATAGTGTTTCAAGATATTCTTTTTTAATCGTACCTGGTGCAAATAAAGGACCTTCAAAATGTTTATATGCAGCTTCAAAGTTCACTTCAAATACATTTTTACCTGTTTGCGTAATAAATTGTTCTGCTTGTCCTAAAAGTGTATTAGAAACTGTTTGTCTTACTTGTTCTTCAATAGATTCTAAAATAAGGACGTCACGACGTTCTTTATAAATAATCTCTCTTTGCTTTCTAATAACATCGTCATATTTCAAGACTTGCTTACGTGAATCATAGTTGTTACCTTCAATACGTTTTTGCGCACTTGTAACAAATCTAGAGAACATTTTAAATGATAATGGTTCACCAGTAGTGTTCATTCTATCCAACATTTCAAGTCTTTGCTTAAATGATTCTCCACCGAATCGAACCATAAGCTCATCATCAGCTGATAAGTAAAAGCGTGAGTATCCAGGGTCACCTTGACGACCACTACGTCCTCTTAACTGGTTATCAATTCTTCGTGATTCATGGCGTTCACTACCAATGACAGCAAGTCCACCAAGTTCTACGACACCTTCACCTAATTTAATATCTGTCCCACGACCAGCCATATTCGTCGCAATAGTTACTGAGCCTTTAAGTCCAGCTTTAGCAACAATTTCAGCTTCTCTTTCATGGTTTTTAGCATTTAAGACTTCATGAGGTATTCTCATAAGTTTTAATTTTCTTGAAACTAATTCAGAAGTTTCAACTGCAATCGTACCAATTAAGACTGGTTGACCTTTATCGTATTTTTCTTTAACTTCATTACATAAAGCATCAAATTTTTCTTCTAAACCAACATAGATAAAATCGGGTTCATCTTTTCTAATTACAGGTCTGTTTGTTGGAACTTCAACAACATCCATGTTATAAATCTCTCTAAATTCTTCTTCTTCAGTTTTTGCAGTCCCAGTCATCCCTGAAAGTTTCTTATACATTCTAAAGAAATTTTGATATGTAATCGTAGCAACTGTCACTGTTTCTTGTTTAATATTTACGCCTTCTTTAGCTTCTAGAGCTTGATGAAGACCTTCAGAAAATTGACGACCTCTTAAAATACGACCTGTAAATTGATCGACAATAAGTACTTCACCATCTTGAACAACGTATTCTTTATCTCTTGCCATAATATAATTTGCACGAAGTGCATTATTGATATGATGTACAAGTGATACATATTTTAAATCATATAAATTATCAATTTGAAATATTTTTTCAGCTTTTTCAATACCTGCAGGTGTGAGTTCAATCGTTTTTGTTTCTACATCAATTTCAAACTCATCGTCTCTAAGTGATTTTGTAAAACGATCTGCAGATTGATATAAATTCATATTATTTTTTGATCCACCAGAAATAATAAGTGGTGTTCTTGCTTCATCAATTAAAATAGAGTCAACTTCATCGATAATTGCATAATTCAATCCACGCTGAGCAACCATATCTTTAGCATAAAGCACCATGTGATCTCTTAAATAATCAAATCCTAATTCACTATTTGTTGAGTATAGAATATCACAATCATAAGCAGCTTTTTTCTCTTCTCGTGTAATGTCTCTTAAGTTAAGACCTACTGTTAATCCTAAGAATCTAAAAAGATCGCCAATCTCGCCTTCAGTTTCACGTTTAGCAAGATATTCATTGACTGTAACGATATGTACACCTTCACCATTCAGTGCGCTTAAATAAGCAGGCATAACAGCGGTTAAGGTTTTCCCTTCACCAGTTTTCATTTCAGCGATGTTACCATGGAAAATAGCAACCGCACCACAGACTTGGACAAAATATGGAAACAATCCAGTCACACGTCTAGAAGCTTCACGTACAACAGCAAAAGCTTCGACCATGAGATCTTCTAAAGTTTCTCCATCTATATATCTTTTTTTGAATTCTTCTGTTTTATTTGTTAATGCTTGGTCAGTAAGTTTTGCCATCTCATCTTCTAATTTAAATACTTGATGCGCAATGACTTCTGCCTTTTTTAGTTCTTTTTTACCTGGGTCAAATAAGTTTTTAAACATATGTACACTTCCTTTGCATTCTCTATTATATTACTATAATAGAGCGATTTTTACAACAATCTTAAGTGCTTTAAAGACATTTTACACAATTTAACAATATATCTATTTAAAATTGACAAAAAAAATAGAATGCATCGCATTCTATCATTTTTTAAGTTATTGATTAAAAATCAAATTTAACGTCTTGACGTTTAGCTTCTTCAGCTTCAAAGAATTCGCGTTTAGTAAATTTCTTCCAATTAGCAATGACACTACTTGGGAAAACTACTAATTTTTGATTGTATACAGATACATTTGAATTGTATACTCTTCTAGCTGCTTGTAAGTTTTCTTCAACTTCTGTAGTAGAATCTTGAAGTTTTGCAACATTTGCAGATGCTTTTAAGTCAGGATATTGTTCAACAACTACATTAATTGCTTCTAATCCTCTTGTCATTTGATTAGCAAATTCTTGTTTTTCTTTCATACTAGCACCATGACCAGGTTGACGCATTGCAACAACTTCAGTCAAAGTATCTTTTTCATGTTTCATGTAACCTTTAGTTGCAGCAAACATTTTAGTTAATAAATCAAATCTCTTAGTTAAAGCAACATCAATACTTGATTCAGATTCATCAATTTTAACTTGCATGACTCTAAATTGATTTGTTGTTGATATAACCCAAAAAATAATGATGACAGCTACGACAGCAGCTCCTATAACATATGGCATATATTTTCTCCTTTTTATTCTTCTTTATCATGAGATCCAAAGATCACAAATAACATAATTCCAATAAATAATAATCCTAAGACAACGATACCAATCCCCATAATTGACATAAATCCCCCTTATTAATCTTGCTTTTTAAACTTTTGACTATCCAATCTAAATTCATTAATGATTGCAGCAATTAATTCTATATCATCAAGTACTGGTTTTAATGCTTCTTCAGTTACTGGTTTTTTATAAGAAAATTCTAAGTAATCTTTACGGTCATTGATACCAATGTGAAGTTCATTGTCCATAAAACAATAGAGAATTTGTCCACGATGCATTTTTTCTAATTTAAGTAGTTTTTCAATCATTGAAGATGTGATTTGATAAAATCCATATTCTTTGGTTGTTGTATAAATCGTAAATTTTTTATTGAATTCGATACTTTCTGTATCCATTTTTTCGAATCCTTTTTTATTAAACCCAAAACGTGATTCAATAATTTTAAGTCCATCTTTAAAATGTCGTTCAAAACGATAAGTGATCCAGCGTCCTTTAAAGTAAGTTTCATATGTATAATAAACATTACCTTTAGAATCTCTGTGTTCGACTCTTTCTTTTAAGTCAAGATCAGAAGTTTCAAATTGAATTCCTTTATAACTTGCTCTAAAATAGTCTTCCATCGTATAACGATCAGGTCTTTTGACTGTGTCTGTCTTTAGGACATTTTGAAGTCCAATACCACCTTTTTGATCATAGAAGACATCTTCATATGTTTCTTTTAAAAGAGTAGTAACAAGTTCATTTTTAACAATTTTGTTGTATTGTTGGATATAAGCATATCCTTTACCAATAATGACAAATCCAACAATTAAAATCACAAATCCCAAAGCGACTAAAGCAAAGATGCTTAAAAGTGCGCCTGCAACTATAATTAATATCCCTGGAATGATAAATAATAAACTTTTATTTCTTTCTTTTGCATAAGCTTCGACTGCATTGAGTCTTTTTTGCTCAATTGCTTCAAGTTGTTTCATTGACATCACCTGAAACTATTTTATAATAATTCTTTAAATAATTCAATCTTATCGAGTTTTTCCCATGTAAAATCCGTATTTGATTTCCCAAAATGGCCATATTGTGTGGTTTTACGGTAAATTGGTTTATTTAGATCTAGTGTTTTAATAATACCTCTTGGTGTTAAATCAAACTTATTTATTACAGTATTATATATAAGATCATGATCAACTTTTTCTGTTCCAAATGTATTTATATTAACTGAAATTGGTTCTGCGATACCAATAGCATATGCAAGTTGAATTTCACAAGCATCAGCAATGCCTGATGCAACTATATTTTTAGCAATATATCTAGCCATATATGCAGCTGAACGGTCAACTTTTGTTGCATCCTTACCTGAAAATGCACCACCACCATGTCTAGCATATCCACCATATGTATCTACGATAATCTTACGACCAGTGAGTCCAGCATCACCATGTGGTCCACCCATAACAAATCTACCTGTTGGATTAATCTTAAACGCTGTATTCGTTAAATCATAATCTTTAAATACTGGCTTAATGACATGTTCAATCATTGCTTCATGTAAATCATCTTGATTCCATTCAGGATCGTGTTGTGTAGATAAAACAATCGTGTGTACAAATGCAAATTTATGATCTTCATCATAAGCAATCGTAACTTGTGTTTTTCCATCTGGTCTTAGTCCTTTAACAATATCTTGTTTACGTACATATGTTAATCGTTCTGCAAGTCTATGTGCTAAATAAATAGGTAGTGGTAAAAATGTGTCAGTGTCATTGTTTGCATAACCAAACATAAAACCTTGATCACCAGCACCTAATGATTTCTTTTCTTTTTTATTGACACCAAGTGCGATATCATCTGATTGTTTTTTGACTCTTACTTCAACTTTAACTTCATCAGCATTATAACCATAAGCTTCTTTGTTATATCCAATAAATTTAATTGCATCTTTGACAACTTTTTCAAAATCAATAGTTGCGTTACTTGTGATTTCACCAAATAATAATGCATAGTTTGTTGTTACTGCAGTTTCGATTGCCACTCTAGAAAATGGATCTTGTTCTAAACATGCATCTAAAATAGAATCTGAAATAAAATCAGCAACTTTATCTGGATGTCCTTCTGTGACTGATTCACTACTAAATAATTGATACATAAAAATACCTCCTGTTAAAAATAAAACGCTTCTCGAAGGAAAAGCGTTTGTTCTCCTTATTGATAGACTTTAAGTCCCTTGTGGAAGCACCTAATTTAAGTAGGTTGCTGCTATATCACCGGCCACGTTCCTCTATAGCTCTTAATAAAGTAAAATATTAATTTTATACTTGCGTAATCATATTACATGAAAGATCACTTAAAGTCAATCTTTATCCTTTAAGATTAGAAATTATTATACATTTCCATAAATTCATCGTTAAATTTTAAAAATCTCTCTTTTAAATTGTAATCAAAAAATGTCCCTAATTCATTTTGAAACGCTTTTAAAACAATTGAATGTGCAAGTGGTCTCTTATAAGATTTTGGACCCCTCATTGTCATGTATAAATCACTTAATAAAATGATTTGAGACTCAATTTCTGGTTGAATATCTAACATGTCTTTAATGAAATGTTCATTGATTGTTTCTTCGATATAAGCTCTTGCAATGTCTTCACATTTTTGAGCTAACTGCAGACGTCTAGCAATTTGTGACCCTAATTCTGTTTTTGCTTTAAGTAAATCAAAAGTTTGCTCATCATAATGATTCATATCATCAAGCATGTTCTTAATTTCACTAAACTGCAAATGAATCATTGCATATTGATTCATCTGATTAATATCTTCGATGTTTAATCCAAAATATCCACCTAGTTTTTCACTCATTTGTTGGACTAAATAAGCATGTCTTTTATCCATAAGTGCATATGAACTTGAAAATACTACTGAGAATAAATCACCAACGATATGCGAAAAATCTCGTTGAACTTGTCTTCTTTTCATTAATTCATTGCGTCTTTCTTCTTGCATGTATTGCCCCATAGAAACAATGGCATAAACAACAAAGTAAAACAAGATAAATAATAACGTTCTCAATAATATGTCACTAAATTCAGGTAAAGTCACAAATGTAAATCTTAAAAATTCTACAAATGATTGATTACCAACAATTTCTTGAAAATTATATGTCCAAACCAAATGGATAAAAGTAAGTAGTGCTAGTAATCCTTGAAAGCTTCCACTTAATACTTTTTTCTCTTGATATAATGATATAACGACAACTGCATAATACATAAGAATGTATGCAGCAGTTTCAAAATAATCAATGTTATAAAGTCTTGCATAAATTAAAATAGCTGAAAAGAATATATATAATGATGCAACATACATGGCAACCATTTGTTTGGTTCTATCATGTTGATCTAAAAAGATTAATTTTCTTAACAGTTTATTGATCGCATAAGTGATTGGAAAAATGATTACAGTCATCACCCAGTTACTCACTTTTGTATCTGGATTTGTATTGGTAATTGATAAAACAAATAAGATAAGCGAATACATCATATTGGTAATAAAGATGATGTTCTTAATAACGACATTTTTTCTAAAAAGAACTGCGACATCATCTGTGATATCAATACCTTGTTCAAAACCAAAAAATTTAGCAAAGATTTCTCTGCCAAATAGTTTGATGCCAAATTTTTTGCGTTTTGATTTTAATGCCATATATGAACTCCTATTTTAAATCAAATAATGAGAATCTTTCTACATGAATATCTTCGTGTGCTAAGTCTTCATTCATGATTTGTGCAACTCTTGTAGATGCAGCTGCTGCAATTGCACCAACAATATCATCTAAGAATGTATGACATACACCTTCTTTTTTACCATCTTCGTTTAATTGTTGAACAATACCATGCTTATTGACATCAATATCACCAAAATTAGTTTGTCCAATGGTTCCATATAATCCTGAAACATCAAGACCCATAGTTTCATCAACACCAAACAAACCTAAATCATCATGGATAATATCTTGGATTGGTCCTTTAAACATGTGCTCTTCAGCTAATCTGTCAATTTCACATGCAAGTTGAACATGATGGAAAATATCTCTTAAGGATAATATTTTTTCAACAGATTCCACACAAATTTTCATTGAAACTTGATCAGAATATTTTGATTGTTGTTGAAAACTAATCTCTGCAATTGATTGAATATCAACGCCTCTTTGAGCCAATATTTGTTTATTAAGCTCTAACATTTCAGATCTTGTAAATAGCAATTTCTTTTTACCCATGCGTATTACCACCTTTTATAATTTCTCCTTTTTTAAATAGTTGTTGACCATTTAAAAAATCTTTAGCGAGCATACGTTTTTTGCCTGGAATTTGTAATTCTATAATGTCTAATACGCCATCAATTGTTTTTATTAACAATTGTTTTTTAGCAAGTAGAATTTCACCAGGTAACGCGTTCTCTACTATTATATCACTTTTTTTTGCTTGATAAATCTTTATATGTTGACCTAAATAATCAAAATGAGCACCTGGTTCATCATATAAACCTCTTATTTTATTGATGATCATTTTTAAAGGTTCATCAAACTTTATTTCTTCATCTTCATATTTAATCGTATATGCAAATGTCACTTGTGATTCGTCTTGTACAAATCTCTCTTTTATACCTTGCGATATATCAGTTAAAACTTCATCTAATAAATTGGCACCTAAAACGCTCAGTTTATCGACTAATGTAAGATAAGTATCCTCTTCTAAAATCGGGATTGATTTTTGTTTGATGACATCACCACTATCCATCTGATACGCCATATACATAATTGATATACCTGTTTCATCATCACCATTAAAAAGTGCATATTGAATCGGTGCACCACCACGATATTTAGGTAGCAATGAACCATGGACGTTTAATGATGTGATGGGTTCAATAAGTCCTTTAGGTAGCATTTGACCATATGCTGCAGTAATTAATAAATCGGGTTTTAAATCAATAATTTTTTGATAATCTTTTCTTAATTTGCTTGGTTGAAATACTTCTATTTGATGTTTTTGTGCACACTTTTTAACAGGTGACATGGTCACCACTTTTTTTCTTCCAACTTCTTTATCAGGTTGTGTAACAACCAATAAGACTTCATGCTTTTCTATGAGCATTTCTAATGTTGGAACTGCAAATTTTGGAGTTCCTAAAAATACAATTTTCATGATATCACCTACACTAATTCTTGATTTGGATAATATTTTATCCTTGTTTCTTTGGATTCAATTTGATCAATATATTCAAATATTTTAGGATCAAATATTTTATATTTAAGTGTCATGACAAAACGATAATCATCCCCTATTTTTTTAATATATGCAGGGGTTGGTCCTAAGACACTATATGTATTTATATGTTCAATTTGTTTTTTTAATCTAAATGCATCTTGATAAGTTTTTAAATAGGATTTTCCTTCTATAAGCAATTGAGATATATGCATAAAAGGTTCATAATTCGCTATTTTACGATCATATAATGCATCTTGATAAAAAGTTTCATACGAATCTCTTGCATGTTTTATAGCATAATGATTTAAATCGTAACCTTGAATGATCACATCGCCTTGTGTAAATCGTCCTGATCTTCCTGAAACTTGAGTTAAAAGGGTATATGCTTTTTCACTTGCTAAATATGAAGGTATTCTAAGCATGAGATCAGCCATTAAAACTCCAACGAGTGTGACTTTAGGAAAATCAAGTCCTTTTGCAATCATTTGAGTTCCTAATAAAATATCAGCATCTTCTTCATTAAATTGATGCCAAATCATCTCATGACTACCTTTAGTCTTGGTCATGTTGGCATCCATTCTCAAAATTCTTGCTTGGCTAAATGTCTTTTTAAGTGCCTTTTCAACCTGTTCAATACCAACACCAACTTCTTTAATCTGAGTACTTTGACATATTGAACAGTGGTCTTTATATATTTCTTCATGACCACAATAATGACATTTTAATTTTTGATCATCTTTATAATAAGTAAGTGCAATACCACATGTAGGACATGTTGGTACATGACCACAAGTTCTACACATGACAAATGGTGCATATCCTTTTCTATTAAACAAAATCATAACTTGTTCTTTTTTAGATAATCGATCTAAAATGGCTTGTTCAAGTTTTTTTGAAAACATCGAAGTGTTTAAAGCTTTCAGTTCTTCTTTCATATCAACAAGTTCAATATGTGGAAGTTTTATACCATTAGGTCTTTGATTTAATTCATGTAATTGATATTCCTTATTTTTAGCTTGATAATATCTTGTTACTTTAGGTGTCGCACTTCCTAATACAATCGAAATATCTTTTAATCGTGCTCTTAATTCTAATACATCAACAGCATCATAAATCACAGATTCATTTTGGGTGTAAGAATCATCATGAGATTCATCTATGATGATTAATCCTAATTCTTTAAAAGGCAAAAATGAAGCACTTCTAGTTCCAAGTAAAATTCTAGAGTTTCCTTCTTTAATTGCGATATATGCATCTAATCTCTCTCCAGAAGATAGGGCACTATGATAGATTTCTACATCTTCAAACTTAGATTTTAATCGCTTTGCCATTGGTGCAATCAATGTAATTTCAGGGACTAAGATCATGACTTGTTTATCTTGTTTTAATACTTCTTCAATCAAGTGAAGATATATCTCTGTTTTACCAGAACCAGTAACACCTTTAATCAAGTGCTTTTCATGATGGTTTAACCCACTTTTTATTTGTTCAAAAATTTGAGATTGATCCTTGGTTAGTATGATCTTTTTATCATTTAAATTAAAAACATGAGAAACATCTCTTTTGATTTTCACTTCTAATTTAGTTAACACATCATGTTTGGTTAATGTATTAATAGATGAGATACTTAAACCTAAATCAATCAGTTCATTTTTTGAATACGTTTGTTCTTTTAATAAGACAAGTACATCTTCATGCATAGATATTCTTTGATATTGATGATGCTTATTGAATTGATATTTTGTTTCATATTTTTCTTTTGTTTTTTGTTCATATATTTGCTTAATTTCAATTGCATTCATGGAAGCATATTTTCTTAATTTATAATCATATGCATGGTTGTTTTTTGAAATTGTTAACATGTTTTTTGAATTAAATAATTGCTTAAAAGATGTATCTACTACATCAGGATTAAGTAAAATAATTTGTTTTTGGTATTTTAGTTGTATTTGCGATGGCACAACAGTTTCAAATATCGCTGCATAAATTTGATGTGTTTTTTCATAAATATCATCTATAATTTTAAAAGTTTCTTCATCAACAGTTGGTTGAATATCTAAAATATCTACGATTTCTTTATTTGCCTTATCACTTGAATCAAAAATAGAAATCACATAGCCCATTCTAAGTTGCTCGCCAAAAGGAACGACAACGCGCATGCCACGTTTTAAACTTAAAACGTCTTCGTCTTTAATGATGTAATCAAATTGTCTATTAATCTCTTTGTTTTTAATATCAACTATGACACTTGCAAACATATCTTTCACCCTATTTATATTATACAATACTTATAACATAACCATATTTTTATCTTTGATAAAAAAAAGTAACCGAAGTTACTTTAATGATTTTAATATCTCATCGATATGATTTCCATAAGCTAATGCTTCATCAAATTTGAAGACTAGATCAGGAATTTTTCTAACATTTCTAATTTTTTTAGCAAGTTCCATGCGGATGGTTGCTTTAGAATCATCTAATGCATCTTGAGCTTTTTTAAGCATCTCTTTTTCATCTTTTAAAATTGTGTAATAAATTGTAGCAAAAGATAAATCTTTAGTCACTTTAACATCAGTTAAATTAATATAACCAAAACTTTTATCTTTGACTTCTTTATTTACAATACTTGCAAGTTCTCTTTGAATCAAACTTGCTAATCTTTCTGTAGTAACTGACATGATTTACACCTCAATTTCTCTTAATTGTGAAGCCTCAATGACATCTCCAACTTTGATATCATTATAATTTTCTATTGAAAGACCACATTCATAGCCTTGACGAACTTCTTTAGCATCATCTTTAAATCTCTTAAGTGATGCAAGTTTACCTTCGTAAACAACAATACCTTCTCTTAAAATTCTTACAAGCGCGTCACGTTTGATAATACCATCAGTGACATAGCAACCTGCAATAGTTCCAATTTTAGATATTTTAAAGATATCTCTAACTTCTGCTTGACCTGTTACAATTTCTTCGAATTCAGGTTCTAACATACCTTTAAGAGCTGCTTCAATGTCTTCTTGGACACGATAGATAATTGAATATAATCTAATTTCTACACCTTCATTTTCAGCGACTTTTTTAACCGCTGCAGTTGGTCTAACATTAAATCCAATAATGATCGCATTTGATGCTGATGCAAGTGTGACATCACTTTCGCTAATCGCACCAACGCTTGCTCTTACAGTATTAACATGAAAACCATCAATATCTATCTTTTCTAATAATCCTTTTAATGCTTCAATAGAGCCTTGAACATCACCTTTGATAATAATGTTCAATTCTTTTTCTGATTCAGCCATTTCACCAAATAATGAATCTAAAGAACGCTTTTTACTAGAACTTAATTCAAGTTCTTTTTGTCTGCTTTGACGATCAGATGCAATATTTTTAGTGACTTTTTCATCATCAAATGCCATGAAAACATCTCCTGCTTGAGGGACTTCATTTAAACCAGTGACTTCAATTGGTTGTGATGGTTTAGCTTCTTTGAAACGACGATTTAAATCATCTTCCATGGTTCTAATTTTTCCATATGTATTACCAATAACGATATAATCACCGACATGAAGTGTACCCGTTTCAACAATAAGTGTTGCAACAGGTCCTTTTCCTTTATCAAGACTTGCTTCAATGACTGTTCCTTTAGCTAAACGTTTTGGATTAGCTTTAAATTCATTAATTTCACTGATTAATTGGATAATATCTAAAAGTTGATCTATACCCATATTTTTGAGTGCAGATACATTGACGAATGGAATATCTCCACCCCATGCTTCTGGTACCAAACCTTTTTCTGATAGCTCAGTCATTACTCGATCTGGATTAGCTGATGGTTTGTCTACTTTATTAACTGCTACAATAATGGGTACATCTGCTGCTTTGGCATGATCAATTGCTTCAATTGTTTGTGGCATAACACCATCATCAGCAGCAACAACTAAAACAACAATATCTGTGACTTTAGCTCCACGAGCACGCATTTCAGTAAATGCAGCATGACCTGGAGTATCGATAAATGTGATAGGTTCACCATTTTTAATGACTTGGTATGCACCAATATGTTGTGTAATACCACCTGCTTCACCATCAACAACTCTTGTTTTTTTGATTGTATCTAGCAAAGTCGTTTTACCATGATCAACATGCCCCATGATTGTGACAATCGGAGGTCTTTTTACAAGATCTTTTGGATCATCAACGATTTCCATTTCATCAAAACGAGTGACATCTGTAATCACCTCATCTTGCACTTCATATCCTTCTTCTAAAGCAATCAATTCAATGGTATCTCTATCAATGACTTGATTAACACTCGCCATCAATCCTAATCCCATTAATTTTTTAATGATAATTGCATTTGATAAATGCAATCCATCAGCAACCTCAGAGACTAACATATCTGGTTTATATGTTAATATTTTTGGTCCTTCATCTTTTTTTGCTTTCACATTTGGATGATTGTGTGGATTTGGTTTGTTAAATGTTTGTTTTTTGTTTGGATTCATTTTTTTGTTATTATTACTAGGCATATAAAATCACTTCCTTCGTTATTTAAGCAGTAATTGGCTAAATCCTTGGTCCATAACTCCAATCACTTTTATACCGAATTTTCCTAGAGCTTGAGAAAGTAAATCCGAAGACACTTCTTCTAAAACTGAAACCTTGTATGTTTTAGCTTTATCATATATCTTTTTCTTTGTAGCATCCGATGCATCGTTTGCTAATATGATCATCACAAGTTTAGATTTTGATAAATGTGACAATGTGATATCAGTTCCAATAACGATTTTTCTTGCTCGATATGCTAATCCTAAAGCATTAAGATTCATGTGTTAATCCTAACAATGTCTCATAAATTTCTTCAGGAATTTCTACTTCTAGTTTTCGGTCTATTATTTTATTTTTTTGTGCTTTCAAGATAACTTCTCTATCAAGCTTAACATAAGCGCCACGACCATTTGATTTGCCTGTTAAATCAACTGATACAATACCTTCTTTTGTCGCAACAACTCTAATTAATTCTTTTTTTGGTAATACTTCTTTTGTGACTACACAAGTTCTTAATGGAACTTTCTTTACTTTATTCATGTAAAATCACCTTTTTAATTAATATAAAATACCTTCACCTTGTGCCATGGTTTCTGATTTAATATCGATACTCCATCCACAAGCTTGAACTGCAAGTTTAACATTTTGTCCTAATTTACCAATAGCTAGTGATAATTGATCATCAGGTACAATCGCAAGCGCATTTTTCTCTTTTGGATTGACATGAGTTACTGCTAAGACTTTTGCAGGTTGTAATGCATTTGCAATAAGTTCTTTTTCATTATCACTCCATCTAAATAAGTCGATTTTTTCATCGCTTAATGCTCTAACAATTTCTCTAATTCTAGTTCCACCTTCACCAACACATGCACCAATTGGATCGACTTTAGGATCATTGGTTTTAACACCAATTTTAGCACGATCTCCTGGATCTCTTGAGATACCCATAATTTCAATTGTTCCATCTTTGATTTCAGGAATATAAGATTCTAATAATCTAATAATGAGACTTGGATGATTTCTGCTCACATAAACTTTTGGCCATTTGGTCTTCATCTCAACATCTGATACATAAACTCTTACGTGATCACCAACATGGAAGTTATCTTTTGGAAGTGCTTCTTTTTTAGGTAATAACGTTGTCAAGTCTTTACCAATATCTAAACGATAGTGTTGATCATCAATATCAATAACTCTAGCATTAATCATTTCATGCTCAAATGATTTAAAATGTTGATATAAATTTTCTTTTTGCATGAAGACAAGTGCTTCATTTAATCTGCTCTTAAAATCTCTTACTGCATAAAAAGAAAAATCTTTTGGATCAATCTTTTGTTCAATGATATCGCCAATTTTAGCTCTTGCATTGATTTCTTTTGCTTCATCTAATAATATTTGAGTAAAGTTTTTATCTGCTTCTAAACTGAATTCTTCGACAACTAATTGTTGCTTATAAACAAGAATTTCGTTTTTATCTTCTTTGTATTCTACTCTACAAGAACGGACATCGTGGGCTTTTTTACATCCCGCAATTAAACCTTGCTCAAATGCGTTAAGTACTTGCTCATGTGTTAATTCTTTTTCTTCTGCTACTGCATCTACATTTTTATAAAACTCTTTACTAATCATGATATCCTCCTAAACCTTAACTGCGGTACGCATTTTTCTAGTTTCACTAAATTTTACTTCTATTTTTCTTATTCTGCCTTTTTGATTCACTTCAACTAAAAGTAAATCATTATCATCAGCAACTTCTAATAAAGTTGCATTGGTCTTCATTTTGTTTGTTTCAAAATAAATGTAACTTCCAATATATCTTTTTACTTGTTCAATCGTTTCTAATGGTCTTTCAGCACCAAGTGATGAGATTTCTAAAAAATAGTCATCATCTAAATCTTCATCATTCAAACTTTCAATATAAGCCATGTGAATTTTTTCTAAGTCGTTAATATCGATTGTATCGGTATCTAAAAGAATTTCAACGATTTTTTCACCATATTCTTTCTTAAGTTTAATACTATAAACTGTAATATTAAACGGTTCTAAGAATGGTATTAATTTTTGTTTTAAATTATCTAAATTCATATTTACCTCATTAAAATGAGTGGAAATCATCATCTCCACTCACGTTTACCTAATAATTATAGCATCTTTTTATAGTAATTACAATTTTTTAAGCACTCTTTTTGAAGACTTTTTATGTTTTAGTTGCAAATGGTTTGCAAATTGGACAATCTGTGATACAATGATAATGCAAATCATTCGCAACAAGGAGAGGGAAATGAAAAAATTATTATTATCTATTTTAGCTTTAGGTTTTCTATTCACATTAATTGGATGTAGTGAAGAAGAAAATTATGACATTGTAACAACAATGTATACACATTACTCATTTGCTAAGCAAATCGCAGGTGATGAAATGACAGTGAAGATGCTTGTACCAGTTGGTGAAGAAATCCATGGATTTGAAGCATCTAGTCAAGACATGGTACTTATTAAGAACGCTAAATTATTCATATATACAAGTGATTTAATTGATACTTGGATTACAGATTCAAACACGATTGGTGGAGATCAAACCATTGTACTAAATATGTCAAAGTCTATCGAAACTATAACCGATGCACATTATTGGGTTGATCCATCAAATGCGATTGATATGATTAATGACATCAAAGATGCTATTATTGAAATAGATCCTACACATAGTACAACTTATCAAGCAAATGCTGATCAAGTGATTAATGATATAACAACCAAAAGTAATGAAATGAAATCTTATTTTTCTAATATCACATCACTTCCAACAACTTATGTTGCAGGTCATAATGCATTTTCATTATTTGGTAATTATTTCGGTTTAACTATCGTTTCAATCTTTAATGAATTTGAACCTGATTCAGATTTAACAAGTAGTGAATTAGTCACATTTGTTCAAAACGTATTAGATGCTCAAACACATTATATTTTCATGGAAGCATTAGAACCACCATTTTCAGCAAATGCTATTCAAAGCGAATTACAAACAAGTCATCAATACGAACTTACTATTCTAAAATTATATGCATATCAAAATGTGACTCAAGATCAATTTGATCAAGGGTTGACATATGTTGATTTCATGGAAATAAACTTTCAAAATATAAAAACTTCATTAGGAGCATAAGCATGATTGAATACAGTCATATCAATGTCAATTTTGGTAGCTATGAGGCACTAAAAGACATCAGTTTCAAAGTTAATAAAGGTGATTTTTTACATATTGTAGGACCTAATGGCAGCGGTAAGTCAACACTTATTAAAACACTCGTTGGTTTATTAAAGCCTTCATCTGGTGAGATAAAAATCAATATGGAAACAATGGGTTACCTTCCTCAAAAATTAGATACTAAAAAAGAGATACCTATGACTGTTAAAGAAGTCATCTATAGTGGTTTTAAACGTCAATCACTAAAGATGAAATCTGAAGATGAACAACTCATCATCTCATGGTTAGAACGTATGGAGATTCCTGAATTATTTGATAAATCCATGATTTATTTGTCAGGAGGTCAGCAACAAAGAGTTTATTTAATTAGAGCATTAATCTCAAATCCTGAGTTGCTTATTTTAGATGAACCAACCTCTGCTCTTGATCCTTCATTTAGAGAAAAATTCCATCATTTATTAAAAGAATTAAATGAAAAGAATCACATGACTATTGTCCACGTGACTCATGATTTAACCGATGCAGTTAAAGATAATTGTCATATTATGTATATCGACCAAAGTGTTAAATTCTTTGGATGCTACAGGGATTTTCATCAATTTGAACATAAGGAGCACCATCATGATCTTTGAGTTATTACAATATGATTTTTTTATTAGAGCTATTTTAATTGGTGTTGCTCTAGCAATATCTGCAGCATTATTAAGTCCATTTTTAGTTTTAAACCACCAAGCGATGATTGCAGATGGACTTTCTCATGTAAGTTTTGCTGGTTTAGCATTAGGTATGCTTTTCTTAAATGAACCTTTATATATATCTATTCCATTTGTGATGATCGCGTCACTTATGATTAAGTATTTATCTGAAAAGATGAATGGGGATGCTGCGATTGGTCTGGTGAGTGCATTTGCATTTGCAGTAGGTTTGATTATTATTAAGAAAGGATCAGGGTTTAACTATTCTATTGAATCCTTAATTTCTGGGAATATATTCACATCATCACCAACATTAGTCATCTTAGGTTTACTTACAACTTTATTTATATTTATATTTGTTCTCATCTTTTACAGAAAACTATTCTTGATGACATATGATTATAATTATGCTAAGTTTTCAAGAATCAAAGTTAGATTACTAGGTTATATTCTATCTGCACTTACTGCATTCTTTATTGCAGTTGGTGTAAGAACGATTGGTGTTCTACTCATCTCAGCTTTTGTCATTTTTCCATCAGTGATCTCATCACAACTTACTAAAAGTTTCATGATGACATTAATTACTGGGACAATCGCTTCTGTAGTTGTAACTATTTTAGGTATCTTTATTGCACATCCATATGGTATACCTGCTGGTTCGACAATTGTTGTAGTTTATAGTATACTACTTGTATTAGTACTTCTACTAAAACCTTTGATTAGGGGTAAAAACACATGAGAATGACAAAACAAAGAAAACAAATATTAGATGTTTTTGAAAAAAACAATAAACCTATGAGTGCAGAAATGATCATGGTTGAACTTCCAGATGATGCACTTAATTTATCAACTATATATAGAACTTTAGAAACTTTCTTTCATGATGGAATCATTTCAAAGAGTTCCATAGATCACACGAATTTTTACTACTTAAACGATAAACAACATCATCATTTTATGATTTGTTTAAATTGTCATAAAATGATAGAAATTGATTGTCATCTTCATCACTTTGAAGAAGAGGTTGCAGAATCTCATCATTTTAAAATTACACACCACGATATGACATTGTATGGTTATTGCGAAAGTTGTCAAAAGAAAATGCAAGCATAATAAAAACGCCTTATTAGGCGTTTTTTGTTTATTTATTAAAACTATCAAGTATGACCATATCATCTTTTGAAATTTCAAAATCCATATGTGCATTTTCAATTATTCTTGAATCATGTGTTGATTTTGGTAATGGTAATGTGTTCTTTTCTAAACAGTAACGAATACAAATTTGTGCTGCGGAAACATTATATTTATTTGCCATTTCATTAATAATTGGATCATTTAGAATTCTACCAGTAGCAAGTGGTGAGTATGCTTCTACTAAAATGCCTTTTTCATCACAAAATGCTTGAGTTTCACTTTGATTTCTTCCAATGTGATAAGCGATTTGATTAACGTGTGGAACAATTTCAGTATGATTCATTACATTTTCTAAATCATGAACATTGAAATTTGAAACCCCAATTGATTTAGCTCTTCCAGATTTATAAATCACTTCTAATGCTTTCCAAGCTTCAATATTTCCTAAATCACAATCTTGACCAATATTACTCCATGGCCATGGTGCATGGATTAAATATAAATCAACATAATCTAAACCTAAGTTTTTAATAGTTAATTCAAATGCATCTAATGCTTCTTGATATGATTTAATATGAGATTCAAGTTTTGTTGTAACAAAGATTTCTTCTCTTGGAATACCACTATCTTTAATAGCTTTTCCGACACTTTCTTCATTTCTATATGCTGCAGCAGTATCAATGTGACGATAACCATGCTTTAAAGCAAACATTACTGAATCATAAGCAACTTCGCCATTAGGAATTTGCCATGTTCCAAATCCAATTTTAGGAATTTTTACACCATTTGATAATACAAAATTCTCATTTAATACAGACATGTCTTTCACCTCTATTTATTTATCTATATCATTATTATAACATAATAAAAAAGTCATCTTATGATTGATGACTTCTTTTTATGATGATGATGTGTAGTATGAGGGTAAAAAGTCCAATAAAGATCATCAATACCGTAAAAAATAAATTCCAAAATAATGTATATAAACTTGCATTTCCTAAAATGATTAACTGTGCAACGAAAATTCCAAAATAACCATAAACTGAAAATCTAATCGTTTTATATTCTTTTTCAGTAATACCAATCACATCTTGATTGTTTTGTCTATAGATGATGACAACAAGTGCAATCAGTAATATGAAGACACCTAAATAGACTAAATTAATCACATCTGCTGCTTGTGGGATAAAATATAAAAGACTCACTTTAAACCCTAAAATAATCATTGCGATACTAATGATTAAATCAACTAATAAATTTTTACGATAAATGCCCATTTTAAAGACTCCTTTATTTATTTTTTTATAATTTTTGATATACTTATAAGTGAAACGAGGTATAACTATGGAAAAAGCTGTATATCCTGGAACTTTTGATCCTTTAACCATTGGTCACTTAGATATTATTAAACGTGCTGCAAGATTTGTTGATGAGCTTCATATTGTTGTTGCTGATAATTATAAGAAAACACCTACATTTACATCTGATGAACGTATTGAAATGATTAAGAAAGTTACTTCAGAGATAGACAATGTTGTCATTACATCTACTTCTGATTTAATTATTAGATATTGTCAACAAAATGATATAAAGCTTATGATTAGAGGACTTAGAAATATCCAAGACTATGAAAACGAATATGCATTATATCAATTTAACAGAAATCTTGATCGACAAGTTGAAACACTTATTTTATTCCCATCATCAAGAAATCACTTTGTATCTTCTTCTGCAATTAAAGAACTTATTGTCCATCATGCAGATATTTCACCTTATGTACCTAAAGAAATCATCAAAGAAGTTCAATCAAGAATTAGATCACTCATCAAATAAATTTAAACTTTTAAAAAAGTCATATAACTGATCATCTTTAATATGAGGTGCGACGTATGTGGCTTTTTCTTTTAATTCATCAAATCTTGTATTACCCATCGCAATCCCTATATCTGCGAGTTCTAACATCTGTATATCATTTGCTCCATCACCGACACAGATCAATCGATCATATGTTACATGTTTTAATGCTTGTTTAATACCAAATGCTTTATTGATGTGGTTATAAGTGAAATCAGCACCACCTTTATGCCATGGATAAACTCTGAATTTAGTTATTTCTTTTGCTATCTCTAAAATTTGAGTTTCAAAATCAGCAAAAATCCATAATTGGTAGACAGGTGTATGCTTATAGAAATCAGCATCTACTTTAGGAAAAATACCTCTTAGTGCTCTCATACCATAACCTACTCTATCATCCCAGTAATTTACTGCTTCATCGTTGATACCAACCATTCCAATATTAAAATCTTTACCTTCAGTAAGTTTTAATATATCTTCAATGTCACTATATGCAATTGGTTCATCATATACCATTTGATCATCAATGAATACTGCAGACCCATTGACTAATATTTTATACTTAAAAAGATGAACAACTTCATCAATAACTTCTATTTTTTTAAGACCTCTACCTGTAGCTAGTCCTAACTCAACATCATCTCTAGATGCGAGTTCTTCTAATAATTTTTTTGTTTGATCAGGCACTTTGCCTAATACATTGTAAAAAATAGTGTTGTCTACGTCAAAAATAATGATAGTTTTCATAAATTACCTCTAAATAATTATAACATATCACGCAAGATACTATCATTTTTAATGATTTTGTTATACAATAGTTATGAACTTTTTCGTTTTCGGAGGATTTGAATATATGAAAAACCCTTTACTAAAATCCGGGGAGATCGGGATTTTTGCATTAGGTGGACTTGGTGAAGTCGGGAAAAACATGTATATATATGAAATAGAAGACCAGATTTTTATTGTGGATTCTGGTATCTTATTTCCTGATGATCACTTATTAGGAATTGATTATGTTATTCCTGATTTTAGTTACCTAATTGAAAATCAAGATCGTATAGTAGGATTATTTATTACACATGGTCACGAAGACCACATTGGAAGTATTCCATATTTATTAAGACAGGTAAATATACCTAAAATATATGCTGCTGGTATCGCAGTAGATTTAATTGAATACAAATTTATGGAACACGCAGGCATTAAAGTGCCTCAAATTGAAGTTTACAAGAGTTATTACAAATACAATTTTAATAATGTTGAAGTAAGTTTCATACGTATGACTCACTCTATACCAGATATGTTTGGTATCGTGTTTAGAACACCTCTTGGTACATTATTCCATACAGGTGATTTTAAAGTTGACTTAACACCAGTTGGTCCACCAGCTGAGTTTGATAAACTTGCTCAAATTGGTTCTGAAGGCGTCTTATGTATGTTATCAGATTCAACCAATGCAGAACGTGATGAATTAATTCAATCAGATAGTAAGATTGGTAAATCAATCAATGAGTTATTCTCAAGAATTGATGGTCGTATCATTATCGCAACTTTTGCATCAAACCTTTATCGTATTCAACAAATTATTGAAGCTGCAGTCTTAAATCATCGTAAAATCGCTGTATTTGGTCGTTCTATGGAACGTGCTATTGAAGCAGGGATGCAAACCGGTTATATTAAGATGCCTAAAAATACGCTTATTAAAGGTGATGAAATAGCAAGACTTAAACCTGAACAAGTGACTTTATTAGTGACTGGTTCACAAGGTGAACCACTTGCAGCTCTAAGTAGAATTGCTAATGGTTCACATCGACAAGTACAAGCTATGCCTGGTGACACTGTCATCTTCTCATCTTCTCCAATTCCTGGAAACCAAGAAGGTGTCAATCGAACAATTAACCTATTATTTAGACAAGATGTTAATGTTATCACACACGGTCCACTTGCAGATACGCATACATCTGGACATGGTGCTCAAAATGATTTAAAACTAATATTAAGTTTAGTTAAACCTAAATTGTTTGTTCCAATGCATGGAGAACATCGTATGCTCAAGCATCACCAACAACTTGCTATTGACTGTGGTGTCAATCCAAGTAACATTCTTATTATGGATAATGGTATGGTTGCTGCTATCTCTAAAGATGGTATCAGATATGCTGGTAATGTTACTGCAGGCGATGTTTATATTGATGGTACTGGTATTGGTGATATTGGTAGTTCAATCATCAAAGAACGAAAATTATTATCTGAAGAAGGTTTATTCTCAATTGTTTTATCAATCAATTCAGATAAGAAAAAACTTGTTAATGCTCCAACAATTATTTCTCGTGGATTCATTTATATGAAGAGTAATGAAGCGTTAACTCAACAATTAGCAAATGATGCTAAACAAGTTGCTGAAAATGAATTAAAGAAAAAAGGATATACTGAATCTTTATTAAAACAAGCGGTGATTGATTTCTTAAGTGATAAGATTTATGAACTTACTCAAAGAAAGCCATTAATCATACCAATCATTGTTGATTTAAATCCTAATACACAAACATAAAAAAAACAGGGAGCTTAGAGTGCCCCCCATTTAGTAGACACTAATAAAAAAAAGATTAAATAACAAAATAAAAAACATTTCCATATAATAAGTTTATGGAGGTGTTTTTTGTATGGCAAAGAAAGGACAAACATTTAAGCGTTATGATTT
>JBFWMH010000012.1:0-43566 GCA_050251655.1 Acholeplasmataceae bacterium
TGTTTTGGGTTAAAATATTCTTGATTAAAATTAGTGTTTGTCATACTCTAATTATATCAAAAAACTGGGTCTCTAACGAGATCCAGTTTTTGTTTATCGGGATGTTTATTTATTTACAGTCCCTTTTATTTTGTCGATTCAATATCAATGATTTGAATATTTGATTTTGGTTCACCATCTACTTGCATATATGTCGGTTCATCAGATTCAATATGAAACTTTTTACCTACATAGATATGTACAAATTTCTTAAAAATGACATGACCACCAAAATAAATGGTAGGAAAAATAAGAAATAATAAAAATTTGGGGATGTTTTTAATGACCAATAAATGAAGATTATCTTCATCTCTGATCGCTTTTGGTGCCATGTTCATGCCCCCACCTTGAAAAGGTGCATTCATTGCACAAACAAACCAAATCTTATCTTCTTTGTATGTTTCTCCATCTACTGTGAAACTACCTTCTAAAGCATGGAATTTTCTAAATCCTTCTAATGCATGTCTAAAATAATTAAACTTGTTTTTTTTATACTTAGAGTTTGATACTAAATGAATAACAAATCCATCAAGTCCTAATCCAGCACCATTAAGAAAGTATTTAGTTTTTCCTTCATAACTTATCGTAGGTAATTTTTGTAAATACGGTTTAATATGTACAACTTTTTCTTTTGTTTTTAAACTTCTAATAAAATCATTACCTGTTCCAGCTTGATACATGTATAGTTCTTGTGGATATGAAAGTCCGTAAATACGATTTGCTAAGCGGTGTAACGTCCCATCACCACCTACTAATATGACTCTATCTTTAGGATCTAGTGTTTGCACAAAAGATTCTACACTTTCGATGTCTAAAATATTATATTTAGTAACATCTCTACCTTGCTTTTCTAAATGCTTTTCGATTTTATCAATAAATTTAGGATCATTTCCATTTCTTGATAACGGATTATATAATAATATATCCATAAGTTCACCTTCTTACACAAATTTTAAGATTGCGTATTTCTTTTTACCTCTTCGTAAAACTACATATTGATCATGAATGGTTAAATCTTTTGTGACTAAAAGATCTACATCACTAACTTTTTCTTCGTTTAATGTAATAGCACCATTTTGTAAAAATTCTCTTGCTTCTCTTTTAGATTGTGCAAGTTTCGCATCAATTAAGCAATCAAGTATTGGTTTTTGTTCTACTAATTCTACTGTATCTAAAGCTTTAGCCAACATAAGAAATTCATTTTTATTCAAACTGTTAAGAGATCCATTAAACAGAGCTTCAGTAACTCTTATGGCTTCATCAAGTGCACTTTGTCCATGAACTAGTTTAACCACTTCTGATGCAATTACTTTTTGTGCAGCTCTTAAATGTGGTTCTTCAACAGATTGTTTTTCTAGTGCTTCGATTGTGTCTTTATCTAAAAGCGTTAATGTTCTTAAATAATTGGAAACATCTTTATCTGATGCATTAACAAAATATTGATATAATTCATAAGGAGATGTCAGTGCTTGATCAATCCATAATGCTCCTGACTCACTTTTTCCAAATTTGGTTCCATCAGCTTTTAATAATAATGGTGAACTAAGACCTACTGCATCATTTTTGTCGCCTTCTGTTTTTCTTATCAGTTCTAAACCTGAAGTGATATTACCCCATTGGTCAGATCCACCAAATTGAATTTTACAATCCATTGAACGATACAATTCTAAAAAGTCGATAGCTTGAATAATCATATATGAAAATTCAGTATACGAAATACCGATATCAAGTCTTCTTTGAACAGTATCTTTTGCAAGCATATAATTGATATTAAAGTTTTTACCAAAGTCTCTTAAAAAAGAGATAGTATCAATATTTTTAATCCAATCATAATTATTAACATAAATCACTTGATCTTGTCCTAAAAAATAAGATAATTGATTTTTGATTTTTGTAGCATTTGCTAAAGATTCTTCGAGTGTTAATAATTTTCTTTCACTTGTTTGTTTTGGATCACCAATAAGCCCAGTTGCACCACCAATTAAAGCAATTGGAGTGTGACCATATTTTTGTAAAAGTAGCATTCTTACTATTTGAACCAAGTGTCCAACAGTTAAAGATTCACCTGTTGGATCAAATCCACAGTAAAATTTAACTTTATCATCGTTTAGGTGTTTGATTGCTTTTTCTTCATCGCTGACATCTTTAATCATGCCACGCCATATTAAATCATCATATAATTTCATTTTGTTTTCCTCTCTAAATAAAAATCGTCCTTAAAAAAATCTAAGGACGAATCATCGCGGTACCACCTTAGTTCTAGTAAAATACTAGCCCTCATGTTTTTTTAGTAATCTCCATTATTGTAATTCAAAATGAACCTTCTTTTCATGTTACACCCTCATGAAATCTCTATATTAGGTCTATTCACTTTTACTTTGATAACTTCATAGATTGATTAATTTTTAGTTGATTCTCTCTTAACAATGTAATGAGGTAAAATAATTCTAATATTATCTACATCTTTTGAGTTCATTAACTTCGTTAATAATCTCATTGATACAGCACCTATATCATACACTGGCACATCGATTGATGTCAAGGTTGGTCTTGATAAAAGCGCATATTTTGTGTTTTGGAATCCAGCAACATCTAAATCATTAGGGACGCTGACTTTATGATCTCTTGCAATATTCATAAATGAAACGGCAATTGAATCTCTAACACCGATTGCGCCATCAACTTTTTTATCAGCAAAGAATGTTGTGAAATGTTGACGATTAATATTAGTATCGCCACTTGTTCTAAAAATCTTAGGTTCTAAACCAGCTTCTTGCATCGCTCTAATATATCCAGCTTCTTTTTTATCATTAACTGAATATCTTCTAGCTGTACTTAATAAATAAATATCTTTTCTTTGGTTTTCAATCATGATCTTAGTCATTTCATAACCAGCTTTTTCATAATCAATTGAAACCATTGGGACTTGTTCATCATCAGAAACAACATTTGCAAAAACAAATGGAATTTGATTATCAATAAATATTTTTTCTACTTCTTCAACACGATTAGAACTTAATTCATCGTTTAAGTATAGAACACCATCAACTTGTTCAGCTACGATGTCTTTTAATACATCCATAACATCCATGTCTTCTCTTACAGAAAATAATTTAATTGAATATTTATAACTATGTGCAATATCACTAATACCACCTAGCATTTCAGCTACAGAAGCTCTTGTGACATCTGAAATCACAATACCTACAGTTGTAGTTTTACGGCTTGCAAGTCCTCTAGCGATGACATTTGGACGATAACCAAGTTCTTTAATGACTTTAAGAACTCTTTGTCTAGTGTCTTCTTTTACTTTTTCAGGATTGTTTAATACTCTTGAAACAGTCGCAAGCGATACACCGGCAGCACCAGCAACATCATAAATTGTCGCATTACTCATGACATTCACCTCTACTATATTTAATATCAAAATCATTATACCAAATTATGAAAAGGCTTTCAAGAGATTTATGAAAATATTTTCAGAAAATTACAAAAAAATAAAGAGGCAATTGCCTCTTTATCCATTTATCGTTTTTCTTTGATTCTTGCTGCTTTCGCTGATAATGTACGGATGTAATGAAGTTTAGCTCTTCTAACTTTACCTCTACGTTCAACATCGATATGATCGATTGCTGGTGAATGTAGTGGGAATGTTCTTTCTACACCGATACCATATGAAACTTTACGAACTGTAAAAGTTTCAGAAATTCCGCCACCTTGTCTTTTGATAACAAGACCTTCAAATAACTGGATACGTTCTCTGTTACCTTCTACGATTTTAACGTAGACTTTAACAGTATCCCCAGGCATGAAAGCTGGAACTTCTTTGATATAAGATTTAGTAATCTCAGCGATTAATGCTTGCCCTTTAAGCTTTGACATATTAGACTCACTCTCTTTCCTTCCAATGTTCTTGTTACCTACAGCGGACCATTGTGTATTTATTACGGCTTTCTTATTATAACAAAGTTATAAATAAGTTGCAACTATTTTTTAAATTCAGCTTTTACTTCAGCTAAAATAGTTTTCTCTTGTTCTGTTAAATCTATTTTTTCTATTAAATCTGGTCGTTTGAGATAAGTTGCTTTAATGCTCTCTTTCTTTCGCCAATTTTCAATATTTTGGTGATGACCTGATTTTAAAATTTCTGGCACTTCATATCCTTTATATACATCTGGTTTTGTGTATTGGGGATATTTTAACCATCCATTTTGTAAACTATCTGTATCTCTTGATTCATCATCAATGACACCTGATAATAATCTTACAACTGCATCTGTTAAGATCATTGCAGGAATTTCTCCACCGGTCAAAATATAATCACCAATTGAGATTTCTTCATCTACAAATGCCATAACACGTGCATCTAAGCCTTCATAATGACCACATAACAAAATGATATGTTCATAAGTGGCATATGAAATTGCTTTTTTTTGATTGAACAATTGTCCTTGTGGTGATAAATAAATCACCTTTGACTTATCAGTCTTTAACTTGTTAATGATTTCATAAAAGGGTGGAAACTGCATAAGCATACCCGCACCACCACCATATGGTGTATCATCGATATATTGATGTTTTCGATCACTGTAATCTCTTAATTGATGACATCTAATTTCAACATGCCCTTGTTCTTGTGCTCTTTTGACAATGGATGTTTCTAAAAATGATTCAAAAAATTCAGGAAATATGGTGACAATATCAATAATCATAATAAACCCTCAATATCTTTTATGATGATGTGTTCTTTAACAGAGACCACAAATTCATTACGAAATGGGATGAGTGATTTTTTATCTTTTGTTTTTACTTCCAAAAGATGCCCTTGAGGTACTTCAATCACACTAATGACAAATCCTACTTTTTCACCATTTTCTAAGAAAACATCTTTTTTAATGAGTTCATCATAATAGTATTCATCATCTTCAATACTTTCGCTTTTTTCGCTTGCATAAACAAATAATCCTTTAAAAGGTAATACTTCATTAATATTTTCAAATGATCTAAATTTAACGATCAAAATATTTTTATGAGGTCTTACACGTTCAATGATTAATGGTTTATACGTGTTATTAGGTTCTAAAACATAGATTGTTTCATTTGCTTCAAAGCGATCAAAATCACTTAAGTTGTAAATGTTGACTTCGCCTTTTATGCCATGTGTATTAACAATTTTTCCAATTTGATACATATCAATCTCTCATTAAAATGAGTCAATATCAATGTGGACATGTTTATGCTCTCTTGATGCTCCTGCATAAACGATGGTTCTCATTGCACTTGCAATTTTACCACCTTTGCCAATGACACGACCTAAATCAGCTTCATTAACTAGAAGTTGGATGTTTATTGAATCTTCATCAGAAGATAAAACTTTAACTAAAACATCATCTGGGTTAACGACTAATGGCACAATCATGTTTTTGATTAATTTTTCAAAATCTATAGCCATAACGATTCCCCCTTTAATTATTTGCTTAATACGTTGTATTTCTTAAATAAACTCTTTACAGTATCAGTAGGTTGAGCACCATTATCTAGCCATTTTTGTACTTTTTCTGCACTTATAGAAACTTCACCTTTTAATGGTTCATATGTTCCTACGATTTCTAAGAATTTTCCATCTCTTGCTCTACTTGATTCACTTGCTACAACTCTGTAAAAAGGTTTCTTGTGAGAACCAAAACGTTGTAAACGAATTTTAACTGCCATATTTTGTTACACTCTCTTTCTTGCATATTACATAGATATTATACAATATTTTTTTAATCTGTCAAGTCTTTTTACTTAACAGTTAAAAGTTTCTTGTCTCATCATATAATTGTGATAATGAGAAACCTTTGAAACCTTTTAATTTTTTAAGTTGTTTGCGAATGTTTTCTTCTTCTTTTTTATCCGCATAAACAACTACATAACTTGATTTATCAGATTGATAAGCGATATCTAGTGGAAGTGATTCTAAACTGTCTATAAAATCTTTCCCTTTGAAAAAAATAACATAAGATGCTCTTTCAGCCAACATGACAGCTACCTCCTTTTTTAACAATACCAAATGCATTTGGACTTGGTATATTATCAGAAATGATTGAAGTCATTTCAAATATATAATCGTTAAGTTCTTTTTCAAACTCACGTTCTAGTGTGATATATTTATCAACTTCCATTTGCTTGTATAAGTTAGACTTAGTTTCACTAAGTTCTTTTGATACATCTTTATAATCTGGATGATATGTACCACCTGTGTTCATCACATCTTGATATTTCAATTTTGCACGTTCAAATAATTCAATTTGTTTTGGATATAATTGATCAATGCTCTTATTTAATCTTACGATTTCTTTAAGTGATGATGTTTCAATAATCTCTTCTGCAACATCATATGCCTTCATAATGATTTCAGTCAAAGATATCTTCCTTTCTAATCTCTTTATATATACCTTCTTCTAAATCATTTAAAAGAAGTTTTCCTATTTTAATTCTCTTTAATTGTAACACTTTATAACCAATCGCTTCAAACATCCGCTTCACTTGATGAAATTTACCTTCATCAATAGTGATTTTCGAACTAAAGCCTTCAAATGAAATGTGTGATGCTTTTGCTAAATATGCTTCTTTTTTATCATCAAGAATCATAACACCTTGAAGGAGCATATCACTTTTTTCAAAAGTCAATACATCATCTAATGTTGCTTCATAAACTTTATCTACATGTTTTTTAGGATGTGTAATCTCATGAATAAACTGACCGTCTGTTGTAAGTATAATCAAACCTGTCGTATCTATATCAAGTCTGCCAGCGATAGAAAAATCAAATCGATTGTATGGTTCTTTTAATAAATCAGTGATGCATGGATGTTTTTGATCTTTAGTTGCAGAAATATATCCTTTAGGTTTGTTAAGTGCTAAATAGATTGGATCATTGTAATATAATTTAACTTCATCAATATATATATCTAAAAAAGGATCCACATTGAAACTAGGGTCAATGATACGTATACCTTGATACATAATGTGATGTTTTTTCATAAAACTTCTAGATTGACTTCTACTTACATATTTAAGTTCAGATAACAACTTATCGATACGCATACAAGCTCCTTGTGATATAATTTAATTAAGAGGTGAATATCCATGATTTTAATGAAAGATATCATAAGAGAAGGTCATAAGACACTCACAACTGTTGCTAAAGAAGTTAAATTACCTTTAAGCAAAACAGATAAAAAACTATTAAAAGATTTATTACAATATGTAAAAAATTCTCAAGATCCTGATTTTGTTGAAAAATATCAAATCAGACCAGCTGTAGGCATTGCAGCACCTCAAGTCAATCAATCAAAACGTATGTTTGCTGTTCATGTTGAAGACTTTGATGGTGTGTTATATTCATATGCTTTAGTTAATCCAAAAATAACTAAGAAAAGTTCTTCACTCATTTACTTACCTGGTGGTGAAGGTTGCTTAAGTGTTGATAGAGAAACTGAAGGTTTAACACCTAGATATGAATCAATTACGATTGAATCTTTAGCCTACGATGAAGCAACCGATAAATTATTCCCTATTAAATTAGATTTAAATGGCTATATCGGTATTGTATTTCAACACGAATATGACCATATTGATGGTATTTTATATGTTTCTAAATTATTTCCATCAATTCCTAATGCAAAACCTGCTTTTGAGTTTACGACTGAAGAGAACTAATTATTTAAACAACATATTTAATAATTTAATTTGATTATCTAAAATGTCATCATAGGTGGCATTTTTTGTTTCTTCATTTGGAAAAATCACTTTAGATATTTCCGTTCTTTGGCTCTCTTTTTGTTTATTTTGTTTAGATTGAAATAATGCTTTTAATCCTTTAGGTTTTGGTGTTTCTTCAAATATTTCTTTATAAAATTGATTATCAATTAATAAAAAGCCTTTATAGTTGTCTCTCATCAGTTTTTTAAACAAAGATACGACATCAGCTTTGCCATATCCAAGCAATTTTGGAATACCATCTTTAGTCGCATCATGGCATGCAAAAGCTGCAATATGTTTTTTTAATAATCGATAATTTGTCGTATTTGATTGATCTTGTGTCATGATATGGACTGGATCAAACAAAATAGATAACACATTAGATTTATATTTTTTGAAAATATAGGTATATGTATTTAATTTATAGTCAGATGTAGGATATAAAATGATTTTTTTGCCTGCTTTATTTGCTAAATTAACATAATCTTCAAGTCTTTTTTCAACATTTGGATATTCATCAATAATATCATTAAATTTAAATAATCTTAAATATATATGAGTAGCTTTAACTTTATTAGCAATTTTAAGTGCATATCTAAATTGATCTAATGCTTCTTCGTGGTGGTTTTGATTATCCATTTTATATGGTTTTATTTCAGGATCAATAATACTTACTTTCATTTTATGATCTTTTAGTAAATCTGAGATATGCTTTATTTGTTTTTCATCAACTTCAAATATATCTTTATGTTGATTAAATCTAATACATAAAGTATCTAATTGATGCTTTTCAGCTAAATCAATTTGTTCTTCAATTGATAAGTTTTTATCGTGATCTAAAAAACCAGTAATTTTTGCTTTCATCAAAAATTCCTCCATTCATACATGATAATTGCACCAGCGACACTCACATTTAAACTCTCAACATGTTTAGTTTCGATAGTTACAAATTGATCAATATGTGGTTTGATATTTTCATTTATACCATGACCTTCATTACCTAAAATAAGTGCTATTTTTTGATGTTCTACATGTACATCGTGACTTTGATGTGCATCAGCACCAACAATATAGAAACCATTTTCTTTTAAGTTGTTAATTGCTTCATCAAGCGGTTTTCTTTCAATATAACATTGAAACAAAGCACCTTTAGAAGCCCTAATTGTTTTTTCGTTATAAATGTCTGCACTTTGATGACTTAAAATGATATGATTAAAACCAAATGCCGATGCACTTCTTAATAATGCACCTACATTGTCTGGGTCTTGCACATCATCTAAAATAAGCACTCTATCAGATGATATGACTGGATTTAATTTTTTGCATAATCCAATCTCGTCAATCCATGAAGATGTTTGTTGAAGATCTTTCATCAGTTCTTCTGAAATTAAGATTCCTTCTTTTTCTTCATTAGATGTGATCACATCAACAAGTGCATTGTTTTCTTTTGCAAGATCAATTAGATGCTTTCCATAAACTAAAAACATATGCTCTATGTCTCTATATTTTTTAGTTTTTAATTTGACCCAAGTCTTAAATTGTTTATTTTGTTTGGAGAGAATCAATAGTCTCAGCTCTTTCTTTTAAATAGTTTTGATAAGCTTCTTTAACATCAAATCCATATTCTTGAATTTGAAAATCAAAATCTTTTGTAATCACTAAAGTTACGATACCTTCAATGGCTTGTTCTAATTGTGTCATTTGAATAGCTCTTTCATATTTTTCAGCATAATGAACTTTAGGTTTAGTCACTGGATTTTTTGGTACATAAACACTGCAACAATCATTAAATGGTCTAATTGAAATTTCATATGTACCTATTTTTTTTGATAGTGCAATGGTTTCTAATTTATCATATGTAATCAGTGGTCTTAAAATTGGAAGTCTAGTTACATCTTCAATAGCTCTCATACTCTCTAAGGTTTGGCTAGCTACTTGTCCTACTGATTCACCATTAAGTAGACAAATGTCTTTTTCTTTGATGGCCACCATTTCAGCAATCTTATACATCATACGTCTCATCACTGTAATAATATATGGATCATACACATCTTTTAACAGTGTCTCATGAATATCAATGAATGGAACTAAATGTAACTTGATTTTTCCTGGACCTGTGTAAGATGCAAGTATTTTTGATAAATCAATGACTTTTTGAACAGATTCTAATGGTGTAAGTGGTGTCGATTCAAAATGAATAAGTTCTACTTCTACACCTTGTTTCATAGCGAGATATGCAGCAATTGGACTATCTAGCCCACCACTCATCATCATGAGTCCTTTCCCTGCAACGCCATATGGAAATCCACCCATCATCATGATTTGATTTAAGTAGATAAATGTTTGTTCTTTTCTGATCTCAATGTTTAGAATTTGATCCGGATGATGGACATCGACCATGATGCCCTTGTTATATGATTTTAATATAAGTGGTGCAACCATCTTAGTAAACTCTAAGCTTGTATAAGGAAACAGTTTATCTGCTCTTTTTGTCTCAATCTTAATTGTGTGATCTTTAGGTGTTAAATACTGATTTAAGACCTGTACAGATACTTTAACAATGTCTTCAATTTCATTGGTAGAATTAAAGATGACACTAATTGAAAAGATTCCAGGAATCTTCTTTAATTCGCCTATGATTTGTTCTTCATCTTCTTCGTTATAATTCACATAGATCCGATCATGAGGTAACTCATATGATACATCATATGGTTTTAAATTATGTCTGACGTGTTGTCTCACTGCTTTAATGAAAAAACCAATGTTTTTTCCTTTTAGCATTAAGTCTCCAAAACGGATTAATATTTTTTTCTTCATTTTATCACCATATACTATTTTACCACATATGATATAATAAATTGGGTGATAGATATGAATTATAATGAATTATTAAAAACTGCAGAAACCTTATTCGAAGATCAACCAAATCGCATATCATTGTTATCAAATGCTTCAGCTTTTTTAAATGAAGTTCTAGATCAAATGAACTGGATTGGGTTTTATTTATATGATGGAAATAAATTAACTGTTGGTCCTTTTCAAGGACGTGTTGCTTGTGCAACCATTGAACTAGGTATGGGTGTATGTGGTGAAGCTGCTATGAAAAAACAAACCATGTATGTATCAGATGTATTAAATCATTCTAATCACATCGCATGCGATGCAAATAGTCGAAGTGAAGTCGTTGTCCCAATGTATATCAATAATGCTTTATTTGGCGTTTTAGACATTGATAGTCCAATCTTAAATCGTTTTGATGAAGCGCTCATTACATTTTTAGAAAACATCACACAAATATTGTTAAAACAATTGACTTTTAATACCCTATAGGGTAAAATAAATGGCGTCGGTAAAAAGCAGGCAAATTTTTAAATAAGAAGATATCCCTACTCTATAGGAGCCCTAAGTAACCTTTCTGCTTTAAGGTGAAAAGAACATCGGGATTAGCTTGTTCTTAAAAAATTGTATTTTTACCACCAAATCTTAAAGGAGGTAAAAAAATATGTCACGTTATGTAGGACCAACTTGGAAAATCTCAAGACGTTTAGGTTATTCACTTTCAGAAACTGGAAAAGAATTACAAAAACGCCCATATGCACCAGGACAACATGGTAAACGTCGTAGTAAATTAAGCGACTACGGTCTACAGTTACAAGAAAAACAAAAAGTTAGATTCACTTATGGTATTTCTGAAAAACAATTTAGAAAAACATTTGATGAAGCCGGAAAACTTAAAGGTATTCACGGTGAAAACTTCTTGAAATATCTTGAAGCTAGATTAGACAATGTTGTTTATCGCTTAGGCTTAGCACGTACAAGAGCACAAGCTAGACAAATCGTAAACCATGGACACATCTTAGTTGATGGTAAAAAAGTAGATATTCCATCATACCGTTTAGTACCAGGACAAAAAATTCAACTTAGAGAAAAATCTAATGGATTAAAAGTTGTTGCTGAAGCTTTAGAAGCTCAATTCGCATCAGTTGAATTTGTTGATTTCAACAAAGAAACTAGCGTTGGTACATTCGTTAGATACCCTGAAAGAAATGAAATTCTTCCAGATGTTAACGAACAATTAATTGTCGAATTCTATAACAGATAATTAAAAACAAAAAATTTAACTTATAGTTTATTCTATAAGTTTTTTTTATGCAAAAAAAATCCTTCATGATGAAGGATTATTTATTAAGTGCAGCTTTAGCAAGTGCTAAAAATGAAGCAGGATCTAATGATGCACCACCAATGAGGGCACCATCAATATCACTTTGTGCAAGTAATTCATCAATATTTGATGGCTTAACTGAGCCACCATATAAGATTCTTAATTGATTTGCAACATTTTCATTATATAATTTTTTAACTACATTTCTAATAGCTTTAATTGTTTCATTTGCTTGTTCTTTAGTGGCAGTTTTACCTGTACCAATAGCCCAGATTGGCTCATAAGCAATGATTGTTTGAAGTGCTTCTTCAGCACTTACATTTAGGTATGCTTTAACAACTTGTGCTTCTACAACTTCATCAGTTGTTCCAGCTTCTCTAATTTCTAATGATTCACCAACACAAACAATAGGTGTGATTTCTGATGCTACAGCTTTCTTTAATTTAAGATTTACTGTTTCATCAGTTTCATTATAATAAGCTCTTCTTTCGCTATGTCCAATAACAGCATATGTAACACCATATGATTTTAGCATAGGTGCAGAAATCTCACCTGTATATGCACCTTCATCTAAGTAATGCATATTTTGTGCACCAATTGCTAGATTTTCACCTTCGCGTTTAACTAAGTCTCTCAAAAAAATTGCAGGTGCGCAAATAACAGTTTCTACGTCTTCTTTTGCTGGTAATTCTTGGTTTACTGCATAAATAAAAGCAAGCGCGTCGTCTTTTGTTTTATACATCTTCCAATTCCCAGCAATAACTGGTCTTCTATTCATATTATCCTAAGATTGAAGAAACGTCTTTGATTGCTTCTTCAGCTCTAGATCCTTTTGCTACAATTTTAACGTTTTCCCCATAAGGCACTGCGAGAGACATAAGTGCCAAAATTGATTTAAGGTCAACAATTTTATCCTTGTAATGTAATTCAATATCCACTGCATACTTTGAAGCGGTTTGTACTACTTTTGCAGCTAATTGTGCATGTAATCCAGCAGTACTTTTAATCGTAATTTCTTTTTCCATTTTAAGCTCCTTTTTAAAACATTGGTGGTGTGCTTATCCACAATATTTTTGTGTGTTGATTTGATTGATTTAATAAATAGTGTTCTTTGTTTGCTAAGTAATAGAAAGTTTCACCTTTTCTAATCACATAACGTTTTTTATTAAGGACTAAAATCACTTGTCCTTCCAATACATAACCAAACTCTTCACCAGGATGTGGATCATCAATTTCTGACTGTCCACCCGGTTCTATATCAATGATAATTGGTTCCATTTCATATTTTAACGCATTAGGAACAATCCAACTAATCATATGCTTAAGTTGTTCGTTTTCTTTTTCATAAAAATCATCTTTTTTAAATACAACTGTTTGTTCTTCTTCTAATGAGAAAAATTGATGAACATCTGTACCTAAAACTTCAAGTAATGAAAAGAATGTTTGCATAGATGGTGAAGTTAAATTATTTTCAAGCTGTGAAATGTATCCCTTGGTTAATTCAAGTCGATTTGCAAGTTCTTCTTGTGTAAGATTATTTCCTAATCTTAACGCTCTAATCTTTTTTCCAATATCGATCATTTATTGTCAACGCATTCAATACCTGGAAGCACTTTACCTTCTAGATATTCTAGTGATGCGCCACCACCAGTTGAAATATGTGTAAATCCATCAGCTAATCCAAATTGGATGACTGCTGCTGCAGAGTCACCACCACCAATAATGGTAGTTGCTTGATCTTTAATATCAACTAATGCTTCTGCAACGCTTCTTGTACCTTCTGCAAATCTTGGAAATTCAAATACACCAAGTGGTCCATTCCAAACAACTGTTTTTGCTTCTTTAATGTATGATTCAAATTTAGCTATCGTTCTAGGTCCAATATCCATGCCCATTTCATCAGCTGGAATACTGTCAATGCTTCTTACATTTTTTTCGCTTTCTGGATTAAATTCTTTAGCTGTAATTACATCATCACCTAAAGCAATTTTTCCATCTGCTAATTCTAATAATTCTTTGGCTAAATCTACTTTGTCTGCTTCTAATAAACTCTTACCAATTTCAAAGCCTTGAGCTTTAAAGAATGTATATGCCATACCACCACCAATTAAGACACGGTCAGCAATCTTTAATAAATTCTTAATCACTTCAATTTTATCAGACACTTTAGCGCCACCTAAAATTGCGACGAATGGTCTTTGTGGATTTTCTAATGTTCCACCAATAAAATTAATTTCTTTTTCTAATAAGAATCCAGCAACTGTATTTTTAATATTATTTGAAATACCAACATTTGAAGCATGTGCTCTATGTGCAGTACCAAATGCATCAATGACTAATAAATCACCAAGTGATGCCCAATATTTACCTAATTCAGGATCGTTTTTACTTTCTTTTTTACCGTCTAAATCTTCAAAACGTGTATTTTCAAACATTAAGATTTCACCATCATTTAATTGATTGATTGCATCTTCAAGTTCTTTTCCTCTAGTTTGTGGAACGAAAGTGACTTTTTGATTAAGAAGTTCACTTAATCTTTGTGCAACTGGACGAAGTGTCATTGTTTCTAAATCTTTTGCTTCTTTAACGCGTCCTAGATGTGAGAACACAATTGCTTTTCCACCATTTTCTAAAATGTATTTAATGGTTGGTAATGCTTCAACGATTCTATTTTCGTCTGTAATTTTTCCGTCTTTCATTGGAACATTGAAATCAACACGCACTAATACTTTTTTACCTTTTACATCGATGTCTTTTACTGTTTTCTTTGTCATATAGATATCCTCCTATATATATGTTATCGTGTATTTTAACCGAATATATTATATCATTATTTATAGTCATTTTCTATAATATTAGACATGAAAATGTTTACTTAACAAGTTTCTAATTTGATTTAAACGTTTGATTTGTTTATTTATTGAATTTAGACTCGTATTTACATATATTTTATGCATGCTAAAAAACGTAATTGATACTCCATCTTCACTCATATGAATATCTTTAATCAAAACACTATTGATCCACATGTTTTCATAGTTTCTTGTGTTTTCTATAGGAAACAATTGAAGATCTTCATCAATATATAATGGAAGTCTATAAGACATATCTAGTCTTTTTCTAACTGCTTTCTTATATCCTTCATAAGAAAATAATTTATCATAACATAAATTTTTTATGATAGTTATCATAGGTTTATTAAAATAAAGTATTTCATGTGTTTTCACAACTTTGGTCATTAAACCGGCATGTTCTATATATTCAATCATATTTTTTTCAATAAAAAAAGGCTTATTCAGCCTTTTTAATCTTCTAATGGAAGTAAAACTTTTTCACTTTCTGGATCGAAGAAATGAACTTTATTCATATCAAATGTTAACTTCATCTTATCACCAATTCTAACACCTGCTCTAGCATTAATAACTGCGCAGATATTATCATCATTAATATGTGTATAAATATTAGTTTCTGAACCTAATAATTCGGCAACGTCAACTTCAATATCTAATACAGCATCAGGATAAGTTTCCATAACAACTTTGTTATCATGAATATCTTCAGGACGGATACCTAAAACTATTCTCTTACCAACGAATTTGTTAGCTTTAACAATTGATAATTTATCTTCAGGAACTTTAATCTTATAGTCACCTGCTACAAAGTAACCATCTTTTTCAACTTGACCACGGATGAAGTTCATTGGAGGTGTACCAATGAAACCAGCAACGAACATATTATCTGGATTATCGTAGATTTCTTTTGGAGAACCTACTTGCATAATATATCCATCTTTCATAACAACAATTCTAGTTGCCATTGTCATCGCTTCAATTTGGTCATGTGTTACATAAATCATTGTAGTTGCTAATGTATTGTGAAGTTTAATTAACTCACCGCGCATTTGAACACGTAATTTAGCATCTAAGTTTGAAAGTGGTTCGTCAAGTAAGAATACTTTTGCATCACGAACGATTGCACGACCTAATGCAACACGTTGTCTTTGTCCACCTGATAAAGCTTTAGGTTTACGACTTAAATAAGGTGTTAATCCTAAAATTTCAGCAGCATGTTGAACTTTTTCATTAATCACGTCTTTTGGCATTTTACGTAACTTAAGACCAAAAGCCATGTTATCATATACAGTCATATGTGGATATAACGCATATGATTGGAAAACCATCGCGATATTTCTATCTTTTGGAGCTTTATCATTAACGAGTTCTTCATCAATGTATAATTCTCCTGCAGAAATTTCTTCTAGACCTGCAATCATTCTTAATGTTGTAGATTTTCCACAACCAGAAGGTCCTACGAATACAATAAATTCTTTGTCTTCAATCTTTAAATTGAAATCAAAAACAGCTTGTACGCCATTTGGGTAAATCTTGTTAATATCTTTTAAATGTAAAGTTGCCATCTTTAATATTCCCTTTCGTGTTTTTTTATCATATTTATTGTAACAATTTTATATGCAAAAAAAAATGTGCACATTGCACACTTTTTTAATGTGTTAACATATAATAAATCACATAACCTTCAACAAACTTCTTAATATCAAAACCTGTAACTGTAATAAATTTATCAATACGTTGAATGAGCGTATTTCTATGGATATACAGTTTTTTAGCTGCTTCACTCATGTTTTGATTTGATTCTAAATACACTTTGATAGTTTGTTTCATATCTTCGTTACTTGCATAAGTTCTTAAGAAAAATGCATATTCTGTTTTATCAATTTTAGTCAGTAAATATTTAATTACCAAAACATCATTTAAATATACATATTGATTAAATGGTATTTTTGAAATCAATTGTTTTATAAACTGTGCATGTTTATAAAGTAATTCTATATCCGTAAAAGGATATGCTTCATAGAGTCTATAATCAACAAATGTTTCAGTTGATAAGTTTAGTATTATTTCATTAAATGAGATTTCAACAGGCGCATCAAAAACAATCACTAAACTTTGATCAATGATGTTAATCTCTTTGATTTCCATGAATTCTTTTAACATGTCAATCACCATAGATTTAGTTGTCTCTAATGCTTGTTTTGACTCAATTAATAAATAATTTAACATCGCAATTTCCTTATATATATTGGTTTACAAATGAGATGATCACTGCATTTGGTATCACTACATATGCTTGATCAATATATGCTCTTATCCCTATAAGTTGAAGATTAATATCATAAATGGATGAACCGATACTTTCACTACTTGTTTCTATATCAACCTTTAATATTTCATTTTCATCATAGCCTTGATATATACCAAGCGAGATGTGATTGAGTATATCATAGGTTGCAGATATACTTGATATGACTTCATTTTGAAGTGGCTGGTAAGATGCATATGTTACAGCTTTTAAATCATCTGTATTACTAGATGCAAACTTTAATAACACCATATGATTAGCATCATCTAATTCAACGACTGAAGCATTTTCAACTCTATTTTTATAGTCGTGAATGTGAATGTAAATATGGAATGGATTAATAAATGCATCACTTTGAGTCACTACATATACATAAGGCGCATCAATATGTACAATCACACCTGATAAAGTTGTATTGACTAAATTGTTTGTTACATCTATTTTAACATTCTCGTTTGCATGTTCTAATTCAAGTGCATTTAGATAATCAATGAAATTAGATTCTGTTGAAAAATCTTGTCCCAAATATAAATTAAACTGGTCTTGTAAATCAAGATATTCTTGTGAAGGTGCTTGATATGTTAATATTTGCAATCCAGCAATCCCCATCACAATAAATACAATTAATACGACTAGAGGTCTTTTCATACTGATAAACCTCCATATCCTTCACTAATTAAAAACTCAAGAATTTTTTGTGCTGGAATTGCATAAGAATGTGTTGATACAGAAGTTGTAGATTGGAATCTTCCTGCAAAAATGAGTCCTATCAATTTTAAGTCTTCATTTAAAATTGCACTTCCGCTACTTCCTGATTTCACAGGTACTGATGAGACAATCACATTAAATGTTACACGATTCACCAATGATGTTTGATCATCAACTACAACACGATTTTCTTCAATAAAATAACCCATCGTAATCGCATGATTTTGACCACTTGGATATCCAATAACAATTAAACTATCATTTAACATAATCTCAGATGTATCAAGCTCAAAACAAGTTACTTCAATCGTTTTAGCAATTTTTAACAATGCTAAATCATAATTTTCATCTGAAAACATATAAGTTGCAGTAACTGATTCATTTAAATAATTTTTAACACTATATTGATTAGCAACTGATTCATTATAGATAACGACATGGCTGTTTGTTAAAACATAATAATAATCATCATCTTCATCGATAACAGCACCAGAACCAAGGTTTTGAATGCCATATGTCAAAAAACTTGCTTCAATTGAAACAACTGACTTAACAGTTGTATTTGACAATTGATTAACAAAGTCTATATATGATTGATAATTTTGTGTTTGTTCATCCACATAAGTTTGATAGTCATCATATAAACTTTCATATGTTTTTTCTCCACATGATGTTAACATAAATCCAATCAATATCATTATGATGAATAAATATAATTTTTTCATTTCATCACCTTATGACTATTTTACCTTTTTTTCAAAAAATAATAAACCTTTTGATACAAAAAAAGGGTATAAATACCCTTATAGTTATTATCCAATAGAACCTTCCATTTCAAGTTTAATCAATTGATTTAACTCGATTGCATATTCCATAGGTAATTCTTTTGCAAATGGTTCAATAAAGCCCATAACAATCATTTCTGTTGCTTCTTCTTCAGTTAAACCTCTACTCATTAAATAATAAAGTTGTTCTTCACTGATTTTTGAAACTGTCGCTTCATGTTCTAAGAAGACATCACTATTTTTAACAACGTTTGTTGGAATGGTATCACTAAATGAAAAATCATCTAATATAATCGTATCACATTCAACATGTGCTTTTGCACCTTTAGCTTTTTTACCAAAATCAACTTTACCGCGATAATTTACAGAGCCACCACCACGAGAAATTGATTTAGAGATAATTGTAGATGTTGTATTTGGTGCAACATGAATCATTCTTGCACCAGCATCTTGGATTTGATTTTTTCCTGCAAAAGCAATCGAAATTGTTGTTCCTTTTGCACGTTCACCTAACAATACACAAGAAGGGTATTTCATATTAACGCTTGAACCAATGTTACCATCAATCCATTCCATGTGTCCATTTTCATAAACATATGCACGTTTAGTAACTAAGTTAATCACATTGTCAGACCAGTTTTGAATAGTCGTATAACGACAAGTTGCATCTTTTTTTACAACGATTTCTACAATAGCAGCATGTAAACTGTCTTTTGAGTATGTTGGCGCTGTACAACCTTCAACATAATTGACATATGCACCTTCATCAACAATAATGAGTGTTCTTTCAAATTGACCCATTTGATCTGAGTTTATTCTAAAATAAGATTGCAATGGTTTTGGTACATGTACACCTTTAGGTACATAGATGAAAGACCCACCACTCCAAACAGCACTATTTAATGCAGCATATTTATTATCTGCATAAGAAATAACTGTACCAAAATATTCTTTAACAAGTTCTGGGTGTTCGCGAAGTGCTGTATCAGTATCAACGTAAATCACACCTAAGTCCTCTAATTCTTTCATGGTATTGTGGTAAACAACTTCACTTTCGAATTGAGTAGATACACCTGCTAAATAATTTCTTTCTGCTTCAGGGATACCAAGTTTTTCAAATGTGTCTCTAATTGATTCAGGAACTTCATCCCAGCTTGTTTCTGCTCTTTCTGAAGCTCTTAAAAAGTATGTAAAATCATCAAAATTGATGAAAGATAAATCTGGACCCCATGAAGGATTTTTTAATTCTAAAAATTTCTTATATGATTTTAAACGGAAATCTAACATCCATTGAGGTTCATTTTTATAAGAACTGATATCTCTAACTTTAGCTTCGTCAATACCTTTACCAGTTTGAAGAACTGGTTCAGCTTCAGTTTTAAAACCAAACTTATAATCACCAACAATGGCATCTATTTTCTTTTTATTGTCATCCATCATTTGTTTTCTTCCTCCTTTATTTTTTGTATGCCTGTTTCTAAGGCTTTCCAAGCGAGTGTTGCACATTTCACCCTTGCAGGAAATTGTGACACACCTTGATATACGATAGCATCTCCTTTTAAAATATCTTGATTGAAAGGATAGCCTTTAATTAATTCATAAAACTCATGTATGATTTTTTCAGCATCTTCTATTTGTTGATCGATTAGTGTTTGGCTCATCACAGATGCACTTGAACAACAAATTGAACATCCATGTCCATCATGCTTTATATCTGTAATGTGATGATGATCATCTACTTTGAGTTGAACTGTCATTTCATCTCCACAACTTGGATTATTTAAATGAATCGTTACATAAGATGCATCATTGACAAGACCTTTATTTTTAGGTCTTTTATAATGGTCCATAATCACTTGGCGATATAAAGTTTCTAAATTCATACATTCACTTCCTAAAAATTGTTAAAAAAATCTCTTGTTTCAATCACACTTTGGATTAAAACGTCACAATCATGTTCATCATTATAAATTTGGAATGAAGCACGTAGGGTTGCTCCCATTTCTAATCGATCAGCAATCAAATGAGCACAGTGTTTACCTGCTCTAACAGCCACATGGTTTTCTGATAAAAATGTTGCAACATCATGTGGGTGAACACCATCAATATTAAATGTAATGATGGAGACATCTGCTGATTTATTATAGATGGTAATACCTTCAAGTTTTTCAAGTTTTTCCAATGTATAATCTCTTAGATGCATGGTGTAATCATGTATCTCTTCAAAGCCTAAATCTTCGATATATTCAATGGCTTTTTGTAAGCCAATTGCTGCACATATCACTGGTGTTCCTGCTTCAAATTTAGTAGGAACTTCCTGCCATTTAAGTGTATCTTTTGTAATGGTATCTATCATTTCTCCACCAAACTCAACTGGTTCGATTTTGTTTAATAAATCAAATTTACCAAAAAGCACACCAACACCTGTAGGTCCAAACATTTTATGACCTGAAAATGCCAAGAAATCACAATCTAATGCTTTTACATCTATCTTCATATGTGGTGCAGCTTGTGCAGCATCCACGATGACGATTGCACCTTTTTCATGTGCTAGTTTAATGATTTCTTCTAGTGGTGAAATATACCCCATCACATTTGATACATAAGTTATTGCAACCACTTTAGTGTCATCTGTTAAAACTTTTTTAAAGTTTTCGACGGTAACTCTTCCTTCATCTGTTAAAGGTATATAATCTAATCTTGCACCTGTTTTTCTAGATGCCATCATCCAAGGGATGAGTGATGAGTGATGTTCTAGTTCAGTTGTTATAATTTGATCTTTAGATGTTAGAAACGCTTGATATGAGGTTGCAATTAAATTAAGCGCTGAGGTTGTCCCTCTTGTAAATATGACTTCACTTATTTGTGCGTTGATAAAAGAAGCAATTTTTGCTCTTGAATCTTCATATAATTTCGTCGTTTCCTGAGATAAATCATAAGCCCCACGATGGACATTTGTTCCTAAATGATTATAATAATAATCAACAAGTTCAATGACATCTTTAACTTTCAAACTTGAGGCTGCTGAATCTAGATAAATTTCTTCTGGATGATTGACCAAAATTGGAAAATCATTCTTTATTTTTTTAACATCAATCATATTCTTGAATTAACGAGTGTAACAAATCTTTCTTTTAAAGGTTCATCATCAATTTCATCTATAATTGGTTTTAAGAATCCATTAACAATGAGTTTTTCAGCTTCAGATTTTGTTAATCCTCTGCTTTGTAAATAATAAAGTTGATCTTCTTCTAATTTACCAATGGTTGCACCATGGCCAGCTTTAACATCGAATTCATCAATCAATAAGATAGGATTGACTTCAACAACAGCTGTATCAGAAGTAATAATGCCTTTTAAAGTTTGAAATGCGTTTGCTCGTTTCATACCTTTCTCAATTTTTTCAACACCGTTCAATATAATTTTACCATTTTTGTTGGCAATACCTATATTGGTCATATCACCAAATGTATCTGGTGCTTTATGAACGATTAATACATCGATATTTTGAATGTTTTGATCAGATGAAACTGCAACTGCTCTCATTTTAACTTCAGCACCTTGACCAACTAAGTCAACATGCATCTTAGCATTAATGACATCACTAACAAATCCACCAACTAAATCCATTTTAGCATCTCTTTCAGCAGTAAAATAATGCTCTAATAATGCATCTTTACTATTCAATTCTGAGACTAATAAATATTTAACTTGGCTGTTTTGTTTTGCAACTAAATTTAATTTATAATTGTTTTTAGTTAAATCGCGACTCGCAATTTCTAAAATAATTTTTATACTTGAATTTTCTGAGATAACAATATTTAATGATTCATTATTGTCATCTTCAATTGTGACTTTAATAGGTTCATCGATAATTTGGTTTTTGGGAATGATAAGTGATTGTTTATCAAATACAAATCCTTCGGGTAATACAGATTTGACTTGATGATCTTTAATCGTAATTTGATTCATTATTGATCTTCGCCTTCGCTAAATTCAATCCCTAATTCTTCACGAATCCATTCATAACCGTTTTTATCAATTTTTGCAATAAGTTCTTGCCCACCACTTAAAACAATTTTTCCATCAATCATGATATGAACATTTGATGGTTTAATGTGATCTAATATTCTTTGATAGTGTGTAATTAAAATACACCCAAATTGATCACTTACCATATCATTAACATTTTCCCCAACAATTTTTAAAGCATCTACGTCTAATCCTGAATCGATTTCATCTAAAATTGCGAATTTAGGCTTTAATACTTTAAGTTGAAGTATTTCATTTCTTTTTCTTTCCCCACCACTAAATCCTTCATTTAAATAGCGATGTGCTAAATCTGGGCGCATCTTAAGTTCTTCAACCTTCTTTTCATAGTCCATTGCGAACTGAATAAGTCCTACTTCTTTTCCTGAAGTTGCAGCAAGCGCTTGTCTCATGAAATCCGAGTTTGTTACACCTGGAACTTCAGCTGGATATTGCATTGCCAAAAAGAGTCCTGCGCGTGCTCTTTCATCCACTTCAAGTTCAAGTAAGTTTTGTCCATCTAAAAATGCTTCACCTTGAGTGACTTCATACTTTGGATGTCCCATAAGTGCACTCGCTAGTGTCGATTTACCAGTACCATTAGGTCCCATAATCGCATGCACTTCACCTGAATTTACAGTTAGATTTACCCCTTTTAATATTTGTTTACCTTCAATTTCCACATGAAGGTTATTAATCTCTAATTTTGCCATATAGACCTCCTTAAAATTACCATCATTATTATATAATAATTGTTTATTGATTACCAATAATATACTAATTTATACACCAATAAAATAGTAAACGTTTTCAATTTCACACAAATCTATCTTAATGAAAATAGGGAAACGTTTTCAATGAAAAAATGATGTAAATTTACATTTACTTTCATTTAATTATGTATAATATAAGTGTAGTTGCAATCCTTTTTATATATGTTGCATATACTACAAAATGTATTTTTCTCCCAAAAAAACATTTCGCGCTAACCCCGCGTAAGATACTTAGCTCGCCATCCTTAAGTATCTTTAAAAAAAGGTTACTCCCTTAAAGTGGACCTCTAAGAGGTCTTTTTTTATGCTTAATTTACGAAAACAACCTCTACACCATAACTGTTCCAACTTGAATCCCATGATGCAGGAATTTGATCCATCACTAAATAGATGGTTAATGCATCATTTCTAAAAAATACGTTATATCCAACATAAGTTACATTTGAATAAATAGTAACTTCTTCTAATGTATCACATAAAGCAAATGCTAAATCATAAATAGATTCTAGACTTTCTGGTAAATTAATGGTTGTAAGTGAACCACAATCATAGAATGCATATCCAGAAATTGAGATAAGTCCTTCATTTAAAACAACTGATGTGAGTGTATTGATATGATAAAATGCACCTTCACCAATAGTTTTTACACTTCCAGGAATATTTATAGATGTTATTTTTGTTTCTCTAAATGCATAATCACCAATGTATGTAGGATTTAAAGGTAGCGTTACAGATTCTAAATTTGAAGCGCCATCTAATACATAATGACTAACATGTGATAGGTTTTCTGGAAAAACAAATGATGTTAAACCAATACAGTTTTGAAATGCTTTTTCACCAATATATGTGACAGACTCAGGAATAGCAACTGAAGTGATTGCTTCACAATCCATAAATGCACCATTACCAATTTGTGTAAGTCCTTCATTTAAATCAATAGATTCTAATAATGCTACACCACCAAAACTAAAATCGCCAATGGTTAATATTTGGCTTGTAAAATAAACATGAGTTAAACTTCTTGAATTATAAAACATGTAATCTGGAATATTTGAAATATTGCCTAACGTAATCGTCTCTAAATGTGTGGTTTCTCTAAAAACACCTTCCCCATAAGAGGTAATTAAATCAATATTACCAATGGTTTCAATACGACTATTATAAAATGCTTCATCACCAATAGATGTCATACCTAATGGTAGATCTACATGTGATAAACTAAGTGTTCCTAAAAATGTTTGTGCAGGTAAATGTGTTATTTGAGATGGTAATGTGACATCTGTTAAATACATATCATTAGAAAATACACTTGAGCCCATATAAGTCACAGAATCTGGAATGTCAATCGACTTAAGATTTTGCATATTAGAAAATGCTCTTGATCCAATAGAAACAAGTGTATCAGGTAAATTAAATGAAGAGATTGCTGTATATGAAAATGCCCCATATCCAATACTTCTTAAATCACTTGGTAGAGTGATTGTTTCTAAGCTTTGATTTCCATAAAAGAGTTGTGTAGGAATATCAATTAATGTACTTGGTATATTAATTGATGTTAAATATGGATTATATGCAAACACCGCAGTATCTAATGTAATATCATCAGGTAACACAACTGATTCTAAAGCTGTATTATAAAAAGCACGTGAACCGATATACTTGACATTATCACCAACAACGAGTGTTTTTATAGGTTCACCCGCAAAAGCTTCACTTCCAATAGATACAACTAATTTATTGTTAATGCGTGTTGGAATAGTAACATCAACATCCGTTGAACGATAACTAATGATTTCTACACCACCATCAACATCCACAACTCCAAATTTTTTATCAGGTGTGTCAATGCCAAATGAAACTAAAGAAAAGACAAGTAAAATAACACCATATCCAAAAACAATCACATTCATTTTTTCTCTATCAATTACAAAGGAAATTAAACCAATGAATGTTATTAATATAGATAATACTAATAAAACAGTAACAGGCATCCAAGTAACACCATATAAATAGGGTGATATTGCACCTGCTGGCACTAAGAAAATATAGGCAAATAATAATAAAGCTAAATTAATTTTATAAGCTTTCCCTATTTTATACCAATAAAGTTTATAGTTTGTTGTTGTGATAGCTCCAATCGTAAAACCTGAAAACAATAGTCCTACCCATGACTGTTTTGTCACAATAACTGAAACAATAGCAATCACCACAAAAATAATCATCCATGCAATTGATTTCTTATTTAAGTGAAAAAAGCGCATTTTTTTCACTGCGCGTTCATCATTATTTTTTGCTGCTATTTTATATATCTCTAATGCTTTACGATAGTTTTTAGCATATTCATATTTTAAGCCTTGTCTAAAATCGGCTTCATGATTTTCTAGTTGTTCCTCTTGCATATGATATATACCTCCCATTAAAGTAAAATAATCATAATAATAATTGCTGGTATCAGTACAATCATCGCTGAGATGAATACAAATACATAAACGTATTTAGGTACTGGATTTTCTTCAATACTTTTCATATATGTATAATAATCTGATTTAGGTCTTTTACCAATAAACATACGGAAAAGCGTCTGTGTTGCAAACACAATTGGAGAAAAAATATTTAAATTATAAACGAATAAAGACCACCCAATCGCAAACTCAATTGCAAATGTAAGCCATAGGGCATCACCAAAAGCCATAAGTGTATATTCATCTTGCCATAATAACCCAAATCCAACTAAAATAACTGTAACTACAAACATAATTAGAGTTAATATTAAATTTCTTTTTCTTATCTTTTTCTTTTCGATTGCTTTTGCAATATCTACTGGTATTTCTGCTTTTTTGGGTTTTTCAGTGGGTTGTTCATCTTTGACTAAAAACGATTCCTCATCATTAACAAACTTAAACTTATTCTTATCTTCATTCATCTTAAATCATTACTCCTCAAACAGACCAATCTGTTTTCTAATTTCTTGACACCCATAATAATAGTACTTATTTGCGTATTTGGTTTTAGGACTTAAAAAATAAACTTGATTATCTTTTTCAAAATATCCTACTGTAATATGTACTAAATATTGGAATCTATTTGTAAAACAAATAATTTGATCAATTTCATTTTCAACTTTGTCATTTAATTCATTATAACGCTTATATTGTAAAACAACAATTTTTTTGATATTTCTACCTTTTTTATGAAGCATGAGTATTTGATCAATTTCTTTATCAACTTCTTCAGAATAAAAATCAAAAGCATTTCTTTTAGCAATAAATACACACTCTAATACTTCTCCACGATTTGATATATGATCTAATTTCGACAAAAAGCGATAGTAATATACATATTGTGTTGTTTCTTGTCCAAACATATAGCCTTCTTTTAGAAAATGATCTAACCAAGTTTGCGTAAATAACTTTTTATGCACATGGACTGGTCCCATTTGATCATCTTTCATTCTAAAATATAAATACTGCATGTTATAAAACATTGCTTTATTTCTCGTTATTAAAACAAAAACAAAATTCACAATGAGCAATGGAAAAATATATGAAAGCAATAAACCTTCATCTATTTGAATTACTTGGCTTAAAAAGAAAAACAAAAACATCAATAAAAAGAATGGTGTATAGACAAAAAAGAGAATTTTATTTCTCTTTTTTCTATACGAATTCATATATTGTTGTGAGTTACTTATGATTTTGCTTCCCATATACCATATACTGATGTACGTTGTGTTCTTGTGAAAATGTCACCATTGACATACCAAGTACCACTTCCGTCGCTTCTAGAATTCCAACCCAAGAATGTATACAATGCAGTATCATCCATCGTTGGGAAATTAATTTCGTCTCCATAATAAACAGTTTGTGAATTAGGTGTAGATGGACCACCAGCTACTGGATAGTTCACTACAAATGTCACATTAATAATTGCAGGAGACCAATGCGCATATAATGTAATATCACCAGGTTGACTTGTAGGTGTGATTTGATAACCTGAATCTCCAGGAATAGTAGATGAAACATCTTCCCAATCATAGAAATACCAAGCAACAAATGTATACCCTAATCTTGAAGGTACTGGTAATACTGAGCTTGAACCAACAGTAAATGTTGTTGGATAAGCTGATGAAGGCATTAATCCTCCATTTGGATCATATGTAATATTATACACAGTTGGAATCCAACCTGCATATAGTGTTAATGAAGATTCACCAACTCTATCATTATCAAAATCCCAAACTTCAGTTTTTAAGAAATCTTTATACCATTTATCAAATGTGTAACCTGCTCTAACAGGATCATCTGGTTTCACAATAAGATCACCAGGTGCTAAATTTCTTTCAGCTTCTAGCGTTGATGAACCAGTATTCGATGTAAAGAAATATACACTAATTGAAGTATCGTATGTTTTAGCATCAGAACAAGCAAACAAAGTTAGTGATAAAAATAGAACAAATACGAATAATAAACTTTTTTTCAATTTTCATAACCTCCTTTTATTTCTTTGCTGCAACACGTGCATCATATCTAGCTTTAATTTCTTTAAATTCAGCATCATTTGCATAAACTTGATGTCCAGGTGCAACTTCACGTAATGAAGGCTTATCTAGACGATAATCATGCATTGATGGATCATAATTGGTTCTCTTTCTACCTTTTTCGTAGTTAGGATCTGGTTCAGGGATTGCTGATAATAATGATACTGTATATGGATGCATTGGATGTTCAAACAACTCTTCTGAAGTTGCTAATTCAACAATTTTACCATAATACATAACTGCAATTCGATCACAGAAGAATTTAACAACAGATAAGTCATGAGCGACGAATAAAATTGTTAAACCTAATTTTTCTCTTAATTCAGATAGTAAGTTGATGACTTGGGCACTGATCGAAACGTCAAGTGCTGAAATAGGTTCATCAGCGATAATAACGCTAGGATCCATGATGAGCGCACGTGCGACACCAATTCTTTGTCTTTGTCCACCAGAGAACTCATGTGGATATCTTGTTGCATATTCTGGAAGAAGACCAACAAGTGTTAACACATCTGCAACCTTTTGATCGATTTCAGCTTGTGTATGTTGACCTAAAATTTTTAAACCTTCACCAATAATTTCCTTAACTGTCATTCTTGGGTTAAGTGATGAAATTGGATCTTGGAAAATCATTTGCATTTTTCTTGAAGCTTCTAGAGCATCATTTGATTTATTAACTGTTTTAATTTCATTGATAATTTCTTTTTGAGCATCAATTTTCTCTTTAGCTGCTTTTCTTACTTCTAAAATCTCGTTTTTATGTGATTTAAATGTTTGTAATAAACTTTCACCTTTAGGAAGTGCTTTAATTTCAGCTTTTGCATCAGCTTTAAGAAATTTGATTTTATTTACAACTTCACTAATCTTAACTGCCGTTTCAGCTTCTACTGCTTTGATTTTTTCTTTAACTGCTTTTTCATCAGGTTTTGAAATCTCTGCTTTTTTTGCTTCAAATGCTTTTTCTAAAGTATCTAATTCTACTTTAAGTTGCTTTCTAAGTTCTTTAAGTTTAGCTTGACCGACCTTTTTATCTAATAGATTAAGTCCATCTTTAGCAATTAGCGGTTCATATTTCGCTTTAAGTTGTTCTTTTTTATCGTGATGTTCCGCAGTTAAAACAGCAACTCTTTCTTTTATTACTTCTTTAGAAAGTGCTGATGATTCCATAAGGCCATCAACTTTACGAATATATGTGTTTTTTGCAATTTTTAATTCATTTTCATATTCAACTAATGAAGGGTTCGTCATTTCATTTTTAATATCTTGACGTTCAATTGCATTCGCATATTTAAGTTTATCAGCATCAATTAAATAACCATTGAGTAAATCATAAATTTTTTCGTTGTATTCAGATATGTTTTTTCTGATTTCATCGATTTTCTTTTCAGTCTTTACTTCAATCATGCGAATTTCAGCTTCATAATAAGAAATTTGTTGTGCAAGATTTTCTCTAATACGAACTTTTTCTCTTAAATTGCTATTAAATGATTTGATTTCATTCTTTGTTTCTTTTTTAATGTTACGAATCGTTTCTTGGTTTGAAGTATATCCACCAGAAATTGTAACACCATCAAGATCACAAGAACCATCAGTTGGAGAGTATAGTTTAATAATTGTACGTCCAGTTGTTGTTTTACCACAACCAGATTCACCTACTAAACCGAATACTTCTTTTTTATAAACATCAAAAGTAACACCATCAACAGCAGGAATGACTAATCTATTCTTTCCTGACCCTGAATAAAAGTATTTCTTAAGATTTTTGACTTCTAAAACTTTTTCGTTGTAGTCAACTTGAATTCTATCGTTTTTATTCATGAACTACACCACCTTTTTTTGATAAATTAACAACTGCAGAAGGTGGAGTCACTTTTGGAGCATCTGGGTGTAATAACCAAGTTGCTGCATAATGTGTATCAGTGACTTTAAACATTGGTGGTTCTTCAATAAAATCAATTTCCATAGCATATTGATTTCTTGGAGCAAATGCATCACCTTTAGGTGGATAAATCATATTAGGAGGTGTACCAGCAATTGCATCTAGTTTTCTAGAAGTTGCTAGATTTGGCATTGATGAAAGTAACGCCCAAGTATATGGATGTTTTGGATTATAGAATACTTCTTCTGTTTTTCCAACTTCAACAATCTTACCTGCATACATAACTGCAATTCTGTCAGCAACGTTTGCAACAACACCTAAGTCATGTGTAATAAAGATAACTGTTAATTTCTTTTCTTTCTTTAAATCGTTAATAAGCTCAAGAATTTGCCCTTGAATTGTAACGTCTAACGCTGTTGTTGGTTCATCACAAATCAAGATTTCAGCATTATTTGCTAATGCGATTGAAATAACGATTCTTTGTCTCATCCCACCTGAAAATTGGAAAGGATAACGATTATATCTTTTTTCTGCTTCTGGAATACCTACAGATTGCATCAGTTCGATTGCTCTTTGCTTAGCAACATCTTTTGGCATTTTAGTCTTAAGCATTAAAGCTTCAGAAATTTGTTTACCAACAGTCATAATTGGATTTAATGAACTCATTGGATCTTGGAAAATCATAGAGATTTTAGATCCGCGAATTTCATTGAATAATTCTTCATCAATTTGCATTAAGTTTCTACCTGCATACATAATAGATCCACCTTCGTAGATTGAATTACCTGCAAGTAAGCCCATAATGGCTCTTGATGTAACACTTTTACCTGAACCTGATTCACCTACAATTGCTAATGTTTCCCCTTTATATAGGTCAAATGAAACACCACGAACTGCTTGTAAGATTCCATATTGAGTTTTAAATGAAATAGCCAAATCTTTGACTTCAATAATTTTTTCAGCCATTATTCAACACCTCTCAATGATGGATTCAATGCGTCTCTTAAACCATTACCAAACAAGTTAAAGGCAATCATTAAAATTGCGATATAAGCTGATGGGAATAGTAATTGATGTGGATATGATGCCATTGAAGCTTGTCCTTGGCTAATAAGCATACCAACACTAGTCGCATTTGAATAGTCAATAATATTTAAGAATGAATATGTTGCTTCTAAGAATACAAATGATGGAATTGCAAGTGCATATCCTGTAACAAGTAATCCTAAAGTGTTAGGGAAAATGTGTTTAAACATGATACGTGAATCTTTAGCACCAAGTGTTCTTGCGGCTAGTACATACTCTCTATTCTTAAATCGATAAAATTGCATACGTGCCGTTCCATAGTTACCTATCCAACCGGTTAACGTAAATGCGATAATAACAATAAACATACTAGTACCATAACGTAAAATCATTAAAGTGATTACTGATAATAATGGAATAGATGCCATGATTTCAACAATTCTATCCATAATCAAGTCAACTGCACCACCATAATAACCAGCAATTGAACCTAGTAATAAACCAATAAATGCATTGACAACAATAACACTGATTGCCATGAATATAGAAATTCTAGCACCTTGCCAAATTGAAGTGAACAAATCATGTCCATCATTTGTTGTACCAAACCAGAAATATGTATCTTCAGGAGTTTGATCTAATGCAAATAAAAATTCATTCATTCTTACGTTATATTGATAGTATTGTGTGCCTTCTTCTGTTCCCTGAACAGTAATGCTTAATACATCAATAATATAGTTTTTTGCTAAATATTCTTGATATTTGTCTTCTGTGAGTGTTCTTGTTACAGATCCAAGTGGATCTACATAATTGACATCACCTGGTTGATAACCATTTGCTTCGTTATATGATAGATTTGCGAAGTAATCAAATGGCATATATGATTTAATAAAATTAATATACTTGTAAAAATCAACAGTTACAGTCAAACTTGTGACATCTGCATATGCAGGATCATCAGGATTGTCGATAAGTGCTTGTGGCATACCATCTAGAATAATGTTTTCTTCAAAATCTGAATTATACATATAAACTAAGAATCTCTTACCTGCTGTAATTGTTTTTGTTCCATCAAAAATACCCCATTTTTCTAATACAGGAATTTTTGGTGTTAAATCTGCTAAACGAGTTGCTTCATTACTGTCAGTTTGTGGTAAATCATATACTTTCATATAAGGACCAAAAACGACAAAGAACATAATAATACAAATAATAACAAACGCAGCTAAAGAAGCTTTATTTTTCTTAAAGCGATTCCATGAATCTTGGTAATAACCAATTTCTTTAGTTTCTAATTTAACTTCGTCAATGTGCTCATCAGCATTGCGCACTAAGACTAATTTTGATTTGTCTATATCTTTTATCATGATAATTTCCCACTTCCGAATCTAATTCTAGGATCAAACAGCGTATATGAAATATCATTAATTATTGCTGATAATAATGTAATGAATTGTGAGAATGCTGTGATTAGCATAATGAGTGCGTAATCTCTATTATTAAAGGCTTGAAGATACATACGACCTGTACCATCAACCCTAAATATGCGTTCTGTAATAATCCCACCGCTTAAAATACCAATAATACCGATAAATACCCCTGGTAAGAATGGCACCAATGCATTTTTCAAGGCATGTCTATAGACAGCTTGATTTTTTGATAAACCTTTAGATCTAGCTAATAACATGTATTCACCTGTAATTTGTTCCGTAAGCTCAGCACGAACTGATCTAGCAAATCCAGGAATACTAGAAACTGTTAATACAATAACTGGCAAAATATATGTGCTTAATCCATAAGCAACACCAAGTTGTTCAAACTCTGAGGTGGTTGCAATATATGGGGTCGGCGCCCAGTGTAATTGAAAATAAAATAAATATTGTGATAATACGGCTACCACAAAGAATGGTACTGAAATAAATATCATAATACCAACGGAAATAATTTGATCGGGTAATTTGTTTTTATTAAGTGCAGCGAGAACTCCTAAACCAACAGCAAATGGAATAGATAAGAAATATGGCACGATATTGATTCTAATTGAAGCTGGAATCTTACTGAAATAAACAGTTGCTACATCACGATGCAGTTCTGTTGAATATCCAAATGATCCATCAACAAATATGTTTCTAACCCAAAGCCAAAATTGGACGGGAATTGGTTCATTCCATCCTTCTCTTTCTGCATTCACTTGATACCATGTATCATCTGTTAATGGTTGTTGAACATGATTATCAGGCATTAATTTAATTACAACGAAGATTACAAAAATTGTGATGAAAAAGGTAATTACCATCAATCCAATTCTCTTAAGCAAATATCTCCACAATTTGCATCACTCCTTTAATTGGTGAGTTTTATACTACGTATAATACTCTAATAAATTTTATTGTCTTACTTATTATATCAAAATATAATAAATATTCAACAAACTTTATACTATAAGTATAAAATTTACGATTTTTTACAGAACAAACGAGCCCGAGATAGTCAAATCTCAGGCTCAGTTCATCTATAAATTATTTGTATTTAAGAATGACTATTGAAAATTACTCAGCAAAATCAGGGTCAGTATTTAAATATCTATATCTATTAGAACCCCAACCAAATGCTGTTGAGTAAGCTGGCCATTCGATAACTACGTTAGCAGCATACACTGTAGCTGATGAACGAGTTACTGTTGGGATAAGTGGCACATATTCGAAGAATACTTCTTCAAATGCTGCAACAAATGCCCATGTGTCAACTGTAGCACCACTGAATGGTTCAGCAGCTGATCCATCCCATGGAGTATCATAAGCAACTGTTAAAATACCTAAGTCATAAACTGAACCTTGGTAGATACCAGCAGGTTTAGTTTCACCAGTTACTTCGTCAACTGAAGCTTGTAGGTAACCCCATAATAATAAGTGACCTTCAAGTTCATTTTCTGTCATATAGTCTTCACCAAGTGCTGCTAAGTAGTTATAAGTATTAGTTAAATCTACTGTAATTTCAGCATTTAAGTATAGACCCATACCGTCTTCTTGTGAAGCATCCCAAGGTTGTGAAAGACCTAATGATCCACCACCAATAATATCGCCCATAAATGCGATTGCTGGATATTGCCACCAAACACCTGTTGATGAACCAAATCCAATTGAGTTAAGTGACAAGTCAAAGTCCCAGTTACCTAAGTCAGCTCTAACACCTGTAGTGTCTTTCTTATCTAAAACGATATCTAATTTATCTGCACCAAATAATGCTTCATATGATGTTTCAACATATTCTGCTAATGATACAGCGAAATCATCGCTATTAGTTAATAATTCAACAGTAATCTTACCAGTATTACCAGCTGCAATCCAATCAGCATATGCTGCATTGAATAATTCAACCGCTTTAGTAGGAATATATCCATTAGAACTTGGATCAATACCTAAACCTTCTAATACAGCTAAATGAGCAGGTGATTGTGAATAGTATAATGCATCTTGAATATATGATTTAGTATCAAGTGGTACTGGAAGTAATGATGCAGTATTTGGAGCATATACGTTTGTAGCATAATATCCTCTATCAAAACCGTATAATAATGCTTGTCTGAATCTTACATCAAATAAGATTTCTGGACGAGCTGCAGCACCTTCAACATCAGCATCAGCAGTATTGATAATTAAATATTGTGGATATCCATCCCAAGATTTATATAAGTTATCATATTCTGCATATTTAGCATAGAAATCGTTTGTTAAGCCAAGAGCCGATAATGAACCTTCAGCAAATAATGCTTCTCTTGCATCTTCACCATCAACGATTTGATATACATAGCTCTTATAGTTTACAGTTTCTTTTGCAACATAATCATAGTTCTTATTGAATACTAATTTTTGGTTTTCATCCCAAGTCTTTAATACATATGCACCATATGATACATATGGACTTTCTGGAGTACCATAAGTTGATTCATTACCATCATTGTTTAATGATGCTGCATAAGCAGTTGGTTCAACTAATCTTAAATCATTACCTAATGCAACAGCAGTAGCTTGTGATTTAGCAGTGCTAAGTGTAACTGTGAAAGTATAATCATCAACAACTTCAAATCCTACTTGATCCCAAGTTGCAGTACCTGTGAAATATTCATAAGCATTAACGATTGGATAACCATTCTTGTTTGCTTCTGTGTAATAGAAAATATTAGCACGGTAGTTATTTTGAGTACCATCAAGGAATTGTTTTAAAGTATATTCATAAGTAGCAGCAGTAATTGGTGTACCATCTTCGAATTGTAAATCATCTCTTAAATGGAATGTCCAAACTGTGTCAGTATATGTAGTAGCAGCAGCTCTATCATATTGACCATCTGCAGTTAAGTGTTCATCACCATTACCATCTGTTGGGTATTGTGTAGCACCAACTAATACATAATGATAATCTAACGCTTCAATTGAGAATGTTCCATCAGGGTTATCTGCACTGTAGATCTTTGAAAAATCGCCAGGTGCATCAGCAACGCCTTCTTCAATTGCTAAATCCCAATCAACTTCTGTTGAATATAATGGAGTTGACATTAAGTCGATGAATGCATCTTCATGACTCCATTGATATACAAGTGGGTTTAAGATAATTGAAGAACTTGAATCTAAGCTTGTGAAATATGTTTCACCATCAGTATAAGTGACAGCTTTAGAATTAAGTGGTTCCCAATATGCATATAAATCCATAGAAGCTGTAACTTCTAATGGGAATGATACGGCTTGTGGTTCTAACCAAGTAAGACCAGGTTTACCTTCAAACCAACCACCAAATCTGTAACCAGCTCTTTCTGGTGCAGCAGGTGCAGTAGCAATTGTACCACCATCACCGTCTACATAGACTGGATCAACAGTAAGTCCTGCGACTTTTGTATTAAAACGAACAACTATATTGTCTGACCAAACAGCATATAGCACTAAATCTTCTTCAACAGGTGCGCTGAAATCATAGCTTGAACCTGAACCGTCAGCATTTTCATACCAACCAACAAAGCTCCATGCTACGTTTACATCATCACTTGCTTTTGTAGGTGCAGCTGGTTCAGCAACTGTTTCGCCTTCTTTGACGTCTACAGCAGCTACAGCAGTACCGCCTTGTGAGTCAAATGTAACTGTATATGTTTTAGAACATGCAGCTAATAAGACCATAACAAAAGCGAATGACACAACTAGCAATAACTTTTTAGTAACTTTCATTAGTTTACTCTCTCCTTTTTAAACTATTTTTTAAAATTATACCAAAAATAATGTGAAATTCTATTAAATTATGAAAAATTGTCCATGAAAACGTTTTATTTTCCTTTTTCACTCTAGGATTTTAACAAAATGTTCTCTTTTGGACAATTTTTCGTAAATTTTTATGTTTGTTTCTTTTCTATATTATGCGGGATTAATGATGTTTAAGAGTACAGTTTCATTATAAAGATCAGAAACTGCAATGATTTGATCAGGTACAATACCAAACTCATTACTTTCATATACATAAGGGTCAGCTTCAGTTCCACTACCACTTACGATATATGCATTGATTGAGTTTGAACTTGTTGTAAATGCTGTACCATTAGGTAATAAGATTGGTGTAATTGAACATGCACCACCACCTGATTGTTGTCCAATCACTGTACCTAAATTATTTTCTTTAAATATGGTTGCCATTTCATTTGCAGCACTAAATGTAACTGTAGATGTTAACAATGACCAATTTAATTGACTATAACTGTCGATACCTTCAATTCTTACATAAGATGTAGAAACACTTCCTGTTGCTCTATTCATTCTAGAAGTCGCAAACGCTTGATCTGTTATAAATCCAACAACTCTATAAAGTGCGCCAATGTTACCACCCATATTCCATGATAAATCAAGAACAACATTTGCAAGATTTGGTGCTTCTGCTGACATCGTTTCTAACATGACTTCCATGTAAACTGCGCTGTCTGCAATCACAGTATCGATAATGCTCATTTCAAATGGAACTACATTATCAACTAATCCACTATCATAAATACCAACATAGAATAATCCATAAGTTTCGTCAAATGATACTTGAACAGTGTAGGTTACATCATTTACAGTTTTAGCATAATATGCTGTTGACTCACTATCTGTAGATAAAGTATAGCCTAATGCAACAAGCGCACTTTGATATGTTTGAACATATGTACTATTTAAACCCTTAACTAAAATCTCTAAATATCTATTTGTATCCGTACTATTATTATAGAAGAAATATTTATTTCCACCATCAACTGCTGGTAATACATCAGTTGCACTTACTAAATTTAATGCATCACTCGTGTAAGTATCGTTATATGTTGCACTTTCTTCAATATCAGATGTATTAAAATCATCAAGTGTTAATACTGCAGTTGTTTTTTCAGTATCTAAGAACCAATAATAAGGTCTTGATGTTGAATATGCTGCCCACTCATCTTCTGTAATATTTTCTCTCCCCCACTTGTTTTCAATAGCGCTATTTACATCAATCAACCCTTGATACCAATCATTAAATCTTGGTCCATAGTTTACAAGATTTGATGTTGCAGGTCCTGAATAATTAGCAATATTAAAATATGAAGGATAACCATATGATGTATGTGGTTCATCTAAACCTTTTAATAAGACTTTGCTAATTGCATCATCTACTTTATATGCTCTTGCATCTAATAAGTCATCCATATAGACTGCAAGTTCATCATAATACGTATTAACTTCCATAATATCTTTTAATCCATAGAAATAATCAAGATCAAATGCGAACATATTATAAGTGTGCACTAATAAATCAGATGGAATTGATGTAGCTTGCATCGTTGAATCCATCATTTGAGCATATTCATCACTATCTTCACTTGGTAATGAATAAATACCATATAAAGCATCGTAATTGTAATAAACATTATAGTAACTTGAACCAGCAAATAATTGATTAACTAAATAATAAGGAAGAACAACATCGCCTTCATAAACAGCCATATCTAAATTGTACATATTTAAATCATAGAATACATCATGACCTTCTTGATAATATGCATTAGGATTTTCAGTATCATAAACAATGTGACGTCCATAATTTGTCGCAGTTGAATAGACATAAGCCCAATAGAATCCTGGATCATTTGTTGTTATTGTGTTCGTATTTGAATCCAAAATACAAATAAGATCATAAACTGTTCCATCATCAGGATCAGTATAAGTGTATTCTAATGTTAACACACCATTATCAGTTGAATCAGTGATTGTAATACTTGGATCAATGAAACCTTGTAATAAAGTGAAGAAATCCATCACTTTAACATATGGAACATAACCATTTTCTTCAAAATATAAAGTCAATGAACTATCTACAACATCATATTCTGGTGTCGTATTATAGAAATTAACTTCTCTAGAATTTGTAATTGTTACATCATCTACTAAATTTAAATCCACTGTATATGTTTTTGTTTCTGATAAGCCATTAAGTGAATAAATAATAGTCACTGATGCTTGTGTTGTTGTGTCCCCATATCTCACTGGTAAAACAACACCTGTTTTAGATATATAGTCTGAAGTTGAATACCATAAAATCGATGTCCCATTAATTCTACCTGAACTAGGGATATTTAAATTGTATTCTGTGTTATAGAAATTATCTTCGACATCTGTAATATCTGCTTGTAATCTTTCAACATCTGCTGCATCAATCCATTTTGCATAAAGTGTTACATCAGCAGAAATTTGTGTTGCAAAATCAAATGCTTTCGATGGATTCGATTCTACATACCAATAATCAAAAATATATCCATCTTTTGTTGGATCTTCTGGTGCAGTTGCAACTTGATGAATCGCAACCAATTGTGATTCAACACTTGATCCACCATCAGTGTCAAAAGCAACCGTAAATGTTTCAGGAGCCCAATAAGCATTTAAAATAATATCTTCTGTTATAGGAGTATTAAAATCAAATGCTTGACTTTCATCTGTTAAATACCAATAATCAAAAACACTTTCTGCTTTTGTTGGTGCTTCAGGTGCAGTGATTGTTCTACCTGAAATGACTAAGATGTCAGCAACATCTGTGCCACCATTTGAATTAAAACTCACTACAATCAAATCAGCATCTGCTACCCATAGTGCAGTAATTGTTAAATCACTTGTTACAGGTGTATCAAAATCATAAGCTTGATCTTGATTTGCTTGATACCAATAGTTAAATACATATCCGTCACGACTAGGATCATCAGGCATAGTTGCAAATCCATTTTCTAGAACTTCTTGGCTTGCAACTACTGAACCACCTAGTGTGTCAAATGTTACAGTATAAGATTTATCCCCACATGATGCTAATACAACTAAAAATAGCATCATAAATGTGATACTTATCATTTTTTTTATATGTTTCACACTTCTTCCTCCATTGTAAAAAATTATTTATTACAATATTATATCAATATTGTGTGAGTGTCAAGCAAAACTTATCATTTATGGCTTAAAGAAAAGAAAAACCTACCACATTTGTGATAGGTCTAAATCTTTTGTAAAGTTTTTATTCTGCTTCTTCAGGAATTGAATAATCCATTGCAGCATATCTTTGATACATTGCCCAACGTTTCTTAGCATAGTATAAGTTAAGTTCAAGAAGTTCAGCAGCATGATCAGGGTTGATTTGTGCTAATTGAGAGAATCTTGCTTCATTTAATAAGAAGTCATGATATTTATCCCATACTGGTGGACGAGAATCGATTTGGAATGGATTCTTGCCTTCTTCTTCTCTACGTGGGTCAAATCTAAATGTTGGCCAATAACCACATTGAGTAGCTAATTTAGCTTGTGCAAATGAATTAGTTAATCCACCTTTAATACCATGTTCAATACATGGTGCATAAGCGATAATAATTGATGGTCCTTCATAGCTTTCAGCTTCTTTAAGTGCTTTAACAACTTGCGCTGGTGATGCACCATGAGAAATTTGAGCTACATAAACGTGTCCATAACTCATCGCAATCGCTGATAAGTCTTTACGTTTGTTTGGTTTACCAGCTGCAGTAAATTTAGCAATTGAACCTACTGGAGCAGCTTTAGATGATTGACCGCCTGTATTTGAATAAACTTCAGTGTCAAGGACTAAGATATTTACGTCTTCATTATTAGCGATAACGTGGTCAAGTCCACCATAACCGATGTCATAAGCCCAACCATCTCCACCAATAATCCATTGCGATACTTTAGCAAAGTAGTCTTTCAATGTTAATAATTCGCGTGCATATGATGCATCAACTTTTTCAAGTTCAGCAACTAATGCTTTTTTAATCTTCTTAGTTTCTTGTGCACTCTTTCTATTTTCAATCCAGCTTTGTGCTAATTCTTTTAATTGTTCAGGCATTTCTGCTAAATGAGATGCTAATAAAGTTTGTACTCTATCTCTCATTGTTTCGTAAGCAATCTTCATACCGAAACCAAATTCAGCATTATCTTCAAATAATGAGTTTGCCCAAGCAGGACCAAAACCTTCTTTATTTGTTGTATATGGAGTTGATGGGAAAGATCCACCATAAATTGAAGTACATCCGGTCGTATTAGCAATCACTAAATGATCACCAAACATTTGTGTTAATGCTTTGATATATGGTGTTTCACCACATCCAGCACATGCACCAGAGAATTCAAATAATGGTTGTTGGAAACTTAAGTTTTTAGGACTATCAACACCTAAGTCTTTATAAGTAACTTCATGGAAGAAATAATCTGCAGTTTGTTGAGAACCTTTAGCAAGTTCATCACCGATTGGTACCATTGCTAATGATTTTTCAGGTGTAGGACATACTTGAACGCAGACACCACATTCTGTACAGTCAAGTGTTGACACTTGAATTGAGAATTTCATGCCTTCTAATCCTTTACCTTTAGCATTGATCATCTTAGCGCCTTCTGGAGCATTAGCTGCTTCAGTTTCAGTTGCTAAGAATCCACGAATAACACCATGAGGACATGCGAACACACATTGGTTACATTGAATACAGTTTTCATTTCTCCATTCTGGAACATAGTTAGCAATACCACGTTTTTCGTATCTTGTAGAACCATTTTCCATATGAGCATCTTCATAACCTAAGAATGCAGATACTGGAAGTGAATCACCTTCAATCGCATTGACAACATCAGCAATCTTCTTCACATAATCTGGTCTTGATAAATCTTCAACTTGAGGTGCATCTTCTAATGCAGCCCAATTAGGATTTACTTCAACTTCTACTAAGTTTTCATAACCAGCATCAATGGCTTGTTCGTTTAATAAAACGATTGTGTCACCTTTACGGCCATAAGTTTTCTTAGCATATTCTTTCATGTATTTATTAGCTTCTTCAGCTGGCATTAAGTGTGCGTTTAATTTAAAGAATGCAGATTGCATAATTGTATTAATACGACGACCTAATCCAATTTCATAAGCTAAGTCAACTGCATTAATAATATAGAATTTAGCTTTCTTTTGAGCAAGTTGACGTTTAACTTTATTTGGTAACAAATCTTCAATTTGATCTGCAGGAGTTTGTGTATTTAATAGGAATGTTCCACCTTTTTTCAAACCTTTAAGCATATCATATTTAGTAAGATACGTATCAGTTGAACATGATACAAAATCTGGATAGTTAACTAGGAATGTAGAACGAATTGGTTTATCAGAAAAACGTAAATGCATACGTGTAACCCCACCAGCTTTTTTAGAGTCATAAGACGCATAAGCTTGAGAGTATAATTCAGTATGGTCACCAACAATTTTAGTGATGTTTTTAGATGCACCAACTGTACCATCTGAACCTAAACCAAAGAATAATAATTCTGTTGTTTTATTTTCTGTAATTTCTAATGTTTTGTCATATGATAATGATGAGAAAGTAACATCATCTTCAATACCAATTGTGAAATTATCTTTTTGTTCACCTGCTAAGTTTTCAAATACTGAAACTAACATTGCAGATGTTGTATCTTTAGATGATAAACCATAACGACCACCAATGATCTTAGGTTGATTTTCAGCACCATAATAAACAGATTTAACATCTAAGAATAATGGTTCACCAATAGATCCTGGTTCAATAGTTCTGTCTAATACAGCAATTTTGTTAACTGTTTTTGGCATTGCATCTAAGAAATATTTAATACTAAATGGACGGTATAAATGTACAGTTAATAAACCGACTTTTTTACCTTGAGCTCTTAAATGATCAACTGTTTGTTGAGCTGATTCACATACAGACCCCATCGCAATAATCACATCAGTAGCTTCTGGATCACCATAGAACACGAAAGGTGCATAAGGTCTTCCAGTAACTTTTGAAATTTCTTGCATATACTCATTAACAATATCAGGTACTTGAGCATAATGAGTTGATTGTAATACTCTTGTTTGGAAATAAACATCATCAGATTGAGCTGTACCACGAGTTACAGGTCTCTCTGGATTTAATCCAATACTTCTAAATTTAGCAAGTGCATCTCTATCTAACAAACGATCAAACACTTCATAATCCATAACTTCAATAGATTGAACTTCATGTGATGTTCTAAATCCATCAAAGAAATGCATAAATGGAATACTTGACTTAATTGCTGCTAAATGTGCAATACCTGCTAAGTCCATTGATGATTGAACACCTGTTGATGCTAATAATGCAAACCCTGTTTGACGAGCTGCCATAACATCTTGATGATCACCAAAGATTGAAAGAGCTTGAGCTGCTAAGCTTCTTGCTGCAATATGGAAAACACCTGGTAATAATTGACCAGCTATCTTATACATATTAGGAACTTTCAATAATAAACCTTGTGATGCTGTAAATGTTGTTGTTAAAACACCCATTTGTAATGAACCATGAACTGTACCTGCAGCTCCTGCTTCACTTTGCATTTCTACAACTTTAACTGGCATCCCAAATAAATTCTTTTTACCCTGTGAAGCCCAAAGGTCAACATTTTGTGCCATTGGTGAAGATGGTGTAATAGGGTAAATACCTGCAACTTCTGTGAATGCATAAGCACAGTATGCAGCTGCTTCGTTTCCGTCCATGGATTTAATCACTTTTTTCGCTACCATAAACAAACCTCCATATTCTATTCTAAGACTTTTAAAATATCATAAGCATTCTCTTTAGGAGATGCTTTTTCGAACACATGTGTGATGATACCTTCTTCATTTAAAACAAATGTAGAACGACTCACACCCATATATTTTTTACCATACATACTTTTTTCTACGTAGACACCAAATTGATTGATAACTTCAAGATTTTCATCTGATAATAATAGGAAAGGTAATTCAAAATTATCAATAAATTTTTGATGACTTTTTTGACTGTCTTTACTAATTCCAATGACAATGACACCTCTTTTTTCAAACTCATCATATGTATCTCTAAAAGCACATGCTTGAGTCGTACAACCTGGTGTATTATCTTTAGGATAAAAATAAATGACAACACGTTTACCTAAAAAATCATTAAGTTGATGCATATTGCCTTTTGCATCAGGTAAATTAAAATTATTTACTTTTGCACCTACATTAAGCATAAAATCATCCTCTTTTGGGTATTCGTCTTTAACCATTATTCATTATAACCCATTTTATAAGTTTTTTTAACCCTTTTTTTACTTTTTTCCATAGTTTCTCACACTTTGATTAAAAAACCGTAATCTACCTTATTTTTCTTATAAACAGTCTATAGTGAT
>JBFWMH010000013.1:0-41780 GCA_050251655.1 Acholeplasmataceae bacterium
CTAGTGTGATTAATATTGTAGGTAGATCTTATCGTATGAAAGATATACTTGAAGAAGAATCCTAAAACATCAAAAGTGGTAAATGTTATTCCACCATTATTGGTTAATTTAGTATTGACATTAACAATATCCACTTCTAGAACAGCCTAATGTCTTACATAAGAGCTTAACTGGATATTTATTTCTTAACATATCAATCACTTGATAGTATGCTTTGGTTAATCTTTCTTTAGGTAGGCCAGGCATTTTTTTATATCTTCATATAACCTTACTTTTTCAATGAGTGCTTCCTTGCTCAATGCTGATAAATCTACTTCATATTTTCTTGGTCTACCTTTTCTTGGATTGTCTCTTTTGGTTGCCTTCCCTCTATTGTCTATCACTGTCCCATATGTTTGGTATTGCTTCACCCACTTATAGACTTGAGATTTGTTGCCTATATCATATCTTCTAATGATATCCATCATTTTCATATGCTGATCTAGATAGAGTAAAACGATTTGATTTTTCTCTTTGATACTATAACTTTCATGTTTTTGTGTCTTTCTCATTTCTTTCTCCTTTAAGTATTGTTTTTAGTATATCAAAAAAGACATACTAGATTTGTTTCTAATATGTCTCTTTTTTTATCGTGTCCGTTTTAATGATACGGATTCAAGGGTTCTTATTTTTTTACTCTGTTTTCAAAATAGATGCCCCAGTTCTTTTCAGGCTCTTTAGGATCTTCTCCACCCTTCCAAGGCTCATCAAATGCTTCAAAAATATAGACCAATACATCATTATCATGAGACCAAGATGCCAGATCTTCAAGATAAATCTGTTGATTTCGCACGTTTGCTACATCAATAGAGATGCGACTACCATGACTACTTGTTGGCCAGCCAGTCTCTGTAATGATAATATCTTTATCTTTAAATTTTAAAACGGCTTCCCTATAGTTTTGATCAAGCGTTTCAATGGCTTGTTCAATGGTTTTTCCTTGCCATGCAGGATATGTATGAATACTGATAAAGTCTACAACTTCAGATAATGGTGAAAGTTCTTCAATCCAGGTTTGGTATTCTTCACAGTAAGTTATAGGTATATCTGTTTTTTCCTTAATCTCTTTGACGACATCAACCATACGATTGATAGGCACTCTCTGATTGCTCCAAATAGATCTAATCTCATTACCAATAGAAATAGCAGAAATGATTTCTTTATATGTATGTGATAATTCAATGATTTCATTGATTAACTCTTGATTAATTAATTTATTAACTGATAATTGATCTTCAGTATGTAAATAGAAAAATGGATGATTTACATGATTTTCTTCTGCACGAAGCGATAAACCTAGCATGACTTTAAAATTTAACTTATGTTCAGTGATTACTTCAAGCACACGATGAGCATGTATAGAACAATCAAATAAACGAAGATAATAATAATTTCCTTCTAATATGTTTAAATCTTCAAGAATCTCTTCTTTACTTGGATATACCTTTAGTAAAGGAGAATGGTCTTTTCTATAACCTGAGTAGTTGATTGCAGGTTGATTGATAAAATGTTTCATATAACCACCTCTAAAATAATTATAGCATGAAGCATCAAATATATATATTTGAACTTATGAAATTGATTAAAATATTTAGACTATCAATAAATCACAATAATTGGTATAATATGTGTGGTGATGTAATGAGAAACTTAAATAACGCCCAAATGGTGTTAAAAATATTAAAAAAACATGGATATGAAGCATTTATCGTTGGTGGAGCAGTTAGAGATTATCTACTTAAAATGCCACTAACTGATATTGATATTACAACGAATGCAAGACCATATCAAGTCGCAAAAATATTTGAAACTAAACCCACAGGTATTAAGTATGGTACAGTAACAGTATTTTTCAAAGAAGAAACTTTTGAAGTAACTACATATAGAATTGATGGTCCTTATGAAGATCAAAGACATCCTGAGCACGTAACCTATAGTGAAACTGTGACTGAAGATGTGAGCAGAAGAGATTTTACCATCAATGGACTTTTAATGGATGAAAATCTCCAAATTTTTGATTATGTCGAAGGTGAAAAAGATTTACAAGCCAAGATGATTAAAGCTATTGGTGATCCATATTTACGATTTAGTGAAGATGCTATTAGAATGTTAAGAGCCATCTATTTCCAATCAAAACTTGGTTTTCAAATCACTAAAGAAACTAGAGAAGCGATCTTTGACTTAAAAGATAAGCTTACAAATGTTGCTATGGAAAGAGTTTTAGCAGAGCTCGTTAAAATTCTTAAAGGTAAGCATTTAAAGAAAGCACTTAAAACGATGGTCACTACTGAGATATATCAAGTATTACCAGGATTAGAAAAAGGTATTTTATATGTATCAGAACTTGATGAAATGCCATTTGTTGATGTCTTCTTTACATTAAGTTTTGCACTAAATAAAGGTGTAGTTCCATCTAAGTGGCCTTTTTCAAATAAACAAAAACATCGTTATCTAACGGCTGCAAAACTAGCAAATAGTAAAACAGAGTTTGATTCAATTGATTTATACACTTATGGTATTGATTTATGCTTATTAGCATCTAGAGTGAATTACATGTTAAAAAGAGAAAGACTAATGAATAACGAATTAATGAGTCTTTATGAAAAACTACCGATTCAAAGTGAATTAGATTTAAAACTAAAGCCTTTTGAAATGATGGCGATCACAGATAAAAAAGCAGGTGCTTGGCTTAAGGAAGTTCAACAAGCGATGGTACTTGCTATATTAAAAAACGAACTTAAAAATGATCAAGAAGAACTAAAACAATTCTTAATCAATCATATGAAATGAGGGATATGAATGACTCTAAAAGAAAATCAAACATATAAAATCATCGGAAAAATTGAAAGTATCAATCATGGTCCACATTTTTGTAATACAACAGTAGCTACAAAAGATGGTGAACATATTAACTTTAAATTAGATTTTGAACAATTAGATTTAATCTCTACAGGTAAACTTTATGAATTTGAAGCATTAGCTGTAGTTAAAGTAGAAGATGAACTTATTCTAAAGTGCGTGGGTATTACACCAGCTGAAGATGTTTTATCATCAGAAGAATTATCACAGCTTTTAGAAGTGTTTTATGTTTATGCACCTATGCCTCTTAAAGAAATCAAGAGTGGTGTAGAATCATTTTTAAATCAAATTGATAATGAGATTTTAAAAAAGATTACAAAAACGATTTATGATGCAAAAAGCAAAAAATTCTATATGCATCCAGCAGCAACCAAATTCCATCACGCTTATGTTGGTGGGTTAAGCTATCATACATATACAATGCTTAAACTTATTGATGGATTCTTACTTGTCTATCCATATTTGAATAAAGATTTATTATATGCAGCAACTATCTTGCACGATATGGCTAAAATTGATGAGATTAGTGGTGTTGATGGAGAGTATACAAAAGAAGGTATGCTCATTGGACACTTGGTTATGGAAACCATTGATATTGATGGTGTTGCTAGACAATTTGGATTTGAAAACAGTGAAGAAGTTTTGATGCTTAAACATATGATCTTATCACATCATGGACAATTCCATTTTGGTTCTCCTAAAAAACCACAAACAGGAGAAGCACTACTCTTATGGTTTATTGATACTATTGATTCTAAATTTACAGTATTAGGTGAAACCTTAGATCAAACTGCAGATGGTACATTCACTCAAATGATTGCAGTAATGGATAAAATGAAATTTTATAAGCACAAAGTAAAATAATCATAAAAGTATCTCTTGTAGATACTTTTTTATTTAAAAATATTTTTTAAAATGGTAAGAAGTGTATTATAATGAGACTATATACTTTTTAAATGAGGATATAGATGGGTACATTAATTAATGTAGGTGCAATCATTTTAGCATCTATTCTAGGGGTTTTACTTAAAAAAGGATTATCAGAAAAAATACAAAAAGCAGTTATCTTTTCCATAGGACTTGGATTGTTTGCATTATCACTAGGCTGGTTTATTAAAGATTTTATTGTGATTTCAACAGATTTATCGATCACGACAAGATATGATTTACTCATGATCATATCACTTGTTTTAGGTACGATTATAGGAACCTGGATTGATATAGATGAGAAAATTAATAAATTTGCATTAAAGTTTGAGACTAAGTTTAAATTACCACCGATTGCTAAAGGATTTGTAACAGCAACACTCATCTTTAGTGTTGGAGCGATGTCAATTACGGGTTCTATACAAGATGGTTTAGGACAAGGGATGACAACATTACTTGTCAAATCTACTCTAGACTTTTTCACAGGGATGATTTTAGCTTCAGCTTTAGGGATTGGTGTTATCTTTTCTGCCATCGTTGTATTAATTTATCAAGGTGGTATCACACTTTTAGCAGCATTCCTAAGTACTTATATGACACCTGAAATGATTTTAACCATTTCAATGATTGGTAATATGATGTTGATTGCTATTGCATTTAATTTTATGGAGATAGCGAAAGTCAAAGTTGCTAATTTATTACCAGCATTACTGATTCCAATTATTTATTTAATTATTCAAAATTGGTTATTCTAAATTAAATCTAAAAACAAAAAAGACCTTGAGTATTCTCAAAGTCTTTTTATTTATCGTTAAATCGTGAACTAAGATTCTAAAATATCGAACCATGAACCATATAATGCAGCATAATTTGCATCATATACTCCGCCATTATCAGACAATAAGTAGCTGTTAAATTGTCTTCTATTGATTGCACGAATTGCAGTTAATCTTGCGTTATCGGCACTGTCTGCAAATTGTGCATCAGCAACTAACTTAAAGATTAATTCTCTTTGCATGTAAGTACCAGTATATTTAGTAAGAATTGGTTGTAAGTAAGAATTGATAGCTGTATCCACAACAGTTGGAAGTGGTGCACCTTCATCAGTCTTATCTAATACTAAATAATATTCAATTTGACTTGCAGTTAAAGTATCTGAAGTTTCATTATAAACATTAAGGTTTAAGTCAGTATTAATATAATCATCATCTGTATCATCTGCTTGTGAATAGATTGCACTATCTTTTTCAGCAACTGAATCCGCTAAAATGAAATGCCATCCGAAATCAGTTTGAACTAATTGTAAATCTGATTCAGTAATACCAGCATTGTACATAATTTGATCATAGAAATCTAAATATGGGAATAAAGAATCATCTGTTGGGTTTGCTTCTTGATAAGCAGAGACTGTATCATAAATGTCGATTGCTCTATCGTAGAATACAGTGTCTAATACACTTGAATTAGTGATAAAGTTAGAAACATTTGTAATGTCAGATGAGATTGTTTCATAAGTCATATTAAAACCTAATTGACGGAATTCTGACCAGTATAATTCAGGTTGTAAGTCGATATATTCGCCTTCACCAACACCAAAGCTACCTCTTAAGATTCTACCAGAATCATTAAATTCATTAGCAATGTCAGATAAACCTGATTCAAAATCAGTGTATTTACCTAAACGGTCATAAATACCTTCATGATATACACCTTCAGTATCAGTGTAACCTTGAATTAAGTTTAATAAACCAGTCATAATTTCTGTTGTGTTTGATTCATTTAATACATCAGCAGGATTGTCTGGTGTACCATCAGCATTTAAATCAAAATAAATGAGTAAATGACTTACAGAAATAGATTTTTCATTATTATATTGTAATTCAGCAAGTTGAGCAAATTTTTCATAGATTGTAGAATTGTCATTGCTATAATGATTTTCATAATCTGTTAAATATTGATCTCTTAATTCTGGATATACATATAATTGATTGATTGCTTCTTCATTAGAAGTAGCACCAAAGGCAACTAATAAGAATGCTTCTCTACCCATTGAAGCTGGATAGCTTGAATAACTGTTTGATGAGAAAGCAGTGATGATATCTTCAAATTGAGTTTTATAATCAGCCATTTGATCATCTGTTACTGTATATTCATCACTATTTGATAAATATTTGTTTAATACTAAATCAAGTGATAAGTTAACACCGTATGATTTTTCAACTTCAGCATAGAATGCATCAACTGTAATATCAGTACCATTAACATCAGCAACTACATCGCCAGTCTTATTCTTGTCAGTACCAGCATAAGTATAAGTTTGTCCGTAAAGTATTCTTAAAATGTTATCATAAATATTAACATCAGCAGCATCATATTTTTCACTAACTTTAGATGAAATATAAGAAGAAGTTAATTTACCATCAACTAAATCTGCATAAGCTTGATCATAAGCATCTTGAGCTTTTTGAGCAACTGTTGCATCACTATCATCTGTATTGAAAATATAAGCTGTATCATCTGCTGGATCTTCAATTAAGATACCATCTTCATCAGCACTGTTATCATCTAATTTAAATACTAAATATTTGAAATCACCAAATGTTTGAATTCTTGATGAATATGCTTTTTCAGTATCTGGATCAGCAATTTGAGTTTCAGCTGTTAAAGTGTTATATAAATGAGATCTTAAGCTTGTGTTCATATCTGTTAATTCATCATAAGTGTAAGTTGTTTGGAAATCTTCACCACTTGTACTTACGATTGCACCAGTACCATCGATTTCAACAGTAGCAGCTGGATTTAATAAATTATAAATTTCAACAAATTTAGCTTTTACTTCTTCAGTAGTAAGAGGTGCATCTGAATAACCATCTCTTTTAGCAATTGTATATGCTTTGTAATAGTTTTCATAATCAGCAATACTTAATTTAGAACGATCAGCATAGTTAACACCTAATTTACCAAGTAATCCTAATTCATCTAAAATGTCAACAATGTAACCATAAGTTACTGTATCTGTTAAATCAACATATCCAGGTTGACCTTCAGCAATTCTAATGTCTGGCAATTCATACCATAAACCTTTAGAGTCTGATTTTAAACCTACTTGATATAATGCAGCGTTTGCTTCATTTAAGTTAATAAAACGTACGATTAATGCACTAACATCATAACGACCTTCAGTGTTGTTTTGGTAATATGTTACAACATCTGAACTTTCAACATAATAATTACTTTCTGAATCAACAACTTCAGTTTGTAATGTTTCATTCGCATAAATTCTTTCAGCTACCATTAACTTGTATGCGTCTACTAGCACTGGAAGTGTTTCATAACCAGTGAAAGGTGTTGGTAAGCTTAATAAGTCATTTACAATTGTATCAACATTAAGTGTGTTGTCATTCAAGTATAGTGAATCTGCAAATTGTTCAATTGATCTTACATATATATCGTTATTGTTATCATATAAGTCTTGTAGAGTTTCTTTGTCAGTTTCATTGAAAATGGCTGTGTTGACTTGATCATAGAAGTATTCTAGAGTATCTGCATCACCTGATGCGATTTTAGCTTCAGCTTGAGCAATATAATCAGCAAAGATATCTTTTTCTATCATTGTTGATAATACTGAAGCGGCTTGAATACGGAATTGATCGTATAATTCTTTTTCATTAACTGTGTAATCTCCGAAAGTTAAGTAGACATTGTCTTCTGATAAGCTACCATATGGAACTTTGCTACTCGAGTTACATGCAGCTAGTGTGAGAGATCCTGCAACTATAATTGCTAATAGCGCAAATCTTCTCAAATTTTTGATTCGATTCATTGTGTTCACTCCTTATTTGTATTTCATACAAGCATTTATAATATAGCATTTTTTAAGGGGTATTGCAACAACTTTCTACTTATTTGTTAATATCACATAGTTTTTATGTTATGATTAAAGAAGGTGATGACATGAAAGTATATATATTAGCTAGTGGATCAAAAGGCAATATGACCTACTTAAAAGTAGGCCATATTAAACTGTTTGTTGATGCTGGAATTAGTTATAAACGAATGCTTGCAAAAATGAGTGAATATGGTGAAGAAATAAGTGATGTTGATTACTTACTTTTAACGCATGAACATCATGATCATGTCATGGGTATGAAAACGCTATTAAAAAACACTTCATTTAAATCAGTATTAATGACTCAAGGAACCTTTGACGGTTTAACAGATGAAGTCAAACAATTGATTAAACATGTTACGATTGTTAAATCAGAAGTCTTAACTGAAATTGAACAAATTAAAGTGATACCTTTTGGAATTTCACATGATGCCAATGAACCTGTTGGATATGTGATAGACGGTGATAAAAAAATAGTGATTTTATATGATACAGGTTATTTAGATGAAGCATATTATAATCTTTTAAAAGGTGCGGATGCATATATTTTAGAAGCAAACCATCATCCAACGCTTTTAATGAATTCACCAAGACCGTTTTTACTCAAAAAAAGAATATTATCTGAAAAAGGACATTTATCAAATGATGATGCATCATATTTGATGAATAAATTCATCAATGGGAAGGTTGCAACTTGGTTTGTATCCCATATTTCTGAAGATTGTAATAGTGTACTATCTATTGAAGAATCTATTGTTAAAGAATTTGATGATCCAACGAAAGTAATCGTTTATTATGCAACTAAAGAAGGTTTACCAGGAGTAGATGTATGATTAAATTAATTTCAGTGGGTAAACTTAATCAAAAATATTTAAATGAGGGTATTGATTATTATAAAAAACAAATACCAATTAAGTTTGAGATGATAGAAGTTAAAGATGGAAAAGACGAAAAAGCATTGCACGCAGAAGGTGAAGCTTTATTAAAATTACTTAATCCAAGTGATTATGTGATTGCGTTAGCTATTAAAGGCGAAATGTTTACTTCAGAAGGATTTGCAGAAAAGATTGAAGAGTTACTATCATATCATCAAGGAGATATCGTCTTTATCATTGGAGGTTCTCACGGTTTATCGGATGCAGTTTATGAGAGAACACAACTTAAAATTTCATTTTCAAAAATGACATTTCCACATCAATTAATGCGTCTTATTTTTACAGAACAAATCTATCGTGCTTTTATGATTATGAAGCACCATCCATACCATAAATAGGAGTGACTTATGAAATACATTTTTTGGGATTTTAATGGCACCATTTTAGATGATGCATACTTATGTTATGAGATCCTAAATCAGATGCTTGAAGAGGTCGATCGACCAGGGGTTACATTTGATGAATATCTCATGATTTTTGATTTTCCTGTAAGAGATTATTATGCTAAGGTATACGACTTAGAAAAAACTAGTTTTGATGTCTTGGCAAAGCGATTTATTGACTTATATCAACCACGCAGTTTAAATGCTCCTTTGCATAAAAATATTGCAGAAATTGTGACTTATTTTAAAGAAAAAGGATATAAAAATATAGTCCTTTCTGCATCAGAAATTAACAATCTAAAAGCACAATTAAAACACTTTAAAATCGATGGTTTATTTGACGATGTTTTAGGTACATCTGATGTATATGCAAATGGTAAAATTGATGTCGCAAAATCATACATTAAAGAGCATCATATTCATGCTGAAAATAGCGTCATGATTGGTGATACACTTCATGATGCAGAGATTGCAGATATTCTAGGCGTAAGACCTATATTGTTTACAAAAGGGCATCAGCATCCATCAAGACTTCAAAAGTATAATTCAATTGATGATTTGAATTTGCTAAAGGATATGCTCAAATAAGAAAAATATATGATAAGATATTTATACATAAATATTGAGATATGGAGAGAGAAAAATGAGTAAAATCGCAATATTAACATGTAGTAATGCTGGGCTTGATTATTTGGACTATCCAAAAGATATCGAGATTTTAAGATCAGTTATCCATTTTGGCGATCAACAAAGCTATAATGATTTTGTTGATATGGATGCTAAAACATTTTATGAACGTATTAATCATAATCCAGATGATATTCCAAAGACATCTTATGTTTCAATTGGACATATGATTGAAGTGTTTGAGTCACTTAAAGAAAAAGGTTATGAAGAAGCTTTAGTCATTACTATTTCTTCAAAATTATCAGGATTATATGAAGCTGTTCAACGCGCTGGTGCAGAAGTTGACTTAAAGGTTACTGCATTTGATTCAAGAACATTAGCTTATGCAGAAGCATATATGGTATTAGAAGCTCATCGTTTGGCTGCACAAGGTAAAAGTGTTGAAGAAATTATTTCATATCTAGAAAAAATAAGAGAAAATCATCAAATATTTTTTGCAGTAGACACACTTTTATATTTAATGAAAAATGGTCGTTTATCTAAGCTTCAAGGGACACTTGGAACGATGTTACAACTTAAACCACTACTCACTATAGATAAAGAAGGTAAAGTTGAAACTTTAGAAAAAATCAGAACAACTCATAAAGCACAAAAACGTGTCTTAGAAAAATATATTGAAGATACAGAAGATAAAAACGTCATTACATTCATTTCTCACGCACATGCAGATGAATATGTGAAATGGTTTGTTGAAGAAATACGTAAAGTATTTCCAGAAAGAGAAGTCATTGTTGCATATTTAACACCTGTTGTTGGTGCACATACTGGACCTAAAGCATTAGGTTTAGGATATGTTGATTTGGATCGATTGAAATAAAAAAAAGCCAATTTAACGATTGGCTTTTTATTTTTTAATCTAAATGTTTTCTATGTTTTTTTGGTTTACCATCATCTAAAATACCTGTCATTGGAATGAGTAAGAATGCCAACCATGATATGTAGAACATATCAAAGAAATATCCAACTGAGAAAAAGATGATTGTTGAGATGAAAGGCATGACAGCAACCAATCTAAATTCACCAGAGATAATGATTGCTGCAATTGGGAAAAGTAGAAGTATTTGCCAAGCATAAACCCATGAATTAGGAACCAATAGGCCGACAGTGATAAATATTGCTAATAAGATGATAAGTGTTGAAAAAATCATGATACCTTTTCTCGAACGATCAAAATCGACAGTGATTCTTATGCGCTCAAAATAGATACCTAATGCCACTGGAAGTAAAAATCCTAATAGACCTATAAGAATATCACCTTGAGTATATACTATATATACATAAAATAAAATCGCAATCACAAATGATGAAAACATCAGTGTGTTTTTCTTGCTGGGATGAAGAATCAATGCGACCATCGGAATGCTTAAGAACGCTAACCATGCATATTCATAATATCCAAGGTAAGTTCCTACTAAAATCACAGTGATTAAAGATATAAAAGGCATAAGTCCAATGATTTTGTCTCTTCCTCCACCTGATAAGACACCTAAGATTGGAATGATTAAGAAAATAAGCCATGTAGGATGCCAAATTTGAGTGGTAAATCCTATGGTCATAAATGTAATAAGTGCAATGAATGGAGATAAAGCAACTAATTTGTGATCTTTATGATTTTTCACTATAAAAGATAAAGTATCTTTTAAATCTTCATATACTCTTCTAGGTTCACCTAAAAGCTCTCTTATTTCAGTATCAGACATAGATTTATCGAGTCCGTCATCATACATTTGAGTATAGTCATTCATAATATCGTTAATATCAGATTCACTTACATTGTGATTTGTTAAAATCTGTTTTAATTCATCTAAATAATCGTTTTTCATTTTATTTTCCTCCTAAAATTTGGTTTACACCTTGTAAAAAATCTCGCCACTCAGTCATATATGCTTCATAGATGTCTTTTCCAGCTTTAGTGATCTTATAATATTTTCTAGGTGCACCAAGTGTTGTGGATTCATAATAAGTACTAAAATAATCTTGTGCAGTTAAACGTCTAAGAATTGGATATACTGTATTTTCATTTACATCAATCGTCTTTGACAAAATTTCAATCACTTCAAATCCATACATATCTTTACTCTCAATGAGACTTAGAACGCATAATTCCACAATACCTTTTTTGAATTGTGTATTCATAGAAACCTCCCTTACTGTGTATCACACACTACTAATATAACATGGTACTGTGCAAAACACAATACCTAAAATTAAAAAAAATATGAAAAAAATGCATCATATCATAACACACACCTTGTCTTTTTTAAAACTCTATGATACTATACTTACAAACAAGAAAGGTAATATTTCTATGTTAAATATATTGAAATCTGTTTTTTATTACGCATATTACTACAAAAAATAAAGGATTGCAGGGCATTCCTTTTTGAGTGATTTAAGTAAAAGGAAACAGCCAATCAATGATACATTCATCCTTGAGGTTGTTCCTCAGGGATTTTTTTATTTCAAAGGAGAAGAACGATGATTGTAAGAATGAAAGAAAATTCAACAAAAAACCAATATGATAAAATTGTTGATTTTCTAAAAGAAAAAAACTTAGAAGTTAAAGATGTAAGTAGTGAAACTGTTAAAATTTTTGGTATTATTGGTGACACAACAGGTTTTGAACCCAATGATTTATATGCGTTTGATGGGGTTGCTGATGTTACAAGAGTATCTACACCATTTAAGAAAGCAAGCAGAAGTTTTCATCCTGAAAATACAGTTATTAAATTTAATAACGGTGTCGAAATAGGTGGAAATCAATTTGTGATGATGGCTGGTCCATGTTCAGTTGAATCAGAAGATCAATTAAGAACAATCGCTAAAGAATTAAAAAAATCAGGCGTAAGATTTTTACGTGGTGGTGCTTATAAACCTAGAACTTCTCCTTATTCATTTCAAGGTTTAGGACTTGAAGGTTTAAAAATCTTAAGAAAAGTAGCTGATGAGTTTGATATGCTTGTTGTTACTGAATTGATGAGTCCTGATGTTTTAGATGAATTTGAAAAGTATGTAGATATTATTCAAATTGGTGCTAGAAACATGCAAAACTTTTCATTATTAAAAGAGTTAGGAAGATCAACAAAACCTATTTTATTAAAAAGAGGTATTGCAGCAACCATTCAAGAGTGGTTAATGTCTGCTGAATACGTCATGGCCAATGGTAATGAAGATATTATCATGTGTGAAAGAGGTATTCGTACGTATGAGACTTATACAAGAAACACACTCGATATCAGTGCTGTTTTAGCAATTAAAGAATTATCTCATTTACCAGTGATCGTTGATCCAAGTCATGCCGCAGGACGTTGGAATATGATTGAAAGTTTAAGTTTAGCAAGTTTAGCAGTTGGTGCTGATGGTTTAATTGTTGAAGTTCATCACGATCCAGAGCATGCGATGAGTGATGGTGCACAATCATTAAAACCACATAAATATGATCAAATGGTTAAGAAATTAGAAAAGATTGCACCAACAATTGATAAAAAAATAGTATGAAAATCTTTATTGTAGGTCTTGGATTAATTGGTGCATCCTATGCGGAAGGATTAAAACTTAAGGGACATCAAATATACGCATATAACAGAAGTACAGATAAAGTTTTAAAAGCCATTGAAGAGGGTATTGTTGAACATGATAACCATATAAATAAATTAAGTGAGTGTGACTTAATTGTTCTTTCTTTATATCCAAAGCATAATATTGAATTCATCTTAAATCATCAAGATTTATTTAGAGAAGGTCAAATGGTTACAGATGTTTCTGGGACTAAAGTGTGGATGATGGATGAGATTGAAAAAATACTTCCAAAAGGGCTTTCGTATACATCGCATCACCCAATGGCTGGTAAAGAAATCAGTGGATATGATGCTAAAGATTATCGTATATTTAAAGGGGCTAACTTTGTTTTAGTACCTTCTAGATTATCGAAACAAAATGATGAAAATATATTAAGACAAATTGCAGATGAATTGGCTTTTGGACGCATACTAAAAGTAGATGCTAAAACTCATGATCAATTGATTGCATTTACATCACAACTTACACATGTACTCGCGGTTGCTCTTGTCAATACGGATCATTTTAATGAAACAAAAGATGCGACTGGAGATTCATATAGAGATCTAACAAGAATTGCTAAGATTAATGAAACAATGTGGACAGAATTATTCTTAGAAAATAAACCTGCATTATTAGGTGTGATTAAAGATTTTCAAGATCAACTTAAACATATGGAAGATATGATTAAGCATGATCAAAAAGAAGATTTAATGACATATATGAAAAAAGCAAAAGAGAAGAGGTTAACTTTTGACAAAGATTAGTATGCCAGAATATGATATTATTGTTGGCTTAAATGAAATGGAAAAAATTGAATCTCACATCAAAGAAGTATATGCATATGATGAAGTGTTTATCGTTACTGATGAATTGGTATATTCGCACTATAAAGCGAAAATAAGCGATTGGTTTAATGCGTTTAAATACCAAGTTGTTCTTGTTCCTGAAGGCGAAAAATCAAAGTCTTTTGATATATATTTAAAAGCTATTGAAGACTTGATTAAAGCTGGATTAAAAAGACAACATTTAGTGATTGCCTTAGGTGGCGGTGTCATCGGCGATTTAACTGGCTTCATCGCATCTACGATTTATAGAGGTGTACCTTTTATTCAAATTCCTACAACACTTTTATCTATGGTAGATAGCAGCATAGGTGGTAAAGTCGGTATTGATTTGGAACAAGGTAAGAATCTGATTGGATCTTTTTATCAACCTAAAAAAGTCATCATTGATCCACAGTTTTTAAATACGCTTAGTGTGCTTGAATATCGAAATGGTCTTGCAGAAATGATTAAGGCGGGACTTATTGGAAATAAAGAATTATTTGAGTTTTTTCTATCCCATGATCAAGTCACTGAAAAAGAGATTATTGATGCGATTGAAGTTAAAAGACAAGTTGTACTCATAGACCCTTATGATTATAAAGAACGTATGTATTTAAACTTTGGACATTCTTATGGTCATGCCATTGAGAAGAAAACAAAGTATAGCATGTATAAGCATGGACAAGCCATAAGTTATGGTATGCTTATCGCATTAGAAATAGGCATCTTAGAAGGTATTACACGCCCATGTCTATATGATGAAGTTAAAAAAGTACTACTTAGATTAGAACTTGTGAAACAACCGTTGTTAGAAAAAGAAGAGTTCCAAGATGAATTAAAATACGACAAAAAAAATATGGCAAACGGATATCATTTTGTATTTATTAAAGACATAGGTGTACCTGTTATAGAAACCATTAAGATTGGATAAAATTATGGATATTAAAATATGTCCCAAAAGTTTAAGTGGACAGATTGACGTTGTATCATCTAAATCTTTATCACATCGTTATGTGATTGCTGCTGCACTTTCTAAAAATGAAAGTGTTGTTAAAAATGTATTAGATTCTAAAGATTTAGAAGCTACAAAAGATGCACTTTCAATTTTAGGTGCTAAATTTAATCAAGATCACGTAGTGCCTTTAGACTTCAATATAGATAAACATAAAATCAATGTTAAAGAATCTGGATCAACTTTACGATTTATGATTCCTATTTATATGCTTACTGATGAAAAGATAGAGATCCATGGTGAAAATAGACTTATCGATCGTCCTTTAGATGTATATGAAGATTTATTTCAAAATCGAAGTGTTACATTCCAGCATCTAGATGAAAATCATCAACTTCCGCTCCTTGTGAAGGGAAAACTAAAAGGTGGCCATTTTGCCCTTAGAGGTGATGTAAGTTCTCAATTTATTAGTGGATTATTATTTGCTCTACCATTATTAAAAAAAGATTCTGTGATTGAACTCACAACACCACTTGAATCTAAAGGTTATGTGGATTTAACATTGGATGTTTTAAAAAAATATGGTATTCATATTTTGAGAGTTGATCAATATATCTACATTAAAGGTGGTCAGAGTTATCAAGCTAAAGACCAAATCGTTGAAGGTGATTTCTCACAATCAGTCTTTTGGTTTGCTGCTGGTCTTTTTGGAAACCAAACACTTATATTAAATAATTTAAATGATCAAAGCCTTCAAGGTGATAAAGCATGTGTAGATATTTTAAAATCTATGGGTGCTGACATTACGTATGAACAAGGTGTATATCGTGTATCACCAACTAAATTGCGACAAACAACTATTGATTTAGCACAAGTGCCTGATTTAGGTCCAATGCTGATGGGGGTTGCAGCATTAAGTGAAGGTGTAACAACATTTATTAATTTTGAAAGATTACGAATCAAAGAATCTGATCGTGTGGAAGCAATGAAGGATGTGCTTAAAAGATTTGGTGTCGACGTGAAAGTATTAGATGATAAAATAGAAATACAAGGTGTTGACCAATTAAAAGGCGATGTCATCATTGACACATTTAACGATCATAGAATCGCTATGGCAGCTTCAGTGCTTGCTATTAAAGCAAACGGTCCTGTTCTTATTAAACAAGCTGAATGCGTTGAAAAATCATATCCAACATTTTTTGAAGCATATAAAAAACTAGGTGGTGACATACATGAACTTAGATGAATTAAGAAGTAAGATTAATGAAATTGATGAAAACATTTTAGCGTTATTTGAAGAAAGAATGCATGTTAGTAAACAAATAGGTTTGTATAAAAAAGAACATAATCTTCCTGTTTTAGATCAAACAAGAGAAGATGCATTATTAAATCTGATGAAATCTAAAGTTAAAGATCAAGAACTCATAAATTTATATGAGGTATTTTTAAAACATTTAATGACACTTTCAAAGGCATATCAAAATGAAATATAATCTAGCGATACTAGGACAAGGTATTAGTTATAGTTTGTCACCTAAAATTCATCCTGTGATTGGTGATTTGATTAATGAAGAAATTACTTATGAATTAAAAGATATCGAAAGACAAGATTTAGCACAAGCTGTTTTAGCATTAAAAAATCATGAGTATCAGGGATATAATGTTACAAAACCTTATAAAGAAATCATCATAGATCATATCGAAAATTTATCTGATGTTGCTAAAAAACTACAAGCTGTTAATACACTCTTTATAAAAGATGGTATGGTTTATGGAGATAATACGGATGTTTTTGGATTTGAATATTTACTAGATTATTATCGTATTCAAGTAAGTCAAAAGCGTGTCCTTATTCTTGGTACTGGTGGTGCAGCAAAAGCTGTATGCCACGTGTTAAAAGAAAGAGGTGCACTTATTACTTATGCATCAAGAAATGTTTTAAAAGAAATGGATAAGAAAGTTATAAGTTATGATGAAATCAATCCAGACGATGTTGATATTTATATTAATGCGACACCAATTGGAACTTATCCAAATATGAATGATGCTGTTCTTAAACAAGAACAAGTCACCAATCAAATCATCATTGATCTTATTTATAGACCTAGTCAAACGAAGTTGATGTCATTTGCAAAGACTTCATATAATGGATTTGTTATGTTATTAGCACAAGCAATAAAAAGTGAAATGCTATGGTTAAATAAACCATTAAATATACACGATATTTTAGATAGATTAAAGGAAGTGATTATATATGAATAGTTATGGAACATTATTTAAAGTCACACTTTATGGTGAATCTCATCAAGACGCAATTGGTGTTGTTGTTGATGGTGTTAAACCAGGGACTAAAATAGATTTAGAACTTATTCAAAATGATTTAGAATTAAGAAAGCCTAAAGACATTGGAACAACACCTAGAAAAGAAGATGATGATGTAATCATCACATCTGGTGTTTTTAATGGGTTTGCTACAGGTTCTCCTATACATTTAATGATTGAGAATAAAAATGTTAAATCAAAAGATTATGACCACTTAAAAAAACAACCAAGACCCGGACATGCTGATTTTGTTGCTGAGGTGAAATATCAAGGTTTTCAAGATCATAGAGGTGGAGGGCGTTTTTCTGGAAGACTCACTGCTGCTTTAGTTGTTGCAGGATCAATTGCTAAAATGATGGTTCCATATCAGTTTAGTCATAAACTCGTTCAAGTGGGAACATTAAAAGATATGTCCAAACTTGATGCATATTTAAAAGAAATCACTTCTAGTGGTGACTCGGTTGGTGGCATTGTAGAATTAAAAGTTTCAAATGTAGGTGTTGGATTAGGTGAACCATTCTTTGAAAAATTAGATGCTGAAATTGCTAAAATGATGTTTAGCATACCAGCTGTCAAAGGTGTGGAATTTGGCATAGGTTTTGATGGCGTTAACATGTTAGGATCAGAATTTAATGATCTTATTATTGATGAACATGGAACAACTAAGACAAACCATAGTGGTGGTGTGACTGGAGGTATCTCAAACGGGAACGAAATCACATTTAAAGTATTCATAAAACCGACTTCAAGCATCCAAAAAAGACAAGAAACATTTAATTTTGAAACATCTCAAATTGAAGGTTTAAATATAGGTGGTAGACATGATGTTGCCATCGTTAGAAGAGTTGGAATCGTCCTAGAAAATGCACTTGCGATTGTCATAGCAGACGCAATGCTAAAAAACAAAATTTACCAATAAATTAAAAAAAATCCAAAATTTAAGTTCTTTTAAATGATGGATTTTTTTATTTGGAAAATTGTAAACGTTATCATCTGATTTACGAGGCAAAAAACTTGACAAGCAATTATTTTAAAAAATAATGTGATATAATCAAGGTAGAAATTATCGACTCTATTAAAAGGAGAAAAATATGAATAAAAGATATGAATTTAGCGAAGAGCAAATGAGTTTTTTTCATGCGAAGATGGATGAAAATATGTTAAAACCTGGCCCTTTAATGCCTACACTACATGATGCACAACACATCTTTGGATTTATACCACTTGAAATCCAAAAAATCATTAGTCAAAAGTTAGGTATTAGTGTTGCAAAGATTAATGGTGTTGTTACTTTTTATGGTAACTTTTCAGTTGAACCAAAAGGAAAACATGAAATTCATGTATGTTTAGGTACTGCATGTTATGTTCGTGGTTCAAAAAATATTATGGAAACTTTAGAAAATCATTATCATATTAAAGATGGTGAAACGACTAAAGATGGTGAAATTACTTTAATGGCAACCAGATGTGTTGGCGCATGTGGACTTGCACCTGTATTTTCAGTTGATGGTCATATTTATGGAACGGCAAATGTTGCTAAAACCAATGATGTGATTAAATCTTTAGAGGAAAAAGAACATGAAGCTTGATGATTTAATCAAGAGATATCAATGTCATGTATATACACCAGAACTTCTTAATGATATGGATGTCACATATGCTTTTTGTTCAGATTTAATGAGTGATGCACTCATTATTATGAATAGTGTTAAGGATGATGAAATATTAGATCATGCGATTTTAATCACAGGTCTTGTTACACAACAATCCATTAGAACTGCAGAAATGCTTGATGTGAATGTCGTTCTATTAGTTAGAGGGAAAATACCTTCATTAAAAGTTATAGATCTTGCATACGAATCAAAAATCATTTTATTAAAAACGGACTATACAATGTTTAATACAAGCGGTATGATGTATCGCGATGGTATTAAAGGTATTTCATATAACGAACAATGGTAAAAACAGAATATCAAATCATCGCAAGAAATTATGAGCTTGCAGGCAGAGCGTCTTCAAGCATTAAACGATACTTAAAACAAGAACATATAGATCGTCATCTTACAAAACGCATTTGTTCAGCATCTTATGAAGCTGAAATAAATGTCGTGATTCACTCTGTTGGTGGCTATGTTGTATTTGAACATACCAATGACAAAATCGAAATGAATTTTTATGATGATGGTCCAGGAATCTTAGATATTGAACTGGCTATGACCGAAGGATATTCAACAGCTTCTGAATCAGCACATTTAAATGGTTTTGGCGCAGGCATGGGATTATCAAATATCAAAAAATGTACAGATGACATGATGATTGAATCATCAAGTGAAGGAACACATTTAAAATTGATTTTCCATTTAGGTGAATGACATGAAACAAATCAATCAAATCATAAGTTCAAATCAATATAAATTAATAACAAATCAAGAAACTTCAACTAATGTTTTTGAAACAGTTTATGCATGTGACTTACTTAGTGCTGTGATTAAACATGGTTCTAAATCTCCATTGCTTATTACACAAATAGCATCAGTTACAACGATTGGTTTATGTAGTATGCTTGATTTACCAGCTTTAATCATTACAGAAAGTAAAACATTAGATGAATTTTCTATTGAAAAAGCAAATGAAGAAAACTTAGCTGTTATTTATACAGATTTAACATCAGCAGAAGTGATCATTGATTTGAAGGATAGAAACATTTTATGATTTATTATTATGATTTACACATTCACAGTGTGTTATCACCATGTGCAGATATCTTAATGACACCAAACAATATACTTAATATGGCAATGCTAAAACAACTAGACATCATCGCAGTCACCGACCATAACAGTTTGAAACAAACACCAATCTTAAATGACATATCTAAAAGTTACGATATGCTTTATATACCTGGTGTAGAAGTTACAGTGAAAGAAGGCTTTGATGTTTTAATTTATTTAAAAACCATTGAAGATGCGATGTCACTAGATCAGTTTCTTTCAAATTTTATTGTTAAAAAGGATGTAGATTTAAAAAAATATAACATCCAAACGATATGTGACATCAATGATGAGACAGATGGTGTTTATCCTTATTTATTGTCAGGACCATTGATGCTTACATTTGAAGATCTTCTTTATCATTTAACTACATATGAGCACTTAATCTTTTATGCACATGTGGATAGATATTTGGACAAAGTGATTGACTATGTTAAAAAATATCCATGTCATGGCGTGGAATACAAACATAAAATTTGTTTTAAAGACATGCCATACATCATGAATTCTGATGCTCATCAAATTATAGATATATTAGAAAGAACAGAACACAATCAAATCGAATTAAAAGAATTAGATATCGATTGTTTCTTTAAGGTTTTCAATCATGGATGATCTAACATCATATATATTTGATTTATCACAGAATGCATTTAATGCGAAGTCATCATATTTAAAGATAACTATTGATAAGAAAACATCCTATCGATTAAGTATTATTGATCATGGAAAAGGCATCAAAAAAAGTGATTTGATAAAAATATCATCACCATTTTATACAACGAGAACAACTAGAGATGTTGGCTTAGGCATTCCACTGATGTTACTTTTATGTGAACAAACTGATGGTTCACATGAATTTAAATCCATCAGACATATAGGAACAAGACTTACATTTATTTTAAATCATCATCATCTTGATTTTCCTAAAGAAGGAGATTATGGCATGATGGTTGCTGATTTAGTCATGCACCAAGATTTAAAAAAACTAGTATTTAAATACACATGTCATGGGCAAACCTATATGTATAAATACAAGAAGAATAAACAAACAAAAAAACGAAAAGAATTGATACAAGAGATCAATACACATATAAACAGAATTGAGGGAAGACTATGAAATCTTTAGAAGAATTAAAGAAATTAAGAGATGCATCACTTAAGAAAATGACGATGCGTTATACAAAAGATGGTTTTAGAGTACAAGTCGGTATGGCAACTTGTGGGATTGCTTCTGGAGCTAGACCTATTCTTAATGAGTTTTTAGAACAAATTGAACACCATGATTTAAAAAATGTAACAATCACTCAAGTTGGTTGTATGGGTGAATGCGCATTTGAACCTATGGCAGAGATTGTTGATGCATCTGGACAATCATATATTTATTGTTCACTTACCATTCCTATGGTTAGAGAAATTGTTGAAAAACACATTATGAATCATCAACCAATTACTAAATACTTATTATCTGCAAGAAAGGGTGATCCTTCATGCTAGAACGTATACAATTACTTATTTGTGGTGGAACAGGATGTATGAGTTCTCATTCAAAAGAAATTAAAGAGTCTTTTGAAAAAACACTACGTACGATGGGTATCAAAGAAGAAGTTAACGTTGTATTAACAGGTTGTTTTGGACTTTGTGAAAGAGGACCAGTTGTCATTGTTTATCCAGATGAAACTTTTTATGCACATGTCACAGTTGATGATGTAGAAGAAATCTGTGAAGAACATCTACTTAAAGGTCGTCCTGTCAAACGTCTATTAGTTAAAGATCCTTCTGATAAACAAAAGATTGGTCACATGAGTGAACTTAAATTTTATGCAAAACAAAGAAGAATTGCATTAAGAAATTGTGGAAATATTAATCCATTAGATATTGATGAATATATTGCTAAAGATGGTTATCGTGCATTAGGAGAAATCTTAGAAAGCAAATCTCAAGATGATGTTATTGATGAAATGATTAAATCTGGATTAAGAGGTCGTGGTGGTGGTGGATTCCCTACTGGACTTAAATGGCAATTTGCAAAACGCGCTCAATCTGATCAAAAGTTTGTCATTTGTAATGCCGATGAGGGTGATCCAGGTGCATTCATGGATCGTGCGATTCTTGAAGGTGATCCACATTCAGTTTTAGAAGCTATGGCGATTTGTGGATATGCTATCGGTTCTACTCAAGGATATATTTATGTAAGAGCAGAATATCCAGTGGCTGTAGAAAGATTAAATTTTGCAATTGATCAAGCTAGAAATTATGGATTATTAGGTGAACATATTTTTGGTAGTGAGTTTTCATTTGATATTGAATTAAGACTTGGTGCTGGTGCATTCGTTTGTGGTGAAGAAACTGCACTTATCCAATCCATTGAAGGTTATCGTGGTATGCCTAAATTAAAGCCACCATTTCCAGCAATTAAAGGTTTATGGGATAAATCTACCAATGTAAATAACGTTGAAACATTAGCAAATATTCCAGTGATTTTCTTAAGAGGTGCTGATTGGTTTAGATCTATTGGTACAGAAAAATCAAGTGGTACAAAAGTATTCGCACTTGGTGGAAAGATTAACAATACAGGTTTAGTTGAAGTTCCAATGGGAACAACATTAAGAGAAGTCATCTATGATATTGGCGGTGGCATTCCTAATCGTCGTAAGTTCAAAGCTGTTCAAACAGGTGGTCCATCAGGTGGATGTATCACTGAAAAAGATTTAGACAAACCAATTGATTATGAAACATTAACAGGACTTGGATCCATGATGGGTTCTGGTGGTATGATCATTATGGACGAAGATAACTGTATGGTTGACGTAGCAAGATTTTATTTAGATTTTACAGTTGATGAATCTTGCGGTAAATGTACACCATGTCGTGAAGGAACTAAACAAATGCTAGAAATCTTAAATCGTATTTGTGATGGTGATGGCACGATGGAAGATTTAGATGAATTACAAAGCTTAGGTGAAATGATTCAAAAAACATCTTTATGTGGTTTAGGTCAAACTGCACCAAATCCAGTATTATCAACATTAAAACATTTTAGAGATGAATATGAAGCACATGTTAAAGATCATGTTTGTCCTGCAGGTGTATGTAGCAACTTAACAAATTTTGTTATCAATGATGATTGTATTGGTTGTACTAAGTGTGCTAGAAACTGCCCAGTAAACGCAATTTCAGGTCTACCAAAACAAATTCATATGATCGATTTAGATTTATGTATAAGATGTGGTGCTTGTAAGAAAGCATGTCCTGTTGGAGCAATCACAAGTGAACCACTTAACGAAGGAGAGAGAGCATGAGTAAAGAAGTTAAAATAAAAATTAATGACCAAGAAATCATCGCTAATGATTCTCAAACCATTTTAGAAGTTGCACAACAAAATGGATTATATATTCCAAGATTGTGTTTCTTAAAAGATATTCATGAAGAAGGAAACTGCCGTATTTGTTCAGTTAAAGTAGATGGACAAAAAAACCTAAAACCTGCATGTAAAACGAATGTTGTTGAAGGTATGAATATCATTACAAATGATCAAGATGTTTATGATTATGTATCAACAAACTTAGAACTTCTTGCTAGAAAACATCGTTTTGAATGTTTCAAATGTTCAAGAGAAGATAACTGTGAGTTTTTAGATTTACTAAGAAGATATTCAGTAGATAACGAGTTTTCACAAATGTATGGATTTAACACCAGTGATTATTACTATAGCGAATCATCAGGTGTCATGGTTTTAGATAGTAGTAAATGTGTGTTATGTGGACGTTGTGTGTCTGCGTGTGAAAAACAATCAGGACTAGGTATCATTAACTTTAATGAACGTGGTTCAAATACATATATCGGTGCTGCACAATTTCATCCATTAGAAGATGCTGGTTGTATTTACTGTGGTAAATGTATTCAAGCATGTCCAACTGGCGCAATTAGAGAAAAAGATGACATCAAAAATGTTGAAAGAGCTCTACGTGATCCTTCAAAAACTGTTGTTGTACAAGTTGCACCATCAGTTAGAGCTGCATTAGGTGAATCTTTTGGATTCCCAATTGGAACAAATGTTGAAGGACAAATGTTTACAGCACTTAAAATGATGGGTTTTGATGAAATTATGGACACAAACTTTACTGCTGATTTAACGATTATGGAAGAAGGTACTGAATTCATTAATCGTTTAAACGGTAAAGGTAAATTACCATTATTCACATCATGTTCACCAGGTTGGGTAAACTATTTAGAATTATATTATCCAGAATTTATTGAAAATGTATCATCATGTAAGTCTCCTCAACAAATGGCTGGCGCACTTATTAAGACTTATTATGCTGAAAAAATGAAATTAGATCCTAAACAAATCGTATCTGTTTCTATCATGCCTTGTGTTGCTAAGAAAGCAGAAGCTAGAAGAGAAGACATGGGAAGAGATGGATATATGGATGTTGATTATGTCTTAACTACAAGAGAATTCTCAAGACTTATTAAACGTCATGATTTAGATTTAAATGATTTAGAACCATCTAAACCATTTGGTATGCTAGCAAGTTATACTGGTGCTGGTGCTATCTTTGGTGCTACAGGTGGTGTTATGGAAGCTGCGCTTCGTACAGTTTCTGAAATACTTGAAGAAAAACCTACACCAGTTGATTTCACTGCTGTTAGAGGTACTGCAGATATTAAGGAAGCAACCATCCAAGTCAAAGGTATGGATGTTAACATTGCAGTTGTCCATGGTGGAGTTGCTATTAAAGCATTTTTAGAACAATTAAAACATTCTGATAAACAATATCATTTTGTTGAATTCATGGGATGTACAGGTGGATGTATCAATGGTGGTGGACAACCCATTGTTCCAGCGAAGATCCAAGATCAAGTTGATGTGAGAAAACTAAGAGCATCTGTTTTATATGATATTGATCAAAAAGGTGAATTTAGAAAATCACATGAAAACCCATTTGTTCAAGAATTATATAAAGAATATTTAGAAAAACCAAGCAGCCATAAGGCTCATAAATTACTTCATACATCATACCAAAAGAGAGAACCTTATCATGACATTTAAAAAACTTTTTATCACAATGATGGCATTATTATTGGTAGTTACATTATCAAGTTGTGCTCAAAAAGAAGTATCAATCATTATTCCTGTTGGAACACCAACATACGCATCTATCTTTTTAGATGATTCTTATCAAATAGATACTGTACTTGGTGCTGATCCATTAGTTGCAGCATTTGGTGCTAAAACTTATGATGTGATCGTTGCTCCAACCAATTTAGGTGCTAAATTTTATGAAACATCTGATACATATCAATGTTTAGCAACCATCTCTTGGGGAAATTTGTTTCTAGTTAGTCAAAATGAGATTACTTTAGCTGGTTTAGATGGTAAAGATATTACAGCTTTTGGTCAAAACCAAACACCTGATATTATTATGAATTATGTATTAAGTGAAAATGATTTGACACCTAACATCACATATTTAGCGAGCGCAACAGAAATTGCCTCATCATTTGTATTAAATCCTGAAGGTATATATTTGGTTGCAGAACCTCAATTGAGTGTTTTAGAAAGTTCTCACACCATTTATGCCATAGATATACAACAAGCATATGAAACGTTGACTGGATCTCATTCTTATCCACAAGCATCAGTGTTTGTTCATAAAGATTTAAATGCAAGCACAATTGCAAAAATTGAAAAAGATTTAAAAGAATCGATTGATCAATTGTATAATGAAGATAACTTAAGTGAAGTAGCAACTTATATGAGTTTATCAGAAGCAGTCGCATCCAATGTTATTGATCGTTGTCATATTGAATATGTTCGTGCAAGTGAAGTACAATCTGATATTGAAGCGTACTTGCAAATGATTATGTCATATAATGCAAATTTACTTTCACAAATCCCTGGAGAATCTTTTTATCGTTAGGAGCATATTATGAAAAAAACATATGTGATTATTTCATCTATATTATCGATTGTGATGATTTGGTATCTATTATTTGTAGTTATCGGTGAACCATTGTTGATGCCTAGTTTTCATGATGTTTTAATCAGTTTGTTTCATATGATCTTTTCTAACCAAATTGTAATTACCTTATTAAGTTTATTAAGATTGTTCATAGGATTTTTAATAGCTGCAATCTTAGGTATTGTTTTTGGATTCATCAGTGCTAAAAATGAATGGGCTGAAATCTTCCAAAGACCTTATGTCACGATATTAAGAACTATACCCGTGTTATCGGTTGTGGTTATACTATTTATTTTAATAGGATCTGACATTGCAGTTTATGTCATCGTATTTCTTATGATTTTCCCACTCTTTTATCAATCGACATTAAACATTATTAAAAACATCGATAAGTCTTTACTTGATGTATTAAGAATGAATGAAGGACATTTAAGAGAAAGTATAAAATATGTATATTATCCAATTTTAAAAGAAGGATTGTTTGTTACCATATTTCAGTCGCTAGGACTTGGTGTTAAAGTGTTAGTTATGGCAGAATATTTAATGCAAACAAAACATTCAATTGGACAATCTATTTATGTTGCTAAAGTTAATTTAATGTATGCAGATGTGTATGCATGGACATTTGTTTTAATTATGATGACAATTTTACTTGAAATGATTGTACACCATATTCAAAAAAAGCAAATGTAATTACATATAATATTTCATGTGAGAGGAGACGCGTTCTCCTCTTTTTTTACGAAAATACGAAAACGATTAAGATGAAAAATGGCTTTATGCACGGTATTAACCATAAATTACGAAAAAACCGCTTACATTTTCGTAAAAAGTTCGGTTGACACGCTTTTTTCAGGGTGATATAATTGAGATACGAAAACGATTTCGTAAACATAGGAGAAAAAAACAATGATTAAAATCAAGGACATTGCCGCGAAGTGCGGTGTTTCTGTTGCTACTGTAAGTAAAGCACTTAACCACAGTCCAGAAATCAGTGAGAAAACCACAGAGTTTATCATTAAAACAGCAAATGAATTAGGTTATGTTGCTAATTCAAATGCAAGAAGTTTGAAAACGAATCGGTCGTATAATCTAGGGTTATTATATGTCGATCCATCTCAATCTGGTTTGGAACATGAATATTTTTCTTCAATTCTTAATAGTATTAAGAGAGAAGCAGAATATTACGGTTATGATGTTACATTCATTAGCAACAAAATCGGAGGTTCAAAAAAATCTTATTTGACACATGCGAGATATCGCGGGTGTGATGGTGTTATTGTCGTATCTGCAGATTTTAAAGATCAAGAAATTATTGAGCTTGTAGAATCAGATATGCCTACTGTGACGATTGATCACGTATTCAATAACAGAACATCAATCATGTCAGATAATATTAGTGGTCTTGGTGAAATTGTTAAGTATGTACATGAGAAAGGGCATCAAAAAATTGCTTTTATCCATGGCGAAGACACAACAGTTACACAACAAAGACTTGCAAGTTTTTATAAAGCGTGTGCAGAATCAGGCATATTAGTTCCAAAGGATTATATTAAAGAAGCACTTTATCACATTCCAAAAGATAGTGGTTTAGCGACACGCGAATTATTAGAACTTGAAGACCGTCCATCTTGTATTATTTTCCCAGATGATTATTCATATATGGGAGGACTTACAGAGATTGAGAAACACGGACTAAAAATTCCAGAAGATATCAGTGTTGTTGGTTATGATGGTATTTATCTATCTAGAATTTTAAGACCAGTTTTAACTACCTATGTGCAAGACAGTAACGAAATCGGTAAAACATCAGTCTTGAAATTAATTCAAATGATTGAAAATCCTAAAACGTTTATTGCACAGCAGGTCATTATCAAAGGTCATTTACAAGAGGGGCAAACAGTTAAACAACTTTAGGTAACAATCATAGGGAGTCTATGAAATAAATAAAAGGAGAAGGTTACATAAATGAAAAAAATAGTTTTATTTTTATTAACACTTGTCGTAGCTGTGGGGTTATTTGCATGTAATAATGATAATACTTCAACAACTGCTGATGAAGGTGATGTTTTAGTCATTAGAGCTTGGAATACAGAATTTCAAGATCGATTTAGAGCATTCTACCCATCATATGTTAAAACTTTAGAAAATGGTAATGATTTACTTATTGATGGCACTGAAGTTAAATGGATTATTGTTGCAAATGATAACAATGGATATCAAACAGCTTTAGATCAAGCTTTATTAAATCAAAGTAGTGCAGCAGATGATGATAAAGTAGATATTTTCCTTATCGAAGCTGACTATGCAAGAAAATATACTGATGTTACTGGTGATCCAGTTGCATTAGATTTAGTTGATGATTTAGGTATTCCAGAAGAATTACTTGCTGATCAATATCAATATACAAAAGATATTGTAACTGATAGCGAAGGAAATTTAAGAGCTACTTCATGGCAAGCAACTCCAGGTTTATTTGCATATCGTCGTTCAATTGCAGAAGATGTATTAGGATCAGATGATCCAGCAACAGTACAAAATGCAATTTCTGATTGGACCAAATTTGATTCAGTAGCTTCACAAATGAAGGCTGATGGTTATTATATGCTATCAGGATATGATGATGCATATCGTACATTCTCAAATAATTTTAGTGGTAAATGGGTAAATGGTACTCAAGTAAGAATCGATGATCAAGTTACTAATTGGATTAAACAAACTAAGATCTATTCAAACAATGGATACAACAATGGGAATTCATTATGGAGTGAAGGTTGGGCAGCTGACCAAGGTCCAGATGGAAATGTATTCGGATTCTTCTACTCAACTTGGGGTATTAACTTTACATTACTAGGTAACTCATTAGCAGATCCAAATGCAGCTCAAGAAGTTGGCAATGGTATTTATGGCGACTGGGGTGTCGTACAAGGACCTGCAAGTTATTATTGGGGTGGAACTTGGATTGTTGGTGCTGTCGGTACTGATAATAAAACATTAGTTAGAGATATAATGGTAACTTTAACTATGAATAGTAGTATCGCTAAAGACATCACTTTAACAACTCAAGATTACACAAACAACAAGAGCGCAATGGATTATATCGCAAATGATCCAAGCTATGGTTCAGCATTTTTAGGTGGACAAAATCATATCGCATTATTTAACAGCGCAGCTGATAATATTGATATGAGTAATACATCTCCATACGATCAAGGTTTAAATGAAAGCATTCAAACCGCATTTGCTGATTATTTCACAGGTGAAGTTACATGGGCACAAGCATGGGCAAACTTTGAAAATGCAGTTTCTACTTTGTATCCTGAATTAACTTTCCCAGCATCTTATCCAGCAGAACCAACATATAACTAATTAATAAACAAAACTATGAAGATGGTAATGAGGAGATTCATTCTCCTCATTATCAACATATAGTAAGGAGTTTCCATGCAACAAGAATCTAAATTACAACCACTTAAAGAAAAAACAAAAAAAACAAGAGTGGATTATAACAAATGGGGATATTATTTCCTTATTCCTTTTATTGTTGTTTATTTTGTTTTTTCCTTAATCCCGTTATTGTCAACATTTTATTATAGTTTCTTTGAATATCGACAACAAGGATTATCAATTATAGGACCTAATTTCATAGGTTTTCAAAATTATTCAACTGTATTTACAGAAGGACCTGACAAATTATTTAAGTATTTTGGCAATACCATGATCATGTGGATCATGGGCTTTATTCCACAGTTAATCATATCTTTACTTTTCGCTTTGTGGTTTACCAGTAACAGGTTAAAAATAAAAGCGAGCAGTTTTTATAAAACCATTATGTATATGCCTAATTTAGTTATGGCTGCAGCATTTTCTATGTTGTTTATGCAATTATTTGGAAAAAATGGGCCTATAGAAACTTTATTGATTAACTCAGGCATTGTCGGTGAGACATTTACATTTGCTGGTAAAGTGTGGGCATCTAGGAGTATTATTGCTTTCATGAATTTTCTCATGTGGTTTGGTAATACAACCATTTTATTAATGGCAGGTATTATGGGTATTGACCAAATGGTCATTGAATCAGCTCAAGTTGATGGTGCATCAAGTACAAAAGTCTTTTTTAAGATTATACTTCCACTATTAAAACCGATTTTATTATTTGTTTTAGTCACATCTTTAATCGGTGGTGTGCAAATGTTTGATATACCATATATCTATTCACAAGGTGATGGTGGTCCTAATTTTTCAACAATGACCATTATGATGTATTTATCAAAATTATTGGGACCAAGTAAACAATTAGGTCTTGCTGGTGCTGTATCTGTTCTTGTTTTCATTATTACAGGTGCAATGAGTGTATTTTTCTTTAAGTTTTTAGGAACTGATAATGAAAAAGTCGTTGTCGAAAAATCACATAAACAGCTATTAAAACCACTAAAAGATTGGTTTAAGAAACATGATGTCATTGATCATTTAAGAACAAAAAGATATGAACGAAAAATCATTAAAGAAAGCAATAAAGAGCAAAGTAAAATTCGAAATAGTGTAACTGCTAAACTTTCATTAATTGGTCAAAAGATACTTGTATATCTTGTATTCACACTATTTACATTAACTATTATCTTTGTCTTTTATTTACTTATATTAAATGCAACTAAGAGTCACACCTTGATTCAAAGAGGATTTAACATATTACCAGATGGTACATTTAAAGAAAATATATTTAGATTTTTAGATAGTTTAGTACCACAAAGTAATTTCTTAATCAATTTAAACAATTTATTAGATAATCAAAACCTACACGTGGGACGTGCATTGTTTAATAGTTTATTTATCTCTATTTCAACTGCAGTCTTAACAACTTACTTTAGTGCAATGACAGCATATGCCATCCATCTTTATAAGTTTAAGGGTAGAAAATTCATCTATACATTTATATTAAGTATTATGATGATTCCTACTCAAATTGCCAGTGCAGGGTTAATCGCGTTACTCTATCGCTATAGTTTGTTAGATAACTACTGGATCTTAATTGTTCCAGGGATTGCAGCACCCGCAACATTTTTCTTCATGAAGCAATATATGGATTCGGTATTACCATATGAAGTTATTGAATCTGCAAGAGTCGATGGAGCAACAGAAATTAAGACTTTCCACCGACTTGTATTACCAATGATTAGTCCAGCAATTGCTGTTCAATTTATTTTTAGTTTTGTCGCTTCTTGGAATAATTTCTATTTACCAAATTTAGTGATTATCTCACCAGAGAAGAAGACTATTCCAATCGTGATTAGTTTATTAACAAGTTCAAGTCCAGACACATTTGATTTAGGACCTGTATATATGCTTATGGTATTAGCGATTGTACCAATGATGATTATATATTTAATATTATCTAAAAAAATTATCAAAGGTGTCACATTAGGTAGTGTAAAAGGATAGAATTTGGAGAACAATTAAAATGAAATATGGATATTTTGACGATAAAAACAAAGCTTACGTGATAACAAATCCTTTGACACCAACACCTTGGATTAATTATTTGGGGACAAAGGGGTATTATGCACTTATTTCGCAAACAGGTGGCGGATATACATTTTATGAAGATGCGAAATTACGTCGTATTACAAGATATAGATATAATAATGTGCCTACAGATTTTGGTGGAAAATATTATTACATCAAAGATGGAAATCAAGTGTGGAATCCTGGATTTTTACCTATGAAAACAAACCTTGATCATTATGAATGTCATCATGGTATGGGATATACAAAAATTATAAGTTCACTTAATGAAATATCATGTGAACTTACATATTTTATTCCAACTGAAGATCAAGTTGAACTCCATGTGATGAAGGTTAAAAACAAGAGTCAAAATCAAAAAAACATTAAAGTCTTTGGTTTGGTTGAATGGGCTTTATGGAATGCGGTTGATGATCAAACAAACTTTCAAAGGAATTTAAATATCGCTGAAGTCGAAGTTGAAGGAAATACAGTTTTTCATAAGACTGAATATAGAGAGAGAAGAAATCACTATGCATACTATCATGTCAATCATGATATCAGTGGTTTTGATACAGATCGTGAATCATTTCTTGGTGCATATCGTGGTTGGCAAGACCCTTTAGTTGTCTTAGAAGGGCATAGTAGAAACAGTTTAGCTAGCGGTGGATCTCCCATTGCGAGTCTTGAAAATGAGATTTCTTTAGCACCAGGAGAAGAAAAAACACTTATTTATCATCTTGGTTATATTGAAAATGAAGAAGATGAAAAATTTGATTCAATTGGACTCATCAATAAAACAAAAGCTTATCGTAGTATAGATAAATATGATGATTTAAAACATGTCATAAGTGCATTTGATGCATTAAAAACATTTTGGGAAAACACATTATCTAAATACCAAATGCACTCAAGTGATGAGAAATTAAATCGCATGGTTAATATTTGGCATCAATATCAATGTATGACAACATTTAATATGAGCAGATCTGCAAGTTACTATGAAAGTGGTACAGGTAGAGGTATGGGCTTTAGAGATAGTTGTCAAGATATTTTAGGATTTGTTCATATGATCCCAGAGCGTTCAAGAGAACGCATCTTAGATTTAGCTGCGATTCAATTAGAAGATGGAAGCACTTATCATCAATATCAACCACTCACCAAACAAGGGAATGCGGATATTGGCGGTAAATTTAATGATGATCCACTTTGGTTGATTGCTGCAGTATCTGCATACATTAAAGAAACTGGCGATGTTTCTATTTTAGAAGTAAACATTCCATATAATCATGTTAAAGGATCAGAAAAACCATTATTTGATCATTTAAAAAGAAGTATTCATTACACAATGAATAACTTAGGGCCACATCAATTACCATTAATTGGTCGAGCTGACTGGAATGATTGTCTCAATCTTAATTGTTTTTCCAAGACACCAGGCGAATCATTTCAAACAACTGAACATATTGAATCAGGTGTAGCTGAAAGTGTATTTATTGCAGGTATGTTTGTCAAATATGGAAAAGAATACATTGATTTATGTCATTTAATAGGCGAAACAAATGAAGCAAACACTGTCACTAAAGCTGTTGATCAGATGATAAAAAGCGTGATAGAACATGGTTGGGATGGATCTTGGTTTTTAAGAGCATATGATGCTTTTGGAAATAAAGTTGGTAGTCATGAAAACGAAGAAGGCAAGATTTTTGTAGAACCACAAGGTTTTTGTACAATGGCTGGCATTGGTGGTATCGAATATGGCAAAAAAGCACTTTCAAATGTTGACAGATATTTGAAAAATGATTACGGTGTAGAACTTCTTTATCCTCCTTATAGTAAATACCATTTAGAATTAGGTGAAATATCTTCATATCCTCCTGGATATAAAGAAAATGGAAGTGTTTTTTGCCATAATAATCCTTGGATTGTCATTGCTTATACAAACGTATCTGATGGAGAAAATGCATTTGATATTTATCAAAGAAATGCACCAGCATATAATGAACACATTAGTGAAATTCATAAGACTGAACCTTATGTCTATGCACAAACTATAGCAGGTCGATTTGCTTCTCATTATGGTGAAGCTAAAAATAGTTGGTTAACAGGTACTGCATCATGGACTTTTGTAGCAATAAGTCAGTATATTTTAGGTATTAAACCACATCTAGAAGGTTTAGAAATTGACCCTGTTCTCCCAAGTGATTTTAATGATATAGATATTGTTAGAGTTTTTAGAAACAGTCAATTTAATATTCATATAAGAAAAAACCAAGATAAACAAGGACAATTATATGTAGATGGTAAAATTCAACAATCAAAAGTCATTAAGTTAACGCCTCATGATAAAATGTATGATGTCATCATATATGTATAAGGAGTCTACATGAAACAATTTTTATTTGGAGTTGCTACTGCAGCCTATCAAATTGAAGGAACTCAAAAAGCATTTAAAACCATTTGGGATGATCATTTAGATCAGATTGAAGATCACTCTAATTGTGATATTGCTTGTGATTTTTATCATCAATATGAAAAAGATATTGAATATATAAAAAACTTAAATGTTGATGTTTATAGAATGTCTATTTCTTGGGCACGTATACAACCAAAAAAAGATGAGTTTTCAATGGAAGGTATTTCTTTTTATAAAACAATTTTTGAATTGTTAAAAGAAAAAAACATCATGGTTGATGTCACGTTATATCATTGGGATATGCCTATGTGGTTGCTTGATTTAGGGATTGGTTTTGACCATGAAGAAATCGTAAACTATTTTTTAACATATGCTAAAAAGATGTTTGAGTTATTTGATTCATATGTGCATGCTTGGGCAACCATTAATGAGCCTTGGTGTGTCAGTGTAGTGGGTTATTTTTATGGAAGTCATGCACCATTTGTGCAAGATCTAGAACGTATGGTAAAAGCACAATATTATACGTTAAGAGCTCATCAAGAAGTTTATGGCTACTATAAAAAACATTATGATAAACAAATAGGAATTGCTCTTAATTTATGGCAACAATATCCTCATACGAATAATCAACTTGATTTAACAGCTACCGAGTATTCAGATATATTTCACAATCAGATTTATCTAAGTCCTTTATTTAAAGGTGTTTATCCAGATAAATGGTTTTTAAAACTTAAAACACTTCACATAGATTTATCATTTATGGATTTGGATAAAATATATGACATGAAAAATAGTCTTGATTATTTAGGTATCAATTACTATTCTCATCATACGATAACCTATGACACCAATCATCCATTTAATTTTAAACATGTGGATACCATCTATGAAAAAACAGCGATGGGATGGGAAGTACATTCAGAAGGTTTAATTGATCTTATCAAAGTGATTAGAAAAGAGTATTCAAATATCGATATCTATATTACTGAAAATGGTGCTGCATTTGATGATGAATTTAAAGAAGGCAAAATTCATGATGATAAAAGACAAACATATATTATAAATCATGCAACACGTATTTATGAAGAAAGAGAACGCTTAAACATTAAAGGATATTATTGTTGGAGCTTAATGGATAACTTTGAATGGGCATTTGGATATACTAAAAGATTTGGGTTAATCTTTATTGATTTTAAGACATTAAAGAGATACCCCAAAGACAGTTATTTCGCATATAAAAATTTAATCGAGTCACTTCAAAAAAGGTAACCCTAGCAATGTTGCAAATTTCACTTTGATTTAGAATTGTTTTTTCTCCTATAACAAAAAACATTCAATTTGTAACATTGCTTTTTTTGTTGATATAATACTAATAGGTGATATTGTGGAAATCAAGTTAGATCAAGTTGAAGGTATTGGACCTCAGACACTTAGAAAATTAAGAAATCAAAATTTATGGTCAACCTATGATCTTGTTTTAAACGTCCCTAAAGGATATCAAGATTTTTCCATCTCTAAAGTATCTGATTTGAAGCACCATTCAAAAGTGACCATCAAAGGAAGTATTATTGGAAGAATTACAGATAATCCATATGGCAAAGTTTTTTCATCAACTTTTGATGTATTGTATCTGGAACAAGTATTTCATGTGATCATTTTTAATCGAAAATATTTAAGCAAACAAATTAAAGAAGATCAAGAAATCATTATCCAAGGTATTTACAATTTATACCAGCAACAAATTGTTGCATCTGACATAAGAACTAAAATTGATGAAAGTGATATAAAACCAGTTTATCGGATTAAAGATGTGAGCGATCAACTTATTCATCAAAGCATGAAACATATATTTACGGATCAACTAGTTCAAATATTTGAGATTATTCCAGATTATTTACTTCATAAATATAGATTGATTTCAAGATATGATGCATATCATCATATTCATCTACCTCAAAGTTTTAAAGACATAGATGAAGCAACCAGAAGACTTAAATATGAAGAAGCTTTCTTTCTTGAACTTAAGGTTGTTTCAGATCAATCAAGACTCATTGAAAGAAAGCCTAAATCATATGATATTACTTATGTAAAATCTTTTATTGAAACAATACCTTATGAGTTAACCAAAGATCAAAAAGAAGCAGTCAATGATATTTATCGTGATTTTAAAAAAGATCACGCGATGTTTAGACTCATTCAAGGTGACGTTGGATCAGGAAAAACGATTGTTGCACTCATTGCGATTATGGCTGTTGTCTCCATGAAAGAACAAGCAGTTTTTATGGCACCAACAACCATCTTAGCAGAACAACAATTTATGACATATCAAAAATTAGCACCTCATCTAAAAATCGCTTTATTGACGCAAAAAACACCAAATAAGAAACAAATGCTATTAGATATTAATAACCATGTCTATGATGTTGTTGTTGGTACACATGCATTAATTGAAGATACAGTTAATTTTAGCAAACTTGGATTGGTTGTTATTGATGAACAACATAAGTTTGGTGTTGAAACAAGAAACCAACTCATAAAAAAATCCCACTCAAAAGATGTGTTGTATTTAACTGCAACACCGATTCCAAGAACACTAGCAATGATGACTTTTGGTGGGCAAAATGTATCAATAATTAAAGAAAAACCAAAACAAAAAGAACCTATTGAAACCATCTATGTTACAAAAGATTCTCTGACTCAGATTTATGAAAAGATAAATGAAGAAATTAAGTCAAAACACCATGTTTATGTTGTGGTACCCGCTATTTCTTCAAATAAAGTTGATGACAATATTAAATCAGTTCATACGCTTTTATCACATCAAGTTAAAGCACCTATTTTTATGCTTCATGGGCAAATGAGTAAAGAAGAACAAGAACATCAAATGCAGGCATTTATGCATGAACCAAGTATTCTACTAGCAACAACAATGATTGAAGTAGGAATAGATATTTCAACTGCAACTGTGATGGTTATTTTTTCAGCAGAAAATTTCGGATTATCACAACTCCATCAACTTAGAGGTAGAATTGGTAGAAATGAATTAAAGAGTACATGCTATTTAGTGAGCGAAAAAGATGATATTGAACGACTACATTTATTATCGCAAATTGATGATGGATTTGAACTTGCCAACTATGATTTGAAGTTAAGAGGACCTGGAGATTTTATTGGACAAGAACAAAGCGGATTTCTTAAATTCAATTTTTTAGATATCATGAGCGATCACAAACTCATTGATATCGCACAAAATGACGTATATGAACTTTTAAAACAAAAAGATTTTCAGAAGAATTCGAAGTATTACTATTTAAGAAACTACATTAAAGAGTCGTTAAAAATATGATATAATGATATCATAATTGCGAATGAAGCGAGGATGAATATGATAAGAATAGCAGTTGATGGTATGGGTGGAGATTTTGCACCTGAACAAATCGTCAAGGGAACATTATTAGCTTTAGATAAATTTGAAGAAGTAGAAATTAGTATTTTTGGTGATGAAAACAAAATGGCACCATTTTTAAAACCACACCCAAGATTACAAGTTATTCATACACCTTATTTTTTAGAAATGGGTGAAAAAGATCCAATTAAACAATATAGAACAAATAAAGAAGCTTCAATGTTTTTAGCAATGCAAGCTGTTAAAGATGGTAAAGCTGATGCCATTGTAAGTTCTGGTCCTACACAAGCATTAGTAGTTGCAGGTCATTTTATTGTTAAACGCATGGATCAAATGAGAAGAGTCGCAATTGCACCAATTATTCCTTCATATGATGGAAAAGGAAGAATTTTATTAGATTCAGGTGCGAATGTAGAATTAAGACCTGAACATTTACATGACTTTGCAGTTTATGCTAGTGTTATGGCAGAAAAAGTATTAAAAAGAGAAAACCCTCAAGTTGCCTTAATCAATATAGGTACTGAAGAAGGAAAAGGTAGAGAATTAGATAAAGAAACATTTAAATTATTTAAGGAAAGTTCAGACATCAATTTTTATGGTAATCTTGAACCTAAAGAAATTTTCACATGCGATGCTGATGTTTTTATCTCTGATGGATTTACTGCAAATATCGTTATGAAAACCATGGAAGGAACTGCTAAAGGTTTAGGCATGGTTTTAAAAAGAGAAATTAAAGCTGGTTTTATGTCTAAAATTGGTGCACTTTTCATGAAAAAAGCATTATATAAATTTAAGAAATCTTTAGATGCATCAGAAATCGGTGGTGCATTACTCATGGGTCTTAATGGTGTTGTCATTAAAGCACATGGTTCATCGGATGCATATGCTTTTTATAATGGCATTAGACAAGCAAAAGAAATGGTAGAAGCTGATGTGATTAACATCGTTTCAAATACACTAAAAAATAGAGAAGAAAAGGAAGAATAGATGATGATTAAAGCTTTATTAGAAAAGCTAAATCTTCCTTATAAGGATGAATCACTTTATGAAACTGCATTAACGCATTCTTCTTATGCGTATGAAAATCAAACGGACAATAATGAAAAATTAGAGTTTCTAGGCGATGCAGTTATTGAATTATTGATGAGCGATTATCTTTATAAAGAAAATTTAGCAAACGAAGGTGAAATGACAAAAAAACGAGCGAAAGCTGTTCGCGAAGAAGGACTTGTCATTTATGCTGAAAAAATAGATTTAAAATCTTATATTAAACTTGGAAAAGGTGAAGCACAAAAAGGTGCCAATGATTCCATGATTTCTGACGCATTTGAAGCATTGATGGGTGCGATCTATCTAGATTTAGGATATATGGAAACTAAAAAAATATTTGAACAACTCGTCTTACCATATTTAAGTGAAACACTTTTAATTAGAGACTATAAATCAACACTTCAAGAATTTATTCAAAGTGATGGAAGAAGAAACATTAGTTACCACATAGTCAATGAGGTTGGACCTTCACATAATAGAAAATTTCAAGCGATTGTCAAATTGGATAATCATATTACACTTGGAACTGGACATGGTAAAACAAAGAAAGAAGCTGAACAAAATGCTGCAAAAGCAGCATTAAAGAAAGGGAATTATGATTCTAAAAAGATTATATGATGACTATGGATTTGCCATAGAAAAAATCTTATTTAAAGAATATAAACGTCTTGATTTAACAATGCCTGAATTAACAGTATTACTTGCGTTGTTAGATATTTATAAAAAAAGACGTACTTTTTCTATTTTAGCTATTTCTAGAAGAGTTGACTACAATCAAAATGAAATTGCGAGTATTGTTGAATCATTAATGGATAAAGCATTTATTTCAATCACTTTAGAATCAAAAGATGGAAAAGAAAGAGAAATTTTCCATATGCGTAATGTGTTTGAAAAACTTGAACTTTTATTTGAACAAGATGAAAGAGTAAAAGAACAAGAAGCATATGAAAATCAAATTTCTGAGACAATTAAGAAGTTTGAACAAGGATTAGGGCGTGTGTTAAAATCATATGAACTCGAAAACATTCGCGTTTGGTATGATCAAAAAACATATACTGATGAACAAATTAAAGCTGCAATTGAAAGTGCAGCAGGTCAATTATCTATCAAATATGTAGAACGTATCTTAACACAACAAATAATACCTCATAAGGAAATTGATGAAGACGTTGATGCTGCACTTGATAATGTCTTTAAGAAAATAAAATGAGCAAAGTAGAACATATTTTAGAAGTACTTAATATGATGTATCCGGATGCACATGTAGAACTAACACATAAAAACAACTTTGAATTATTAGTTGCGGTTGTCTTAAGTGCACAAACCACAGACATCAGCGTTAATAAAGTTACACCTTCATTGTTTAATACCTATCCAGATGCATATCATTTAAGTCAAGCACATCCAAAAGATGTTGAAACATATATTAAATCCATTGGATTATATAAAAATAAATCTACAAACATTGTGAATTTAGCAAAAGCACTTGTTGAAAAACATGATGGTAAGGTTCCAGGCGATAGAAAATCATTAGAAGCATTACCAGGTGTTGGTAGAAAAACAGCAAATGTTGTTTTAAGTAATGCATTTAATATTCCTGCATTAGCAGTTGATACGCATGTTGCTAGAGTTTCTAAAAGATTAGGGCTTGCTAAAATAGATGATGATGTTTTAGAAATTGAGAAAAAACTCAATAGAAAAATTCCTAAAGCTTATTGGACTAAGGTTCATCATCAATTAATATTTTTTGGAAGATATCACTGTTTAGCCAAAAATCCTAAATGTGGAGATTGCCCTTTATTTGATATCTGCAAATTTAGCGAAAAAAACGAATATAAAACAAAATAACACCTTGAAGAAGGTGTTTTTTTTCAAATTTCTTTATGGATTTGTTTTCAATTTTTATGCAAAATGATTGTGATAACAGCAATGGGAGGAAATAAATGAAAACAAGTATTGCCGAAATTAAGTTCCAAATGAGAAAGCGAGGAGATAATTTAGAAAAAAGTCCAATTGGATCAAAATTAAAGTTTAAACGTAAACAGTTAAATCTTACATTGGAAGAAGGCTCACAAGATATTTGCAGTGTTTCATACTTATCAAAAGTTGAAAACAACTTAATTAAACCCACAGATAAATATATTGATATGCTGAAACAAAAATACCAAATGACTTCAGATGAATTCAGTGAAGATCAATATGATACAGATTTAGATCTAATGATTTTGTCATTATTCAAAGATAAACTATATATGTATGATGCTTATGATCATCCTTATGAAGATTATCAGGAATTCATGAGAAAATATATCTATTTATCACTTTCAAATCGTTATGAAGAAGCATCAAATTTATTTAAAGATCTTGCTTTATTCATTCCTAATTTACCGTTAAAATCACTAAATGTTATGCTTGCAGTAACTGCTAGAAATTTATATCATGATCTAAGATTTAGTGATGCAAAAGAACTACTTGTTTTAATGCATATGGAAGAAGAAGATATCATCTTAAACATGATACAGAAAAAATGGTTATTGAAAATATCACTTAAATTAAAACAAGCATTATTATTTGAAAAAATCTACCAAGAATACATCGAACTTTTGGTTAAAGAACAATATTTCGATGAAATTCCTAAAATTGAATTAGAAAGAAAAATACTATTCCAAGAAATCAATAAAATAAACTATAAAGCGATTGATATGCAACAACCAGAAATATTAAAAACAAGTGTTAGAGGCATGTATCGTCAAGGTATGTATCAGCAAATCATTGAATATACTAACCATCATCTAGATGATCCGATATGTCTTATTTATCATCTAAGATCATTAGAAAAACTAAGTGATAAAAAACAGCTCATCGCTAAACTCAAAGAAGTGATATTATTCAAGATATCGGATAGAACAGCTGAACTTGTCGTTAGACATTTAAGATTTAAATATCTTTCACACAAAGAGGATCAATTACAATATTTACGAAATGAAGTCTTAGGTTTTAAACACATGACAGATGAAATTGATATTTTATATTATTTTATGATGGATGCTTTTGAACTGTTTAAGAAATATCACTATTACAAAGAATCTGCCGAAATTATAAGTAAATATTTGCCAATGATTAAGCAATTAAAACATTCTTAAAAAAAGACTGTACGAAAGTGGTTTCGTATGGTCTTTATTTATTGACTAAAAGTCAATATTCAATTATACTATCATGGGGCAGGAGGAGATTATATATGAGAGCAATTCGATTATTCAAATTAGCAAAAGGCTTTTGGGTCTTATT
>JBFWMH010000014.1:0-35774 GCA_050251655.1 Acholeplasmataceae bacterium
CTATTTTTTTGAATAATCTTGTTTTCTTACAGTCCCATCAACTTTATGAATAACAATAGATGAATCTTGATTGTCTGCTAAACTTTTAGCGTATTCAATCGCTTCTGCTTGGGTTTTAAAAAATTTAATGGTTTTGGTTGATCCTTCTTTACGTACTCGCCATTCTTTATAATGTGGTGTATCCTCTTTCTTGTTTTGAGAAATATGATACTTAGCAACTTTTTCTTTAGATTCTTCTTCAAGTGGTTCTTTTTCAATTGCTTTAGGTTTAACTTCTTTTTTAACAGGTTTTTCTACTGCTACCTCTTTAGGTTCTTCAGGTTCGTTTTGAACTTCGATAACCTCTTTTTTTTCTTCAACTGGTTCAACAGCTTTTTCTTCTTGAACCTTTTCAACATCCATCGCTTCAGCTTTTTTAGCTTGTTCAGCTTCCTTCAATTTTTGAGCTGCTTCTAAACGCGCTTTTCTTTTCTTAAAAAACCACATATCTAATACCCCTTTTCATCTCTATTTATCTTTATTATAATATTGAAAAAATGAAATATCAAGAATTTACACTTATATCACATGATTTTAAAAAAAACACCCAAATGATGGGTGTTTTAGTCATTTTTTAACTGGTTTTTCTTCCTTAACTTCAGGTTTTGGTTCTGCTTTAACTTCTTTTTTTTCTTCAACGACAACTTTAACTTCTTGAGGTTCATCCTTAACTGCACCTAAGAATTTAGGTAAATCCATACCTGCCATATTGAATAATTCATTCATAGGAGGAATTGATTTCATTAAGTTTTGAGCGAAATTAGCTGTAGATGATGAACCATCACTTGAGCCAGAGTCCCAAACAGTGATCTTATCAAACTTAAGATTCTTAATCGCTTGAACTTGAATTTCAACAAGTTTTTCAAGTTTATCTGCAATAAGCATCTTAACAGCTTTATCAGCATCATTACCTGCTGCACTTACTAATTGTTTAAAACCTTCTGCTTGTTTAGATAAAATTTCTAAACTACCACGTGCTTCAGCATCTAGTTTTGCATAGATTGCATCGGCTTGACCTTTAGCTTCTCTTCTTAATACTTCAGCAACTGCTTCAGCTTCAATAACTCGTTTTTGTTTTTCAATTTCAGTCTTGACGATAACATCTGCTTCAAGTGTTGCTTGTTCTCTTTTAGCACGAGCGATTTCGGCATTTTGTTCAGCAACATAAGCTTCTTCTTTGGCTTTCGCTTCTGCAGTTTTTTCAGCAACTGTTGCACGTCTTAGTGATTCAGCTTCAACTTCTCTACGTGATGCATTTGTTTGTGAAATATCAGCTAAGGATTGGTTTTCCCCTTCAACAGCAATTGCATTTGCTGATGCAACTGAAACTCTTTGATCTCTTAAAGCATTTGCTTCACCAATAGAACCATCTCTATTCTTTTCAGCAACACTACGTTTTGCATCATTGATTGCTTTTGCAGCAGCTTCTTTACCAAGAGCATCAATATAACCAGATTCATCGTTAATATCAGTAACGTTAACATTAATCAATCTTAGACCAATTTTCTTTAATTCACTTTCAACGTTTCCGCTTACTGCTTCTAAGAATTTGTCTCTATCTGTATTAATTTCTTCAATATCCATTGTTGCAACAACTAATCTTAATTGACCAAAAATAATATCTTTTGCTAATTCTTGGATTTCTGCAAGTCTTAAACTACCTAAACGTTCTGCAGCATTTTGCATAACGCCTTGTTCAGTTGATATTGCAACTGTAAATCTTGATGGTACATCAATACGAATATTTTGTCTAGACAACGCATTTACTAAGTCTACTTGAATTGACATAGGCGTTAGATCTAAATATTGATAAGCTTGAATGAATGGCCAAATGAATTTAACCCCACCATGGATACAATTCGCAGAGCGTTTGACTCCATCTTTTTGATTAACACTACCATAGATAACTAAAATTTTATCTGCTGGACATTTTTTAACCCTAGATACAATAAGCATTAAAATCATAAATGCAATGACAATAAATGTGACAATAAGTCCAATGACTGTACCTGGATCAACTGCTAAAATTATAAAATTCATATGTTTTCTCCTCTATATTTTTTTGACGATGAGACTAGTCCCATCTGTAACATCTAAAATTGTAACACTTTGATTTGGTAAAATATCTTCTTGATCATGAGTTACTGCATCTACTTCTACATAACGATCATCAATCACTAAATTAATTTTACCTTTGCCTGAATTGTTTTTTGGTATACGCATGTAAACAGTTGCTGTTTTACCAATCGCATTATGATAATCAATATTCCCTGAAGATTCTAGTTTCATGGCTTGTTTTAAAGCATAGGCTAAAAGCACTGCAGCTATAAAACCTGCAAACGCACCTATTAAAGTTGCAAATATTGGGTGCATATAATCAATAAATAACATCGTTACCCAAGAACCAACACTCAAAAATGCAAGTGTGCCTCTAATCGTAAAAATCTTTAATCCACCAACAGATGAAAGTGGTTCATCATTAAAATGATCGATCCCGTCTGCATGAACATCAAAATCTAGATCATCCATACCATCGACTCCACCATCAAAACCATCAAATTGAGTGTGATCAAAACCCATAAACATTAAAATGATGAAAATAACCATCACAACAGTTGCCGTGACAGCAATATAAAACAATATTTGTTGATAATCTGTTAGACTATCCCACCACATAAGTTGTACCCCCTTTATAGTACTTTTATAATATTATTTTACCATATTAGTATAATTTTGTTAATGGTTTTCAAACCAATTTGTAATGTCATTAAGACGTTTAGTACGTGCATGAGGTTTTCCACTTCTTGAGAGTTCATGCGTTTCACCTTTGAACCAGACAAGTTTTGTATCGACACCTTTGTATTTTAAAACTGAATAAAACTGCATAGCTTGCTCAATTGGACAACGATAATCTTCATCAGAATGGATAAAAAGTGTTGGGGTTTGAACTTGATCAGCATACTTTAAAGGTGATTGTTCCCACATGAGCGAAACATCATCCAATGGATTTGCTGCTGTTTGGTCTTTAGCAAAATAAAATCCAATATCTGATGTACCAAAAAATGAAACCCAATTAGAAATACTTCTTTGTGTGACTGCAGCCTTGAAACGATTTGTATGTCCAACAATCCAATTGGTCATAAATCCACCATATGAACCACCAGTTACATAGAGTTGTTTTTCATCAATTTGAGGAACTTGTTTTATCACTGCATCAACAAAATTCATGATATCTTCATAATCTATAGTTCCATATTTACCTCTAATATCAGCAAATTCATCACCTTTACCATCAGATCCTCTTGGATTACAATACATGACAATATATCCTAAACTTGCCCAATATTGCATTTCATGATAGTAAGTTGAACCATAAACAGTTTTTGGTCCACCATGAATATCTAAAATTGCTTTATATGATTTTTCTTTATCAAAATCAATTGGTAATAAGACAAAACCTGTAACTTCGTGAGTAGGTTTTTTTAAAACAATCTTTTTAGGTTTAGCAACATAATAGTCTTTAAGTGTACGATAGTTTAAACGTGTCAATTGTTGATCTCTTCCATGATTGAAAGCATAAATTTCTTGAAGTCTTTGTTTTAATTGACCTACAAAATAGATCTTTTCTTCTACCATGGTTAACCCTTCAACTGAGCCGTTTGCTTTAAAAATAGTTTCGATGTTACCATCGCTACTTAAAGACATGATTTCAGCATGATCATCAATAGTTGCAATAAATATAAGTCGATGACTTTCGCTTATGGTTTGTGATTGTCCACCAAGTCTAACATCAGATCCTATCGTATTACCTATTGCTTGTCCAAATTTAGCAAATAACTCTAAATCTTGATTCTTTATTACATAAAAATCATTATTTTGGTTAAGACCAAATAATTTTTGATCAGTAGCAGCACAAATCAATTGATCACCTATAAACTCGATAAATGCAATATCATAAACTTTTTTATCATAGATGACTTCAGTTTTTTCTTCAATCAAATCATAACGATAAACGTTTGTATATAATACTTGAAGTTGTGATTTTGGTGTTGCAGTATAATAAATATATCTTTGGTTTTTAGAAATAAGAACTTGACCCACTTTAAGTGTTTCATCAGTTATTTTTTTAACCTCTTTTGATTCTATATCATACAAATAAATTGATGATTGTTTACCTTGAACAAATCCTTGACCATTAAAATAAAATGGTACTTGATCAATATCTTCATATAATAAATTTATTTTTCTGTCTTTTAAATATTGTTTTCTAGTTTTTTCATCGCAATCAATTAACACTTCATCTTGTTTTGATAAATTTGATGAAAGAATTAAAGTGTTTTTAATGCGTTTGATCAAGTTTGTAGGAAACTGAAATTCAAAAGCTTTGGAAACAACTTTAGTATCCAAATTATATCTGTAATAAATCGTATAAAATTCTTTTCTTTGTTTTTCTTCCACTGTATTTTTAGCATACGGAAACAAAATTGTAGAATCATCTTCCCATATAAATGAGGAATTATCTTTAAGTTGAATGAGTTTTGCCATCTTGTAGTTTTCTATTTTGTAGAGATCATACACATATTTGTTTTTTTCCTCATCTGCTTTTGCACTTAAAAAAGCAAGCATATTTTTTGATGGATTTGCTTTCATTTGTGAAATAAATTTAAATTTCGTGAACAAATCTACTTCGATTTTCTGCATGGTAATCACCTCTTCATATTGTATTCATTATAATATAATGAAACGATTTAGTCCATAAAAAAAGATGTTTCATCAAGAAACATCCGATTTTTTTCGATTAAATAACAAAATTACCTTTTTCAAAGACTTTCACTTCAACACCATCATGTGTAAGACCAATAATTTCCATATCTTCATTACCAAACATGAAGTCAACATGATTCATTGAATTGTTGTATCCTTTTTTCTCAAGTTCAGCAATTGGTGCACCAATGCCACCTTTGATATTCATCGGATACGCACGACCAAGCGCCATATGACAAGATGCATTTTCATCAAATAATGTATTTAAGAATAAGATATTGGTATTTGAGATTGGTGAATCATGACTAATGAGTGCAATTTCACCAATATATCTACTTCCTTCATCTGTATCTAATAAGCTCTTAAGTGTTGCTTCTTCTTTTTGAGCACCAAAATCAACAACTTTACCATCTTTAAACTCTAACCAGAAGTTTTCGATAAGTTTACCTTGATAGTTAAGTGGTTTAGTTGCTACAACTTTACCACGTGTTCCAAATTTATATGGCATTGTAAATGTTTCTTCAGTTGGAATATTTGGATTGAAGTAAGTTCCGTTAGCAGCATGTTCACCACCACCAGCCCAAATATGATCTTCAACAAGTTCAACAATTAAGTCTGTACCAATACTGTTTTTAAAATGTAAATGTTTAAAGTTATAATCATTTAATACTTTATTGTGTGCTAATAATACTTCATTATGTTTAGCCCACTCTAAGATCGGATCGCTATCGACTTTAACACGACTTGCATCAAAAATGGCTTCCCAAAGCTTCTCAACAGCTTCTTCTTCACCTAAATTTGGAAAAACTTGTTTTGCCCAAATGGCATTAGGTGCAGCAATAATTGTCCATTGTGAACGATTACCCATCATGTGTTCTCTCCAAAAATGAATTGCTTGAGATGTTGCAATCATTGATTTTTGAGATTTAGCTGGATCTACATCTTTATGAAGACCAGGAATTGGTGATGAAATTGAGATAAAGCATGCGTTATTATCAACATAATAATGATATTTATCAATGATAAATTGTGGTACTTCAACTAATGTTTCATCATCAGCAAACATTAAGTAATCTCTTGAAACAAACTCATCTCCCCATTCAATAAATACTCTTTTTGCTCCAGCTAAATAAGCTTGTTTTGAAACTTCTCTAGCAATCTCTACTGTATCAGTTGATACACGAACAACAACGATTTGTCCTTTATTAACATTTGCACCAACTTTGACAGCTAATTCTGCTAATTTTGATACTAATACTTGATTTGGCATATAAACCCTTCTTTCTACGTTTAATATATCTATTTTATCATATTTTTAATTAATAAAAAAAGTCTTAAAAAAGACTTTTTATTCAGGAATTGTAATAATTCTAAGTGAGTTAGTTGTACCGTGTTGTTGAGCCCAACCAGATGTAATAATAATTTGTTGACCTGCTGTAAATCCATTTGCTTTAGCAACTTCAATAGCAGCTTCATCATATTTATAAAAATCAGTAACATCTTCTCTAAATGCTGGGAATACACCCCAATAGTATGATAAGTAATGGCAAGTTTCTAAATGGTCAGTAATTGCTAAGACAGGTACTGAAGGTCTAAACTTACTAATACGTCTTGCTGTACCACCTGTTTCAGTGAATGCAACAACCGCTACAACATTTTCTAAAGCTAAAGCAGTTTGACTTACTGCAATACCGATTGCATCATTAATTGTTCCTTGTTGAGTTTTAATTGAACGTTCTAAAATAGTTTCATAAGGAATATTGTTTTCAATAGCTTTTGCGATTGTATCCATTGTTTGAACTGCTTCAATTGGATAATCACCAGCAGCAGATTCACCAGATAACATAATTGCATCTGTACCATCAAGAATCGCATTAGCAACGTCTGATGCTTCAGCACGAGTAGGTCTTGGAGATTGCATCATTGACTCTAACATATGAGTTGCAGTAATGACTGGTTTACCTTTTTCGTTAGCTAATTTAATAATCTTCTTTTGATAAAGTGGTACTAATTGAGTTGATACTTCAACGCCTAAATCTCCACGAGCAACCATAACACCATCAGATACTTCTAAAATTGATTCAAGATTATCAACACCTTCTTGATTTTCAATCTTAGCAATTAATTCAATATATGGCTTGCCAACTTTTTGTAAAATTTCACGTACAGCTAATACGTCATCTTTTCTTCTAACAAATGATAAAGCAATCATGTCAACATTTTTTTCTGCAACAAATACGATATCATCATAATCTTTTTGTGAAATGAATGGCATTGATAACTTAACATTAGGAACGTTAACACCTTTGCGTGTTTTAATAACGCCAGGATTATTAATTTCACATTTTAAGACTCCATCAGCAACTTCTAATACATTTAATCTCATTTTTCCATCATCGATTAAAAGGTAATCTCCAACAGAAATATCATCATATAATTCGTTACAATCAATATGGAATCGATCGTGATTTCCTAAGATAGCTTCTCTATGAACTTCAACGATATCACCTTTTTTAAATGTAGCGAATCCATTTTCAAATTGTCCACAACGAATTTCAGGTCCTTTAGTATCAGCAAGTACACCAATGAATTGATTTCTTTCTTTAGCGACTTTTCTAATCATATCTACTCTAGCAGCATGTTCTTCATGAGTTGCATGAGAAAAATTAAGTCTTGCAACATTCATACCAGCGTCGATCATTTTACCAATCATCACGTCATTATCAATAGATGGACCTACTGTACAAACGATTTTTGTCTTTCTTTTCATATTTTATAAAACTCCTATTCTTTTTTTCCATTACTATTATACCATTTTCATTTTGTTTTCATAGAAAAAGCCATTTTGTGAAAACATTTACATTCACAAAATGGCTTACTTTTTCATTTTTTTAACGTTGATTACCCATAAAAAATACTGCAATTGTTCCAGGACCAGAGTGAGCACCGATGATTGGACCAATAAATCCAAAAATAATTTCTTTCACACCAATCTCTTTTTGAATAAGTTCGGCAGTAAATTTTGCATCTTCCAAATCATCTCCATGAGAAATAAAGATTGTTTGTTCACTTGCATTTTCAATACGTTCTTTCATAAGTTCAACAAGTGTTTCTAGTGATGTTCTTCTACCTCTTGCTTTTTTAATAGGTACCAATTTACCTTCATCTGAAACATGAAGTACAGGTTTGACTTTTAAGAGTGAGCCAAGTAAGGCTTGTGCACCTGATAATCGACCACCACGTTTAAGCGTTCCTAAATCATCAACTGTAAATAAATGAATAAGATGAAGTTTATTTGCTTCAAGATAAGCCTCTACCTCTTCTATAGTTTTACCTTTTTGTGCTTCAAGATAAGTATAATAAACTAATAGACCTTGACCCATAGAAGCTGATAATGAATCAACGATAACTATTTTTCTTTCTGGATATTCTTCTTTTAGTGATTCAACTGCTAAATGTGCGGATTGTACAGTACCTGATAAGGCTGATGAGAAACCAACATATAAAATATCTTTTCCATCTTTCAAAAATGGTTCAAAGAACTCGATAAATTGACCTACATTAATCAAAGATGTAATCGCGACTTCTTTATTTCGCATATCTTCATAAAATGTTTTAATCTTTAAATATCTTTCATCTGGATAATGTTTAAACACTTCTCCTTTGATTTCTACGCTTAATGGTACAATTTTAATATCCATTGCACTTACTTGTTCATTTGTTAAATCACTACAAGAATCTGTTGCAATAATGTATGTTTGATTCATGTATAGTCCTCCAATTGGTTGATATATAGTCATATTTTATCATGTTACTGATTTTTTCCATACTTTTTAAGATTTTTTTATATCATATCTATGATATATGTGCTTGATAAATACGTTTTCATAATTTTTTTCATTTTTTATATTGCTTTATTTTTTCTTACATGTTAACATTTTACTACGCAAAGCAAAACAGCTTTGATATCCAAGATAGGCTATGAATAGTCCTTGAGTATAACTTTTAAAATGATAAAAGTATGCTTAATGACGCTAGTCCTTGAGTATACTTAGATAATAATCTTCGTTGCTGTAAGGTTCATAGTCCTTGAGTATAGAAGATATTTTTTTTATTTTCTTGATCAAGGACTATCCTTCCTTGATAATCAAAGTCTTTGCGCAAAGACTTTTTTTATTTATTAAAGGAGAGAGAGAAAATGAAAAAATTATTTTTAGGTTTACTTTTATTAGCAGCTACATTATCACTTGCTGCATGTTCTACAACTTCAACAAACGTATTTGAATTTGTATTAGATGATAGTTTTACAGAATATTTAACAATGGAAACATCTGCTGACTATCCACCATTTGAAAACATTGAAGAAGTTGATGGAAAAATGACTGTTGTTGGTGTTGATATTGAAATCGCTAAAGCAATCGCATTATCTGCTGGAAAAAACTTAAGAGTTGTTCATAAAGGATTTGACTTCTTAATTACAGACATTCAAGATGGAAAAGCAGATTTTTCAATTGCTGCAATTACACCTACACCAGAACGTTATGAAGTTGTTGATTTTTCAGATGTTTATTTAGATAGTGACAACGACCAAGTAGCTGTTATTAAAACTGCTGATGCAGATACTTATAAAACTTTAGCTGATATTAATTTAGCTGCTGTCAAAATTGGTGCGCAAACTGGTAGTTTACAATCTTACATTTTACAAGATCAAGCACCTGATGCTTATGCAGTATATTTACAAGATTTAAATACTTTATTTGAAAATCTTGACAATGGACAAATCAATGTATTATTATCTGAAAAAACAGTTGCTGAAACTTATATCGCTGCTGAATACTCAGATTTGATGATAGCATTTGATGTATATTCTGCTTATAGTGGAAATGCAGTTGCAGTACAAAAAGGTAATACTGAACTACTTACCATCATCAATAGTACAATTGCTACTTTAAAAGCTGCTGGTCAAATTGATGCTTGGGTTGAATACTACTCATCATTATATGAATCATGATTGGATTATTAGATTTTGATTTTTTACTAAATCCTAATAATATTGCTATGCTATTTCAAGGTCTCTTTATGACCTTGATTTTGGCTTTTTTAGCAGTCATGTTAGGTGCAATACTTGCTATATTACCTGCATTTATGCGTATGTCAAAAAATAAAATATTAAAAGGTATTGCAACAACCTACGTTGAAGTTATACGTGGGACACCAATGCTAGTACAAGTGCTTATTATTTATCAATTAATGAAACTTCCTTTGATTTTATTCTTAGGTATTGATATGGGATCATTTATTCCTGGATTGGTCGCACTTGTCATTAATTCTTCTGCATATATGAGTGAAATCATTAGAGCTGGTATTTTAGCTGTTGATAAAGGACAAACTGAAGCAGCAAGATCTTTAGGTATGTCACAGACACAAACCATGATAAAAATTATTTTACCCCAAGCAATCAACAATATTATTCCAGCTCTAGGAAATGAATTTGTTACCATTATTAAAGAAACTTCTATTTTCATGTATTTAGGTGTTGCTGAACTTATGTTCCAAGTAAACATTATTAAATCAAACACATTTAGAGTGACTGAAGTTTATATGGTGGCAGGTGTTTTATATATGATTTTAACGATACCACTTTCTAAACTTATGAACTTACTTGAAAGGAGATTACGTTATGCCTACGGTAAATAATATTATTGAAATTAATCATTTAACGAAGACATTTAATGAAGATCTTCACGCTGTAAATGATGTGAGTTTAACCATTAAAAAAGGTGAAGTCGTATCAATCATTGGTCCTAGTGGTAGTGGTAAATCTACTTTACTCAGATGCATTAATTTTATGGAAGTACCTACTTCTGGTGAAGTCATATTTGAAGGTATACCATTATCTATAAAAGATAAAACAATTAATGTATTAAGACAAAAAATAGGCATGGTATTCCAATCATTTAATCTATTTCCCCATTTAAATGTCTTAGATAACATCACCATTTCTTTAACCACAGTTTTGAAGATGGATAAAGAAGCGTCTATTCAGATTGCTAAAGAATTGCTTAAAAAAGTAGGTCTTAGTGATAAAATTGATAGTTTCCCAGCTCAATTATCAGGTGGTCAAAAACAAAGAATTGCAATTGCTAGAGCACTTGCGATGAATCCTGATGTCATGCTCTTTGACGAGCCAACTTCTGCACTAGATCCTGAAATGGTTGGTGAAGTTCTTACCGTCATGAAAGATTTAGCTAATGCGGGTATGACGATGGCGATTGTCACTCATGAGATGGCATTTGCAAAGGAAGTATCTGATCGTGTTATATTTATGGCTGATGGTAAAATTGTTGAGGAAGGCTCACCTGAACAAATATTTAATGAACCTAAAAAGGATAGAACCATTGATTTTTTAAAACGTGTAACACAAAAATGACCGAATTAACGGTCATTTTTTTTATGTGTATCAACTATTTTTTTAAGTAAACCAGATGAGAGCGGTCCTCTCATTGGTTCTATATTTTCTAAGTCTTTAATATCTACAAACATAATGTCATCAACTTCGCTATTTAATGTTTTTTGTCCACTGATGATATCTGCTTTAAATACAACCCAAACTAATCTTGAAGAATCAAGTGTATCTGTATGAAACAAACGGAGATGATCAACAACGAATCCTGTTTCTTCGAAACACTCTCTTTTAGCTGCTTCTTCTAAAGTTTCTCCCAAATCTCTAAAGCCACCTGGAAATGTATAGGTATGATTTTTTCTCATACGAATCATTAATACTTGATTGTCATCATTAGTTGCATAAATAACTGCAGATACATTAACCCAATTATCAAAGTCAATATAACCACAACTGCATCTTTTATATGTTTTATCTTCAATTGTTTGTTCTAATTCCAACTTTTCTCCGCATTCAGGACAAAATTTCATCTTTTTCCTCTACTTTTCTTTAATAGGTATCCAAATACCACTTTCATACTCTTCACTTTGCCCGTCACCTAACATGTACCATTCTAAATTAACCGGCATTGACATTTCATATGTTTGTTGATTAGGTAGCCATGTTTGAAATACATTTGTATTAAGTGTTTGCAGCGCATCAGGGAGCTTACCAATAGCTTTAAACTTTGCCCATTTACTTTCATTAAGTGTTATGAGTTTTAAACCTTTAGGAACAATGCCACCTTTAAATAAGCCTGCAATCATATATGAAAATGTACCAAGTTCATTATGATCATATCTAATCACTGCAAATTCTCCAATCATATGATCAATAATGGCTTGATCAATATCAGATTTAGCAACACCTTGTTCTCTTAATGTTTTTAAATGCTGATCAATAAACTGATCCCAAAACAAAGGAATATCTTTATAAGGCTGGTCAAAAGAAATTTCCTTTTCAAAACCTATAAACTGTAGCGTTTCTAATTTTTCAATTTGAAAATCCATAAATTTATCCTCCTATGATCTTAATTTAATTATACCTCTAAAAAGTCATTAAAAAAACAAGACTTTCATCTTGTTTATTTTATATCTTCTTTTTTTATTCTATAGAAAACATCATCTTCATCTTCATGATGAAAATATGCACCATTATTGATTTGTACTTTCTTTGATGCATCATTATCTTTATAACAACACATATAGATTTCATCTTCTAGCAGTATTGGCTTTATCTCATGTAGGAGTAGATTTAATCCTTTTGTTGCATAACCTTGATTGCGATATTTTGGATGGATACCAAATCCAATATGTCCAGATCCTTCTTTTAAATGATCATTTAAGTAATGTCTAAATTTAAATAAACCTACGATAAGATCATCTTTCCATAAAAAATAGATTGTATATGGAACAAATCCAGTTGGTAAATTAATACCACGTGCATGATTGATAAGCATCGGAAACTCTTGATTCAAAAAATACTCAAATGAAAGATGCTGTTGCTTATTATTAAATCCATTTTCAGATGGAAATTCTTGTAAGAATTGATATTCTTTTTCAATATCTTCTAGGTTTAATTTTTTAATATATATCATCATATGCCCTCGTATACTATTCATTTTAACATATGTATTAATTTACGAATCATTTATATTGTTAAAAGGATGATTAGCATATATAATACTAAGTAAAAATATAACAATATATTGTGGAGAACGTATGGCAAAAATAGCTAAAATATTTAGTGTGATTCAATTAGTCGTATTTGTTTTAATGGTTGTCTTAAGTGTCAATGTAATCATTCAAATGGTTGTGTATCATGACAGTTGGGGTTCTTTAGTACTCATCATTTATGCTATATTCTATTTTATATTTTCGATGTTATCATTGATTCCATACATCATGATAGGAAAAAAATATGGATTTAGAAATCATAAACTTTATACCTATATTGTTTTACTAAGTATTCTATTAAGTATCATCATGTTTATCGTTGGTATAACCCAGTCTTAAAGAAAAGCATCCCGTGGGGATGCTTTTTATTATGCTTGTTTACCTTTTTTTCTTGGAGGAAGACCTCTTTGTTTAGGTGTTAAAACTGGTGTGTTAGATTTTACAACATTTCTAATTTCTTCTAATTTATCAAATGATTGTTTTTGTTTCGCATTTTGATATAAGTAATCATCAATGGCTTGTGCAGCTCTATGTCCATCAGCAACACCACTAATTAAATCTGGTCCACGATTAATATCGCCACCAATAAATAACCAAGGATAAGCTTCTACTTGTCCATCTTGAGCAGCTTTAATCTTACCACGAACAATTTCAATACCACTTTGAACATCTTCAGAAATATAACTGTAATCAGGCGCTTGTCCTACTGCCATAAATACTTGTTCAGCTTCAATGATTGTCTTTGTACATTCATCAAATTTAGGATTGAATCTTCCTTCATCATCAAATACACATAAACATTTCCAAACAAGAAGTCCCTTAATCTTATCATCTTCAATAATAACTTTTTGCGGACCATTTCCACAATAGAATTCAATACCTTCTTCAAGCCCTTCAAGATATTCATCTTGACTTGCAGGAAGGATATCTAATGTTTCAAGAGATGTTAATTTGACATCTGCTTTACCATATTTAAGCATTTGAAGACGAATGGTTGATCTAGCGACATCAAATGCAACATCACCTGCACCAATAACAATAACGCTAGGTTTAACATTGATATCTTCTAATTTTAATACACCACGTTCAAAATCTCTAACTAATGGAAGAAAATCAAGTGCACCCATGACATCTTTATGATCAGCACCTGGAATGTTTAATTTTCTTGCTGTAAAGAATCCAGAACCTAAGAAGACTGCATCATAATCTTTTTCTAATTGATTAAATGTAACATCTTTACCAACTCTAGTGTTTAGTTTGATATCTACACCAATAGATTTAATAAAATTAATATCTTTATCAATTGCAGTATCTGGAAGTCTATATGCAGGAATACCATATCTCATGACACCACCTGCTAATGCTTTTTGTTCAAATACAGTGACTTGATAACCCATGGTTCTTAAGTAGTATGCAGCTCCAAGTGATGCAGGACCAGACCCAACGATAGCAACTTTCGCATCAATGACTTCATTGACTGGATCCATTACAGATTGATGATAAATATCATCTGGTGCTGAATCTATGATATAACGTTTTAACCAACGAATAGCAATCGCTTCACCACGGACAGCAATCGCACAAGATGTTTCACAATTATGCGTACATACGCGTCCACAAACACCTGGTAGTGGGTTTGTTTCATATACTTGTCTTAATGCACCATCAATATCATCTTCCCAAATAGATCTAATATATGCTGGAATATGCATTTGAACTGGACATGAAGATTCACAAACGCCACATTCAACACATCTTGCAGCTTCTTGTTTAGCATATTCTTTTGAGTAACCTCGAACAATTTCAACAAATGAATCTTTTCTCTCATCTGGTTCGATATGTTCCATAGGAACGCGTTCTAAATCTAATAAGTCAGAGTTTTCATCTTTTTGCCAACCATGTTTAACTGCTTCACCACGCCATAATTCATCTGGTAAAAAATAAAATTTATCAGGGTCATCATTGGCATATACATATTCTGTACTCATGTTTAGTGAGCCTGTAGTACATGTGTCTACACAAAGTGCACAAAAACAGCAACGTCCATAATCAATAGCTGGTCTTACTTGAAATTCACCTGGTCTTTCAGGAATCTCTAATCTTTCAACCATTGTGATTGCATCTGTTGGACAGATTTCACCACAAGTGCCACAACCAATACATTCTTCCCAATCATTGGTGTGAAAACCACGAAGATTTGGAGGTGCAAGTCTTGGACTTGAATCCTCTACTTCTGATTTTTTCATAATACCTTGAGAAGCTAAATAATTAGCATTTTTCTTAGTAACAATGTTTTTAAGTTCATGTGTAACAGGTTTTCTAAATAAATATTTTAATAATCTAAAAGAATTGAAGATACTTTTTTCTCTATATTTGTTTGCCATTATCTTCACCTACCGATCAATTTCAGGAGAGCACACACCCATAGTGTCAACCCATAGAGCTGCATCATCAATACGTGTTCCTGGTAAATATTTTTTAACACCCAATAGTCCTTGTGGATAACTAGCACCACGGACCCCTACACGATATGGACTAATTGATTTTCCATCTGAAACGATAAAATAACCAAATTCACCACGACTTGATTCAACTGGTGAATATACATGTCCTTTTGGAACAATCCATCTCATTGATTGTCCTCTTCCAAGTGGAACTCTAACAGGTCCTTCTGGCATTTTAGCTAGACATTGGCGAATAATAGAGATGGATTGAACAACTTCTTGTAATTTCATATCAACTCTACTTCTCGCATCTGAATAATCTGCAAAAGGAACTTCAAATTCGACTTGATCATATTTTAAATATGGCATGACTTTTCTAAGATCATTAGGTTTGTTCACAGAACTTCTCATACCAATACCTGTTACACCTAATTCCCAAACAACTTCTTTTGGTAATAGGATATGATCTTTAATTCTTTTGATAATGGTAGGATTTTCTATACCAATATCTCTATATTCTAAATATCTTGATTCCAAATCATCTAAAAATGCCTGAATATCTTTTTCAATACCAACTGGTAAATCTTTTCTTACACCACCAGGTACGATATATTGATGGTAAACACGATGTCCTGTAATTTGTTCAAATATATCAAGTATTTTATTACGGTCTGCATGCGCTAAATACATGATTGTATAATGACCTGTAGGTGAACCTAATCCACCATATGCCATTAAATGAATGGATAATCTAGCCAGTTCTAGAATGATCATTCTAATCCATTGTGCACGTTCTGGTGCTTCAATACCAGCTAATTTTTCAACACCCATTGCATAAGCTGCTTCATTAATATCTGGTTCAACAACGCAAACTCTAGGGATTAAAGAAATATTGTTATACCAAGTTTTTCTTTCCATGCCTTTTTCAAAGCCACGATGCAACATGCCTGGAAGTAAATATGAACGTTTGATAATATCACCTTCCACATATAAATGGACAGATGCGTTACCATGCATACCTGGATGTTGAGGACCTAAAAATAATTTCATTTCTTGCATATTATCGTCCTTCCTTTCCAAGTTTTCTTGCACGTTCATGTCGTTCATCTCTTTTTTCCTGTTTTGATGCTTGACCTTCTAAATTAATATGGTTATCAGAGTATTCTCTACCCTTAAATTTTTTATCGCTATAAGCTTTAGGATCAAAATCTTTTCTAAGTGGTGGAAGATCATCCCATTGTTCTAATATAAGTTGTTTATCATACATTGGATTACCAGGAAACTTCACACCAAAGAATTCGTGACATTCTCTTTCATAATACTCACAATTTGGGAATATATGAATGATTGAAGGCATCACTGCATCTTCCCTACTGAGTCTTGTGCGTAATTGCACATGCACTGCTTTATCCCAATTCATTAAAATATAGATCAGTTCAAATTCACCTTCATCGATCCAATCGACTGCACTTAAATATGATAGTTGAATCCAACCTGCATTTTTTAATATGCTTAATGCTTGATGGATATCATCTTTACTTAATTCAAAAGCAACTTGATATTGATGAATTTCTTCAACTTTTTTAACTTTGAGAAAACTTTGTAATAGTTCAGTGACTTCTTTGACATTATTCATGGAATTCGTCATGGACTTCTACCTCCCCTAGGCTATCAAGTTGGTTTTTCTTATACCATTCGTAATTGTCTTTGTAACGTTTCCAACCATCAGCTTTTTTAGTTTTAATCAATTCCATCAAATCGACAAAGCCATTCATAACTGCTTCTGTATTTGGCATACATCCAGCAACATAAGTATCTACTGGTATATATTGGTCTAATCGATTAATAACAGCATGTGAGTCATGATATATGCCTCCATTAATCGTACAACTTCCAAAACCTACAACATATTTAGGTTCACTCATTTGTTCATAAGTATAAATAAGTCTTCTTAATGTTTTTAAAGATAAATATCCAGTGACTAAAAGAACATCTGCTTGTCTTGGAGTCGCCATAGGGCCCATACCAAATCTTTCCATATCATATGCTGAAGTCATTGCAGGTGGTAATTCAATGGCACAACAACCTGTACAATACATAAGCATCCATAAAGAGTTTCTTCTAAAGAAATCTCCTATTTCAGTCCATTTCTTGTCCATTTCATCTTTTGTGTAATTTTTAATTGGTGTAAATCTTGTTGATTCCATATTAGATCACCCATCCTAAATAGATTGCGATAAACGCTTGTATAATTGCGATAATGAGTGGCCACTTGTAGAAGTATGTCATCACTTGATCAATCTTATAACGACCATTCATATAACTAAATAAATTCATTGCTGTATATACTGCTAAATATTTAACAAGATAGATAAGAATATTCGTAGCTCCACCTAAAAATAAATTAACAAATAAAGTAACTTCAATAAACACTGTAATCTCATGCATGATGAATAACATACCTAATTGTTTTCCACCATATTCGACCATTGGACCTGAAGCAATTTCTGCAGGTGCAATAAAGGTTTCAAAAGGTTTTTTACCTAACATTGCTAAAAGTGCTGGAATAGCTACAAAGATGAATCCTAAAGGTAATGCAATCATAAACCAACTATGACCTGCTGCTTGTTGATAAAGTGCAATCTCACTAATGCTTGAAGAACCTGTGAGTTTAAAAACAACAACTAATAAAACCATAAAAGGAACTTCATATGCAAGCATAGTTGCAAGTGCTCTCATGACACCAATTGATGCAAGTGGATTCCCACTTCCTGAAGCACTCATTGCCATACCTAACATCCCAACTGCAAGTAAGTAAACAAAAATGAAGAAATTATCAAAATCAGCAAATGCAATAATTGGATTAGCTCCTACTGTTAGTGGAATAAACATTGCAGTTGCAATGATGCCACCAAGTGCCATAATGACACCAAAATCAAAGATCCAACCATGTGATACTGAACGTTTTGATAAGAGTTTAAATATATCTAAGAACTCTTGATACCATCTTGGTCCAACTCTTCTTTGCAATCTTGCAATGACTTTTCTATTAATCCCTGCTACTGTTGTTTGAAGAACAAATCCAAAGAAGGCAATACCAAAACCAATTAAGATATTTATTAAGACTGTCATAATACCACCTCACTTAGTAATAACCAAATCATTAAGAGAATGACCATAATTGTAAACACTTCTAATAATTTGTTAAAGAAGATATATTTAATAGCTCTACCAAGTTCTTTTACTTTTTGTGATAATGCTTTATATATATTTTCGGTGATATCGATATATTTTTCATAAAGTCTTTCTATCGGAGCATAAAACTCTTGAGTATAATGTAGTAATTGTTCTGTATAAATAAAGTTACCTGCTGTGTATGTATCCATAAGTCCAACTTTTTTACTCTTAGGAAATATCACGAAGATTAAGAATGCGATGAACACACCAAAAGCAAATACACCAGCCATCAAGAGTGGATTTAACATTGAGTTTTCATTCCAGCCTTGAATGGTGTTTGAATTAATAAGGAGTGGATCAAATCCTAATTCTTCAACAACTAAATTAACTCTTGTTAAGAAGAATGTTGTAAATGTTCCTGTTAATAAATTTAATACAGATAATATCGCCATAGGTATACCCATGATGAATGGTACTTCTTTTAAATGTTTATATTGTGGTAGTTCTTGACCTAAGAATAATGCAGCGAGCGGTCTAAATACATATAAGAAACTACCAATAGATCCAAATGTCAGTGCAACTGTCACTAAAATCATACCTTTATTAAGCGCTGCTTGATAAATTAACCATTTAGAGATAAATCCACCCATTGGAGGAATACCCGCCATAGAAATAATAGCGATTAAATACACCATATATGTAAATGGCATTTTATGGATAATACCACCAAGTTCACTAATTTTAGTTGTATGCGTTTGTCTTGCTACTGCTGCAATCGCTAAAAATGCTGCAGCTGATGCAATCGCATGAACTAATACATGATATAAGCCACCAGCAACTGCATGTGATTCTAGCATACTAAATCCAACTAAAATATAACCTCCATTACTCATTGATGAATAAGCAAGCAATACTTTAGCATCATCTGATCTAATAGCCATTAATGTACCGAAAACGATGGATAAACTTCCAAGTAAAGCAATGACCCAATTTGCCCAAGGAATTTCCATGACCATCACGTTACTAGAAAATGGTGCAATTTTAATGAGAGCAAATATAGATACAAATGCACCAAGTTTTACTAAACCACCTGATAAAACAGGTGAGAAAGGATGCGGTGCACTACCATGTGCTTTAGGTAACCAAATATTAAGTGGGAATGCACCTAATTTAGAAAATCCAGCAATTAACAACAGTATATAGACAAGTACTGCTGATCCTCCACTAAGTGCACTTAAGTTTTGATTGATATCAAATGAGTTTGTCATTTGATGCATATAGAAAATAACAAAAATGAGTGCAACACTGCCAGCCATTGAAAATCCAAAATATGAAATGGCAGCATCTTTCTTTTTACCCATTTGAACTAAAAACATAGTTGACCAAACAACGAGTTCAAATAAGAAGAAAAATACTAAAAGGTTTGATGCGAAGAATACACCTATAACACCAGCTATACTTAACACCCAAGCAAAATTATATGCATGTTTATATTTAATGGTTTCAATAAAATAAGGATTAAAGAAAGAAGCCATTGCATAAATAAACGTTAAGATGACTGTAAAAAATATAGCTAAATCAGTGATTTGAAAAACTGAAATATTTGGATATATAGTTTCAAGTACAGTCGCGTTTTGTTGTAGTATAGAAGGTTCGACATATCCAGCATATGCAATCACTGCGAATGCTAAGAATGAAATGACAGTCGTGAAGATACTTCCTAATTTATAAGATAATCTTGAAATTAGATAGGTAACGATACTAAGTACGACTAAACTTATAATTAATGTTTGAATTGATACTTCCATCGTTACACCTCCATCCAATCAATTAAATTAATCTTGTCAATTAAGTCAGATACATTAGATGTTAAACCAAAAACAATTAATGAAATGACAAGAATACCCAAGATAACGTATAATGCAGGACATAATTTAATCTTTACATCATTTTGACCATACCATAGAACTCCAAGTAATTTGATTAAATAAATTGCTTCGATGATTGTCGTAAGTAATATAGCTACTGGAATAACATACTGACCAGTTTCAAATAAACTCATAATTGCATTCATCTTAACGATAAATCCAACAAATAAAGGTAGTCCTAACATTGAAAGTACTGCAACTGTGAAAAAGACTCCAAGTAAGATATTTTGTTTAAATATACCTTCAAGTTTTTCAATATCATCAGTTTGAGTTTGTTCTTCAATATGATTTGTGATTGCAAACAAAATAAATTTAGTAACAGCAACAACTGATATAAATACTGCTGCAACACCAACAAAACCGTAAATTGCGAGTAATGCTACAATTCCAGATTGTGCAATTGATGAGAAAAGTAATATATGTTTTACACGTTTAGAATCATATGCCATTGCTTCTCCTGCTACAATACTTACAACAAAGATGACTAATAAAATAGTTGTAAGTGTTGATGAAGGTATGTAAATATATTGAATGACTCTAGTAAATACAAATAAGAATGTTGCTGAATACGCAGATGCGATGAGTGGTCCTGTAAGAGTATTAGATGTTTCTAAAATACCTTTTACCCAATTATTTAAAGGAAGTATTTTTATTTCAACACCTAAACCTATCACCATCATAAGCACTGGAATGCTTACTGAAGCATTTGATGCTTGAATTTGACTAGCAACATCATGCATAGATAATGTTCCAGTCATGTTATATAAAATAATTAAACCGAGTAAATAGAATGTAGAACCTATTGATCCTTGAACTAAATAACTAAATGTCTTTGAGGGTGCATTTTGTGTTGCAGTGATGATATAACCAGCAATTGCAACAATTTCCATAAATACAAATAAGTTGAATAAATCAGCTGTCAAAAGTAAACCATTAAGTCCTGCTAAGATAACAAGTAATACAGGTGAGAATTTTTGGAATTTTACATAATTAGTTGCATAAATGAATAATAAAAGACCATTAACAACAAGTAGTGATAATTCTGTATAACTACTGACTACAAAATAAATTGAGTAAATAGGTGTATCTCCACCAATATTTGTGATACCTTGAGTAACAAATAATGACATGATTGTTACTGCTAAACTTGTAAGTAGCAACAAGATATGAGCATATTTCTTAATAAGAATACTTAAGAATGCAGCGATGAGTGGGATAACAACTAGTAAGATTGGATTCATGCTTGTTCACCTACTTCATCTAAATTTAAAGTATGATGTTTTTGATAAAAAAGTCGTGCAAACACCAAACCTATTGCAGTTGTACCAACACCAATAACAATTGAAGTTAACACAAGTGCTTGTGGTAGTGGATCAACAACCAAATCAGCTGTTAAACTAAATATTGGAGCAATCCCGCCATTATAACCTACTGTGATAATAAATAGATTTAAACCTATTTCTAACACGTTTAAACTTAATATAATTCTGATGATATTGCGATGTGTAAGAACACCATATAAGCCCAACATCATCATGATAATAGATGCATATTGTAACATTATTTGGCCTCCTCTGTTAAAAACTCATCGATAATACCTGTAATTTCAGATCCAACTTTTAATCCAATAAGAACATAAACAATTGGAATGATTCCACCAGATATTAAGTCTCCAAGTACACCTTGGTCTAAGAAATTTGCTAAGAATACTTGTGCTACAAATAAGCCAACGAGTCCTACTGTGACATATAAAATACCAGAGATACTTTCTAAGACCTTAAAACGCTTCATTTGTGCTCTAAATTCATCATCAGATAAATACAAGAGTAATAGACTCGATGCGATCATTGCACCACCTGGAAAACCACCACCTGGAGTAAGATGTCCATGAACAACAATCATTAAACCTGTGATAAGCATGATGGATACGATAAATCTAGATCCTGTCTTAAGCATGAAGTTAGGTTTAAAATCTAATTTCATATGATTCTTTTGTGATGCACCTAATAATAGTGCAACACCTAATGATGAAATAAATAAGACCGTCACTTCGCCTAATGTATCAAATGAACGAAAATCTACAACGATTGCTGTAACTCTATTTAAAGCATTATCGAGTGCAAAACTTTCTTCTGAAACATATTCTTGTGATATTCGATCTGAAAGATCTGCATCTTGATAAGGTGTAAATCCATCAAGTTGTGATAATCCGATAATGAGTAACACACCAAATGTTAATACAAATGCAAGTGCGACTAATTGTTTAAATTTCATAATTTAGCACCTGCTTTCTTTAAATATATAATTGTAAAAACAAATAATGAAGTTACTAAACCACTTCCAATAACTGCTTCAGTGATAGCAACGTCTGGTGCAGATAGAAATACAAAAGCTACCACTACAATTAAACTAAGTGCAGATAATAAAACAATACTTTTCATCAATTTAGATGTATGAACTGATAAAAATGCAATGAGTACTAATAGGATTGAAATAAACGCTTCCAAAAAATTAATCATGTTTATTTTCCTCCTCAATTGCATCTTTTAAATCATCAATAGTGATGTTGTTTGGTGCACCTTGTGATTTGTAAATTGCTTTTGCTAATACACTTGAACCAACTGGATTGGAAATTGCTATAAACACAATAATAATGATGATTTTAGCTGTTAAATTAGGATATACAAAGATGAGTCCTAACAATACACTAAATGTTCCTAAAGTCGTTGCTTTAGTTCCAGCTTGAATTCTATTAAACGCATCAGGCATACGTAATACACCTAATCCACCAAGAAAATAGAATAATCCACCAATGATAAATAAAATATAACTAATTACTGTCATGGTGCACCTCCACATATCTTGAGAAGACAATCGTTTCCAAAAATGATAATATAGCATAAACTAAAACGATATCTAAATACAATTCATTTTTTAAAATTGCTGCTAATAATCCTATACTACCTATGATCATGACATTGAGTGTATCAAGAGATACGATACGATCTGATAATTTAGGTCCGAATATAAGTCTAACCAAAGTCATTAAGATGCCTAGTCCTAATAAAATTAAAACAATCATAAATCCATAATTTTCTAAAAATGTCATTAGTTAAACACCACCTTTAATACTTTTTCAAAAAGTGCTGTCATTTTTGTTTTATCTTCTTCTTTTGTTCCTAAAACATTTAAAGTGTGGATATAAATCTCGCCATTTATTATATCTACAGATAATGTTCCTGGAGTTAGTGTGATAGAATTTGCTAGGACAAATTTTGCAATATCACCTTTTAATGCTGTTGGTACTTTGACAAAACCAGGATTTAAAGGTATCTTTGGACTCAATACTCTTCTTGCAACATCTAAATTTGCTAGTATTAACGCATATGTGAATACTGGTAAATATAGAAAAATAAATGCAAGTAAACGAATTGGGAATTTAACATCATAAACAATTGGAATGAACTTCATTACGAGTAAAGTTACTCCAAATGATAAGATGCCACCAACGATTAACTCTTGAATCACAACTTGAGTGTTTGAAAAATCTGATACAGATAATAAAACATACAAGACAAGTAGTGTCAGAAATGTTGATACAAATTTCATTTTATGCCTCCTTATTTTTATAGATTATCATTTTAATTAAAAAATGTTTTTGACTACTGTGTGGCCACAAAAACCAATGATGTGTAAGTTCTTCAAGATGTTGTGACATGTGATATAAACCATAATCACCTAAACCATAACCATAAGTTTGTTGATATGTATGATAAATCTCATCTGTCGTGTTATTTAGTAATGACTTTTGGACTTCTTTACCGAATTCTGATAATATATCAATTTCAAATATATCTGACAAAATCACCATTAACCCATCTTTATGAAGAGCAAGTATCAAATTATCATTGAATTGAGCAATAATTTTAGGTATTTCATCAAGCATGATATCTTCTGCAGCTTTTAATATGTGTTCAGGTACTTTTTGCTCTCTTAGGACTGACAGTTCTATGAGCACTTGTTGAAAAATGAGTTGTGTATATATAGGACTAACGTAAATAAGATTAAATGTGTGTGGTAGATCTTTTAAAAACCGATATCCATATGTTTTTTTGCATAACTCTTTTAATTTGATTTCAAGTTTATCAATATCTCGTGCTTGAAAAACAACATCAGAGAACGCATCAAAAAAAAGTGAGTTCTCATAACCTGTATATTCTATCCGTGTTAATTTAATATCGTTATTGTGTAAATCGAAGTTTTTTACGCCATCAACCATCGAGTCTACATCAATATCTGTTAAATGAAGTTGCTTAAAAAAAAGCCCAAAATATTCAAGGTCTATATCCTGCAATTTACCAGCCCCAATAAAAAGTGCGCCATCCTTATATTTAAGACTAGGTATAAATTGCTCCAAAACTGGTTGTATAGAAATACCGAATACATTGTGCAATTCATTTTTATGCATATAACTCGTATTTAAATAATTGTTGAATTTTTGAATTTTTTTCATTATTATCACTATCTTTATTATAACTGCCTGTCAAGTGAAATGCAACTAAACTCAAGATAAATTACATAATAAAGTTCATTTTTTTAATCATATTTTTTTTATTTATAGTAATTCTACGAAAAATAATTATTTATATAAGAAAACATGAATTTTCTTGATTATTTATTCATTTTTGGGTTTTATTTACTTATTTGAATAAGTAAACTATTTGAATAAATAAAAAACTCCCAATTTGGAAGTTTAATTATATCTATTTATATAAAACTGTGCTCATTACTTTTATTTGTTTCATTAGACTTGATTATGGATATATTAGAATCATTTCATTATACATTCATCCATGAACATGAATATCTAAATAATAATCTTTGAAATACTTTAAAAACGTATAAAATTAATGAGTAAAAAATGCATCGAAGTCTTCTGGTGAATCTAAATCATCATTTTCAATTCGATGATAATGATACTCAAATGCATCAATGATAAATTTGTAGAGTTCTTCCATGTTTTGAAAGTTATTATATTCAATAATCGCATCTTGATGAAATTTATTATTTGGTATAAATCCATCAAAAAGTAATTGAAAGCCTTCATTTGTAAAAACTGATTGTAACCACTGTTCTTTATAGACACCTTCAAAATGAATGTCAAATCCTTTTTTATTCCAATGGTAGTTTTTATGAATTATTTTTATCGGTAGCCTGTCGATCAATATTTTATCTATATGTTCATTATAAACGCTATTTAAAACATCACTAAAAATATTAGAATTGTTTTCTACATATTCAATAAGATACTGTGTAAATTTATTTTTATTTGGTATATATTTACATCTCACTTTAGGTAATCTATAAACTCTTTGTTTATGTAATCCTCTTTTTATATAAACAATCATTATAATAAGTGTGACTAAAAATACAATCACTGCAATAAAGTTATATAATATAAATCCTTGATAAATCCATGAAGCTGTCAAAATAACAATCATAATAAAAAGCATTTGTATAATCATGATTGTTACACTATCAGTTTCTTTCTTCTTCGATCCATAAATATATTTTGTAAATAATTTTGTGGTTAAAATTAAATATGATATTAAATATACAGCAAATAATATTGTGGTAATGTTATTCTCTATAGTATATTTCATTGCAAAAAAGGGAATTAAAATATAGAGAATAAATATGAGTATGTTAATATGACTATACTTTGATTTTTGTTTCAATTCCATTTAAATAGCTCCTTATTGTAAGCGTGAATTATATTTATTATAATACCATAATATTTCTAAAAAATTTAATTCTTAAATGTATATTAGAGCATTTCAAAATATATAATTGAGACATAAAATGAAAATCTTACTTTCTGTTTAATTTAATATAGTAAGGATATGCGTAGTACTCTCTATCAGCTGCAGATAATGCAACAACTGTTCCTGACATTGTATCATTATTTTTAAATAATTTTAATGAAAGAAATTGACCATATTGATGTCTAATATCACTTGAAGGTAAATCTCCTAAGAATGTTCCTATGAATGAGTTTTTGTTTACCATACCGCTTATTAGAAATGTTTTATTTAATATGGGATTATTTTGAGTAAAATAAGATTGATAAGTAAAATCAAGATATTCAATTATTAGTTCTCCATTTTCTTTAATGAACAGTGTACAAAGGATACTTTTATCATCAACTATAATTGATCCTTTCCATTCACCAAAATATGATGGATCAGTTGTAAAATGATTATAATTTGCTACTTCATTCAAGGGTGATGGTTCATATTTTGGTAAAATCACTTTTCCTATTTTATTCGTTATAGTTTGAACATATTGTTGATTAAAAACGTTACATAAAACAACAATAGATATATTTTCTTCTGGAATCAACTTTATCATTGAGCTAGCACCCATCATACCGCCTTCATGCCATACGACTTTATATCCGTTATCATCTATTTTAAAATACCATCCAAGTCCATATTTAGTCGAATCATAGTAATGATACAAAGCATTATGATTATAATAATTTTGCATAAGTTTTAATTTTTTTGTATCAATTAATTCCTTTTTATATTCACCTAAACTAAACATACTAAAAAGTGCAAGATCATGAATACTAGAGTAAATATTTCCAGCTCCTAATGTGTTATTTTTAACTTTTGGAAGCAATTCTAAATGATTTGTATATTTTTTAGCAACATAATCATTATCAGACTTAAAATCATCTACAAAAGAGTTTTTCATATCAAGTGGTAAAAATAACTTTTGCTTCATAAACTGAGAAAATGGCATTCCACTTTGTTTTTTAATTAAATAATCTAATAATCCATATCCAATGTTTGAATACTCATTTTTTAATCCTGAAGAATGAAATAAACATCCATACTTATCAAATATCTCTTCAAACGGCTTAAAATGAACACTCTCATCAGAATAATGAATATCCATAAATGTTCCTAACCCTGAGTTATGACTCAAAACATCAATTATTCTAACATTACTTGAATTACCTTCATATACTTTAAATTTTAATGGTTGAATATATTTTTCAATAGAATCATGAATATCAATATTTTTTTCTTTTTCAAGCAATAGTATCCCTGTGGCCGTCATAGGTTTCGACGCAGAAGCTAATTGATATGGTGTTTCGAGTGTTGTCTTAATTTTATTTTCAACATCAGAAAAGCCATAAGCTTTTTCATAAATAATCTGTCCGTTTTTACATACTGCTATACATAATGAAGGTATCTCTCCATTTTGAATATCTATTTTAATACTCTTTTCAATTTCAGTAAAATCACATATGAAATCTATGTTACTATTTTTTTTCATTTTTCTTTTTCCTCTATTCACATCGTTATTTTCATTACTATTGACTTGATATTGATTAAATAAATAAGTTAACTTCCATTTGATTTTTACATTTGGTTCAAACTTTCCATTTTCTCATCTATTTACAGATAAAAAAAAGAGACTTCTAACATTTATGCCTACTTGGTTTGAGATAACACTAATTCTTTTCGTAATCTCTTTATAAGTTTCGAGTAGTCCATAATTTAATCCCCAATATGTACGATTATGTAGTATTATTATAGCACTTTTAACGTTAATAAGCCATCTCTTATATTATTATTTAATTAGTAATTATAGATTATTGATATAGTAGTAATTACAATTAAAAATCGCCAATGTATATAACGACCTAAATTCTCTTCGTAGCTAAAAATTGCTCACTGACTAGATAAAAAATAACTCCTTAGTTTAAGATCAGGTTTCAATATTATACCTTCTCTCCAACTTTTTGGAGTCATTTCATTTCGATATGGGTTGTATGACCTATTTTGCTACAATTTTACGCCCCTAGTCAAAATTTTTACACCCCCACACGAAAAAATTACATCCCTAAATTATGGCTTAGTTTAGACCTTTTATTTTAGGATGATTTTCAAGTGGTTATTTCTTTGTTTCAAAATAGGTTATTCAACTATCCGCTTATTGTTGGGTATCGAATTTAGTATCAACACATATTTAAATCTTAATCTTGCTTAGATATTACTCTTAAATACTTTACCTAAATATACATTTTTATTATCAAGTTTAATAAGTCCTTCTTTTTCAAGATTAGAAAAAACTCTACTTAAACTTGTTCTACTTACACCAAAATGTTCTGATAATTTTAATTTACTAATTGGTATGATAATTGGATTCGTTTTTTGTTGAACATACAATGTATGTATATATGAAAGGAGTTGTGTTTTTATTGTCACCCTAAAGTTATTCTTAACTCTAGATCCAATTCTAATACTATTGTCGCTAAGATTTTTTAATATATTTTTCATTAATTGTGAATCTTCAATCATTAACTTGAAGAGAGCATTAGTTTCAACGGATATTATTTCAACATTCTCTGATGCAACAAAATTAATTACATAAACAGGATTACTTGAGAAAGCAACATTTAACCCTACTGCTTCGTAGCGATCAAATATTCTTACAATCATTTTACTACCATCTTCTGCTATATGTTCCCCTTCGACTGATCCATCGACAATAAAATCAATACTTCTGCATTTATCTCCAATGAAGTGAATTATTTCATTTTTACTATATTTTATTCTTTTTGAATTTTCATTAATCTTTTTTATTGACATGTCAGAAATTTTATCAAATATATCGCTTTTACTAATTATCATAATAACCTCCAAAACTGTTACATATGTAACAGTATATCATATAATGTTTCTATATAATAGTATGGAAAGGAGATTAAATATGGATATATTTACAATTATATTTTGGATAATTGCTATTATTTTATTAGTGCTATCAATTATCAAAGACAAAGACAAAACAAAAAAAGCTTTTAAAAAATCAAAAAATAGTTTAGCTTTTATGGGGCCAAGTATATTAAGTATAGTATTTCTAATCGGCTTAATACTAACTTTTTTACCGCCTGAAACAATAAGTACATATTTTGGTGAGAACTCATCTATTACCGCAACTTTAACCAGTGCAGCAATTGGAAGCATAACATTAATCCCTGCGTTTGTTGCTTTTCCATTAGTTGCAAGTTTTATTGAACTTGGTGCCACAATAGTTCCTGGTGCAGCTTTTCTAACCACATTAACAATGGTTGGTGTAGTTACTTATCCCTTAGAAAAGGATAAGTTTGGACACAAATTTGCAATTACAAGAAATGTTCTAAGTTTTGTTTTCGCAATCCTTATTGCACTTGTGATGGGAGGTATTCTCGGATGAAATTATTTAAAAAAAACAAACTTCTCTTACTGGTTATAATCACTTATTTATTATTAGTTATATTTGACACAGAAAAAGCTTTTTCATCATTTAATAATAGTTTATATTATCTAAAAGAAATGCTAATAGTAATGCCAGTTGTTATAATTTTTACAATATTGATCAGCGCTTGGATTCCACAAAAGACTATTATCAAATCATTGGGGAACAATAGTGGAATCAAAGGAAACTTAATTGCTATTCTAATCGGAATGCTTTCAACTGGTCCAATATATGCAGCTTTTCCTATAGCAGGTATAATTAAGCAAAAAGGTGGTAGCACACAAAATGTAGTTATCATATTAAGTGCATGGGCAGTAATTAAAGTTCCCATGTTAATTAATGAAGTTAAATTTTTAGGGCTTGATTTCATGATTACAAGATGGATATTAACAATCATTGCTATAATCATTATGGCAAAATTAACAGAACTGTTAGTTGATAAAAAACAGATCAAAGAAAGGACATTAGATACATGATAACATTACCATTTATTATAATATTTTCAGTAATAGCATATAAATTCCCAAAAACAATAAGAAAATATGATAGATATATTTATATTGCTGTACTGTTATTGGCTATAATAGCATTTGTTCTACAACAAGCACCAATATTCAAACCTATTAATCAAGGTTACATTGGGCTTTCGTTATTCTACATAGTAATGATTACAGGTGCATTTCCAAAAAAAAGCAAGTTACGTATTCAATTTAGTAAGGTACGAAAAGAACTCTCAATCATTGGATTTATTTTAGTTGCTCCTCATGGTTTAAAATACTTATTTCAGTTCCTAAATGGAGAAATAGATATCCCTATTTATGGTATAATAGTCTTTGTATTGATGATTCCATTATTTATCACATCATTTAGTTTCATTAGAAAAAAATTCACATACAGTAATTGGAAGAAACTTCAATCACTTTCATACTTAACTTATTTAGGATTATTTATACATATGATAAATGTATCGGACACTATAGAAAAAAGTAATTTTATTTTATATGTTGTATTATTCACAGTTTATTTTATTCTAAAAATTACTTATGAAATCAGAAGGAGGAATATAAATGAAAAAAGTACTAAATGACATCCCTACAGTTTTAAATATAAGAGGTATTCAATCTAAGACTATTATTGATATCACTAGCATAACAATGAAAAATCTAATTCTAGGTTCAGAAGAATCTATACCTCCACACGAAGTGCCAGTTGATGTAACATTTTATATACTTGATGGATCTGGAAGAATAACAATATCCGACAATATATATGATGTTCAAAAAGATGACATTATCATATGTCCTCCTAACACCACAATGAGTATTATCGCTAACCAAGAAGGGCTTTCATTCTTAAATATAAAGACACCTGGAATTAAAGTAACGAAATAATGAATTGGCAACTGCACAACAAGAATGTAGGAATCAATATAAACGCATTAAGTTCGTACATAAAGGGTTCGATTATCGTAACTACTAAACAAAGCCATAATACAATAAAAAAGTCTATTTCAATTGGAAATAGACTTTTAATTACAATATGGGTTGTATGACCTATTTTAATACAAATTAAACTAATCTTAATTTTAAAGAACTGACGTCTACTCGAATGTTTTCATAGAAAAAAGATGCTAGAGTAATCAGAAATACTGATTTGTATACTAACATCTTTCATCTATTTTCATATTAAATTAATACATGCCTGGATTCATAGGCATATTAACAGTTGGTTTTTCTTCTTTAACGTTTACAACTGCCGCCTCTGAGGTAATAAACATTGATGCAATACTTGCCGCGTTCAAAACAGCTTGACGAGTTACTTTCGTAGGATCTATGATTCCTTTTTCAATCATATTTCCCCATTCACCAGTTTTTGCATCAAAGCCTATTAAATCTTTTGCCAATTTTTGTTTTTCAACGATTTCAACACCATCGTACCCTGCATTTTCAGCAATTTGATAAATTGGTTGTAATAGACTTTCTAACACAATATTAATCCCTCGTTGAATGTCATTGTTACTATCTTGTAATTGACCTTTAAGATCATTGTAAATTGATACAAGAATCGATCCACCACCTATTACAATTCCTTCTTCAACTGCTGCTTTGGTTGCATTAAGTGCGTCTTCAATGCGTAATTTTTTTTCCTTTAACTCTGTCTCAGTTGTTGCACCAACTTTCAATATTGCTATACCATCAGTCAGTTTTCCTAATCGTTCTTGAAGGCGTTTTTTGTCAAAATCACTTGTCGCTTTATTTAGTTGCTCTTTGATGATTTTTACTCTATCTTCAACTGAAGTTTTTTTACCTTGTCCTTCAAGGATTGTTGTTGAATCTTTGGTTACCACAATTTTCTTCGCTTGTCCTAAATCTTCAATCTTTAATTCTGTCAGGTCCATATTTAGATCTTTGGCATAGAATGTAGCTCCTGTTAGTGACGCAATGTCTCGTAACATTTCTTTTTGATTATCTCCAAAACCTGGAGCTTTTGTAGCAACAACGTTGAATGTACCACGCAACTTATTAACAATTAGTGTTGATACAACTTCGTTTTCAAGATCATCTGCAATGATAAAAAGAGGTTTGTTCTGTTTAACAACTTGTTCCAGTAAAGGAAGTATATCTTTAATTGTAGATATCTTTTGATCTGTAACTAGTACATAAGTGTTTTCTAGTGCAACTTCCATTTTTTCTGTATCACTAATCATATAAGGGCTAATATATCCCTTATCATACTGCATTCCTTCGACAATTTCTAACTCAGTTTCGAAGCCTTTTGATTCATCTACCGAGATGACTCCAGAATTACCAACTTTTTCCATTGCTTTTGCAATAATTTCGCCTATTTCTGGATGTCCTGAAGAAATACTGGCTACACTTGCGATATCCTGATTGGTCTCGATCTTTCTCGTTTTTTCTAGTAATTTTTTTGACACTTCCTTACTAGCCATTTCCATTCCTTGCTTTACCAAGACAGGATTGAATCCTTTATCAATCGAGCGTACTCCTTCATGAATCATTGCCTGAGCTAAAATGGTAGCAGTTGTAGTTCCATCACCTGCTTGATCATTTGTACGAGATGCAACTTCCTGAACCAATTTTGCTCCCATGTTCTCATATGGATCTTCAAGTTCAATTTCTTTTGCAATTGTAACTCCATCATTGGTAATCAATGGAGATCCATAACTTTTCTCCAATACTACATTTCGTCCTTTTGGACCTATTGTAACCTTCACAGTGTCCGCTAACTTATCGACACCATGTAACATTTTTTCACGAGCGTCTTTTGCATATAGTATATCTTTTGCCATACTTTACACCTCAACCTTCGCTAAAATATCTGATTCACGTACAATCAAATAATCGTGTCCATCAAGTTTGACTTCTGTAGTGCTATATTTTTTAAAAATTACTTTATCACCTTTTTGAACATTCATTGGAATTATAGCACCATCTTTAAACAAACCAGGACCAACTTCAATAACTTGACCTATAGTTGGAAGATCTTTATCTTCCGTTGTTAAAATAATACCACTTTTAGTGTGTTTCTCTTGTTTGATCACTTCAAGGACGATGTGATCATGTAATGGTTTCAACATAATAATCCTCCTTATAATAGTTTATTTTTGATTTTTAGCACTCGATTATATCGATTGCTAATAATATGATATAAAAAGATTTGAATTTTGTCAATACCCATTATTATATCAATGTATTTATGTCAAGAAAGCGGACACACTAAATAAGAATTTCTCGATGAAATCATTAAGATCTTATACAAATATTATACGAGGGAGGGGGAATGTGTCCTAGAAAATCATAGCAGTTCAGCCCTATATAGCGCAAAAAAAGCCTGATACAATTATATCAAACCAATGCTTTCAATATGGGTTGAATGACCTATTTTGCTACAATATTACACCCCTAACGGAAATTTTTACACCCCCACCCTAAAAAATTGCACCCCTAAATTATGGCTTAGTTTAGACGTTTTATTTTTCGATCTTTTTCAGTGCTAATTTTTTTATCAAAATAGGTTTATCCACTATCTAATTAATGTTGGGTATCGAACCCCCAAGCAACGGTTTAGGAGGTTTCTTCCAACTAAATTATGTGAAATTTATCATTGAGAAACTGTGCTTTTTTCATATCTCTGGTTTTATTCAAGTTATTTTTGTCGCTGGCTCTTGAGTAAACATACTCAATTAGTTTCTTAGAAGATGTTCTATCACCAATCAGTTCAGCTAAGTAGATCCCCATATCAAAATGATTTCTCTCAACCATTCTATCTAAACATCTCTTATAATCAGAAAAAAAATTAATCACTGGAACTAATACATCTATGAATTTTTCAACGTATTTCGCCATTTGATTGGTATAGTTACTCTCTGTCAGTTCATACCATCCCCCACTAAACTGACTAAAATCTTTATTGTGCCAATCATATATTGAGAATATAATGTTATGAGGTGGGTAATCTCCTGTTATATCTTTCACAAATTTTCTAATACGTCTTGATCTAACATTAATAATTGTATGAAACTCGCAAGTACCTTCTTGATTCCATTTATTTGTACTAAACAGTATCTCTTGTGTATAATCTCCAACAACTCTTATAAACTTTACAGATGATTTATAAAACTTAAACCCTAAATCTTCAAGTTCTTTTAGCATAGATTCTTCAATAGCATTAAGTAGTATATCTTTTGGTTTCATGTAATCATCTCCTCCCTTCATATTATAGCATGACTAGGATGCTATAGGCCATTGCTCTAGGAAAATTAAAATAACGAAATCCTTAAAAAGCTTGGTTATTAGTTTTTTAAATGGCATTACGGGAGGGATTCGAACCCCCGACCGGCAGCTTAGAAGGTTACTATCTTTTCTTAGTTAGAATATCTAATCTAATTCTAGTACGAAATCTAGTATCTCTTTGCAAAACATAGATTCATTATAAAGATTTACACTATAAGAGCCATTAAAGAAGTGTGCAGGATAGTAATAAATAAATCCCTTTTCATTCACCTTAAATCCAATTTGTTCTAATGCTTCTTTACCATACTTTTTCATCAATTTATTATATGTTTTAATTCTCTTTTTATCAGAATATCCTTTTCCTTTTAATGATTTCTGCGTTTCATATATAATCTTGTAATACTGATATTTAATTTTGATACTTTCCTCGTCAAGTAAATGAAGAGAATTTCTTTTTACAAATTGATTATGATCAAAATCAGTACCAAACTTAAATCTTTTTTTCCATTTATTTAAACTGTAAAGTCCTGTATCAACTTTGTCATTTAATTTTAATGTCCATATCAGAAGATTTGATGCAACATTAACAGATGGTACTAAGTTTAAAAATTTTTGGTTTGCATTGGATGAAATTGAAGTTTTCATCATACTTAATTCAGTTTCTGACAAATACTGTAAGAGATTTCTTTCCTCTAAAGACATATAAATTTTAATGATTGCATTTTCTTTATCTTTCAACGTAATAGATTCCTTGAATGAATTGGATTCATATATTAATCTCTCATGCAAATGCAAGTATGCGTCTAGTTTTTTCAGAACATCTATTGAATGTCTCATCATTATCATATCCTTCCTAAATAATTATATCATCTGATCAACTATATTTAAATACAATATTATCCTAATATACCAGTTAAATAGCTTGATTACTGAAATCGTGTAAATCCATTTTAAATCGTGTATTTCAAAATGTAATCGTGTAGAAATTTTATGGAAACTCCTAAAAATCAGTAAGATCAGAGCACTTTTTTGACTCGATAAATATGAGTGAATGGATAAACGGCCCTATACAGTGCAAAAAAAGGCCTGATACAATTGTATCAAACCTATGCTTTTGAATTGACTCTATATAGTTGGAGAATATTTCATTGAACCTACACCTATTATAATCTATTCATTACAGTATTTCTATAGTCAATAGGACTCATTTTTAATTTAGAAACGATTCTTGTTGT
>JBFWMH010000015.1:0-34671 GCA_050251655.1 Acholeplasmataceae bacterium
AATATATGTATAGCGGAAAAAAAGCACATCATGTCGATGTGCTTTAACTCTCTATTTTGGTGGAATTTACCACCTCAGAATTTATAGGCCTGTTTCGGGTTTACCACCTAATTATTTAAAGGGCCCTTTTTTCTTTTAATATCAATTGATCTTCATCAACAGAAAGATCATATGCATGATGAGGTAATAAATGACCTTCGATCATTTTGGTTGCAATAAACGTTTCAATCTGTCTTTGAATAAATCGTTTTAAAGGTCTTGCACCATATTCATCATTAAATCCATGTTTAATAATATATTTTTCAACAGTTTCATCAAAATCTATAGTGATGTGTTTATCAAGCAAACGCAATCGTAATTCCTTGAGAAGTTTTTCTGCAATTTTGATTTGTACTTTGAGTCCCAATGGATTGAAAATGATTTGTTCATCAATTCTGTTTAAAAATTCTGGTTTAAATTTTGATTTCACAATTTGTAAGACTTTTTCTTTTGAATCTTCTTCAGAAGATAGAAGTAAATCACTACCAATATTTGATGTCATAATAATAATTGTGTTTTTAAAATCAACTGTTCTACCTTGATTATCGGTTAATCGACCATCATCAAGAATTTGAAGAAGAATATTAAAAATTTCTGGATGTGCCTTTTCCACTTCATCAAATAAAACAATAGAATAAGGTTTTCGTCTAACTGCCTCAGTTAATTGCCCACCTTCATCATATCCAACATATCCTGGGGGAGAACCAATGAGTCTAGAGACACTGTGGGATTCCATATATTCACTCATATCAATTCTAATGATTTGATGCTCATTATCGAATAAACTATCAGCAAGAGCTCTTGCAACTTCAGTTTTCCCAACACCTGTAGGTCCTAAAAATAAGAATGAACCTATGGGTCTTTGCTCATCTTTAATACCAGCCCTTTGACGAATAATAGCATCACTAATCAACTTAAGAGCATGGTCTTGTCCAATGACTCTTTCTTTTAAAGTTTCTTCTAGATGAAGCAATTTCTCCTTGTCACCAGACATCAGTTTAGATATTGGAATAAGTGTCCATTTTGAAACGATTTCTGCAATGCTTTCTTCAGTAACAACTTCAGTTAACAGTTTATCATCAGCATTTGATTCATCGGACATCTGATTAATCTCTTGTTCTAATTGTGGTATTTTAGCATATTGCAATTCAGCAGCTTTACTATAATTACTATCATTAAGTGCATTTTGTAATTCGTTACGCAATTTTTCTAAATCGTTTTTCTTATCTTTGATTTTATTTAGATGTTGCTTTTCTTGTTCCCATTTTGTGCGTAGTTCTTTGTCTTTTAGCCTTAGATTCTTAATCTCATCTTTGATTTTTAATAATCTGTCCTTTGATATTGGATCGGTTTCTTTGTCAAGCGCTGTTTTTTCAATTTCTAGTTGCATGAGTTTTCTTGTAACATCATCTAACTCAACTGGCATTGAATCGATTTCCATGCGGATAGAAGCACAAGCTTCATCAATTAAATCAATCGCTTTATCAGGCAAGAAACGATCGGTTATATATCGATTTGATAATGTAGCAGCAGCAATAATCGCTGGATCTGAAATGTGAACGCCATGATGGGCTTCAAATCTAGACTTTAAACCTCTAAGTATGCTGATGGTATCTTCAACATTGGGCTCATCTATTTGAACTTTTTGGAATCTACGTTCTAAAGCAGAATCTTTTTCGATGTATTTTCTATATTCATTAAGTGTGGTTGCACCAACACAATGTAATTCACCTCTTGCAAGCATAGGTTTTAGCATATTAGATGCATCCATTGCACCATCGACTCTACCAGCACCTACAATAGAATGAATTTCATCGATAAACATGATGATTTCACCATCAGAATCTTTGACCTTTTTAAGTACGGCTTTTAAGCGCTCTTCAAATTCACCTCTAAATTTAGCACCTGCAACAAGAGCAGCTAAATCCAATTCATATATCATTTTATTTTGTAAACCTAGAGGAACATCTTTATCAACAATACGTCTTGCTAGACCTTCAACAATAGCTGTCTTGCCGACACCAGGTTCACCGATGAGTACTGGATTGTTTTTTGTTTTTCTTGATAAAATCTTGATAACACGTCTTATTTCATCTTCTCTACCAATAACAGGATCAATTTTACCTTTTTTTACTTCTTCGACAATGTTTCTACCAAATTTTTCTAATATTTTAGGATCATTATTATAATCTTCCATTTGATTTAAATTCATAAACATACCTCCTTTTGGCAGTCTACACTTTTAATTGCCAATCATATTATAAAACATAAAACTGGCACTGTCAACATATAAGTGCTAATATTTTAAAACTATGTGAAATATGCTATAATTACCATAGGTGATAAAATGATAAAAGTTATATTTGTATGTCTTGGAAACATTTGTAGATCTCCAATGGCAGAAGGCTTATTCAAAAAGAAAATAGAAGATTTAGGATTGGAAAAAGACATTCTCATTGAGTCAAGAGCGACTTCAAGTTGGGAAGTGGGAAATCCAGTACATAGAGGTACGAAACAAATTTTAAATCAACACCATATTAATACTGATCATATGTATGCAAAACAAATATCAGATTTAGATTTTTACGATTTTGACTATATCATTGGTATGGATGAATCTAACGTAAGAACTTTAATAAAAATGAATAAAAAAATGGGGAATAAAGTCCATTTGTTTTTAGATATTTTAAATGAAAGTCATAACAAATCAATTCCAGATCCTTATTATTCGGGCAATTTTATAGAGACTTATGAACTCATTACTAGCGCGATTGATTTGTGGATTGAAAAGTTCAAAAATGACTTAAAAATTGATTGACATTTTATAGTTAATAAGGGTATAATGATATAGCGCATTGATGGCCTCATAGCCAAGTGGTAAGGCAAGGCACTGCAACTGCCTGATCATCGGTTCAAATCCGTTTGAGGCCTCCAACTTTTAAATACCACAAACACCAAATGTAACAATAACGTTACTTACTTCAATATTATTGTAAACGAATTCGTTACATATGTCAAGAAAAGGGGTGTTTTTTATGATTAAATTTAATATCAAAGATTTAAGAACAAAAAAAGGTATCTCACAAGTTGAATTAGCAAAAAGAATCAACGTTCACAGAGTTCAAGTAAGTAGATGGGAAAATGGAACTTATTCACCATCTATTGAAAAACTATGCGAAATTGCAAATGCACTAAAAATTACACTAGATGAACTTGTGGAATACAAGGAAATTCAAGGAAAAATATCAGATCAATATTTAGACATGATGAAAGAAAAAGAGGATGAATAATCCTCTTTTTTTAATAATCTATTTTGTGTTTTTTATAATCGTTTAAAATCATATTGTCATTAAGATCTAAATATATTTTAGTAGTCACTGGATTTTGATGTCCAAGTAGAACCATTACAGTTGTTAAAGAACAACCATTATAATATAAATTTGTTGCAAATGTTTTCCTAAATTTATGTGCGTGTAATGATTCTATGCCCAATTCGTTTTTAATATGTTTTAACCAATAACTTATTTTTTTAGAAGTAAACAATTGATTCTTTTTTTTATCAAAAAACAAGTAATTAGAACTTTCATTAAAATCAATTAAATATGTAATGACAGATAAAGTTAATTTTTCAAAAGGCACAATTCTATTCTTATAATTTTTTGTTCTATCAAGTAATATAATTTGTTTATTCATATCAATGTTACTTATTTTTATATTAAGTAATTCGTTCATTCTTACACCAGTTTCTAAAAATATAAAAATAGCAGCTTTAATATAAAATAAGTCATGATCATAATTTTCAATTTCATAAACGTATTTTAAAATTTTATAAAGATCATTATCCTGGATTCTAGTAAAAGAAATTGTATCGTCCTTTAATGTTTTTCTGGGAGATAATTTCGTTTCAATGTTAAAATGTTTTAATGCAGCATATAACATAATTAGACGTGTATTTATAGTAGAATTTTTCAATCCTTTATTTCTAAAGAATTTTATTAAATCCATGATAATCTTATCATTTAATTCATCAGTATCAAATATACCAATGGTTTCAAAACCAATCAATAAATTTTTAAACCTACTAACTTCACCTTTGTATGTATCTTTCGGTTTATAAAATTCAGAGTATTCTAAATAGCTTTCAAATATTTTTTTAATTTTCATTTTATTTTCCCCAATCCAAATGATTTTAATGAGTGCGAAATTCCTCAAGTAAACTTCTTAAATTATATAATGTATTATGTTTTAATTAAAATTTAATTGATTATTTAAAATGAATTTGCTAAAATTATTAAGTAACTTCCTAGTCCGTTGTTACAAAAAGCACTATTTTTTTAATAGTGCTTTTTTTCTTTTTTAGTCAGACGTCGGACTCAATCATATGTATTAAAATGGTAAAGGAATTTCAATTGGACAAGTTATGAATTCTTGGCCACCTTTTTTAAAATATAATTCATAGAAAGAAGCAAACATTATTAAATCAAAGTAGGATTGCAATTTAACATATTTATCATTGTAATATATGGACTTATCTAACAATACCTGGATATCATTTAAATCAATAAAATCAACCATTAGTATCACCAACAAATTCAATGATTGTTTCTAATGGAATTGCATAAGATTCAAGATAAGTATCACCATCAAAATATGCTGCAAAGTTAATACCTATAATCTGATAGTCATTATTTACCAGGACTCCACCACTTGAACCATGATCTATTTCAGCCGAATGTATAATTACTTTTGTATTTATGTCATAATCAATATGGTTGTAATTAAGGATTAAACCATAAGATTCTTTAAAAATAGAACTAGGATAACCAACCGCAATAACTTCCTGGCCAATAGAAAATTCATCAGCAAATTCAAGCATATATAATTCGATTTGTTTTTCAATCATAATAATTGCTAAATCTACTGTAGTATCAAATAAAACAACTTCGACGTCATAAAGATTATTCTCATAATCAAGTGCATTGATTGTGACTGAGTCATCAACTACATGATCATTAGTTAAAGCATAATAGTATGTATCATCTTCATCATAAATAATTGCTGAACCAAATGATGAGCTTGATTCATGTGATACAACCAATCGAAGAGATGAAACTCTTAACAGATCCATGGACTTACATGAAGCAAGAAGAACTACAGAAACAATAAATAATAAGATGAGTAATAAATATCTGAATTTAGAAAACACACGCATTTGACGTTTTAAGCGTTCATGGGATAAATAACTAGTATAATATGGTTCTGTTCTTGGAAGTTCTCTCAACTCTTTAAAATCATAATTAAATCCCATGATATCACCTCAACATAAAGAAATATATCATTGCACCAAAGATAAGTAATAAACTCGTTTTTGGAAATCTTGCGACAATTCTAAATGGTATAAATAATATATACATGATACCAAGAGCAGCAAACATAATAACATTTTGCAAGATATATTTAATAATCATCCAAATCACAGTGATTGCTATGATTAAAGCTAATAAGACTTGCCACCAATTTTCAATGAAGAAATTATAAGCGTCTGTAAGGTTTTGAATATTCTCTAGCATAAGCTTTACTTCCTTTCTTTTGTGATACTGCAACACCAATCACAACCACGAATACAATTGCTGCACCAATAACAAATAAAGCAATATTAAATGAATTTGGTGATGTTGGTGTATCAGGTTCATATGGTATTATTGGGACTTCATCATCACCTGTGATATCTTGATATATCCATGGCGAAGTTACTTCAACTAATGAACCATTTTGTGAATAAACTAATCTAGTGATATTTAGTCCATTTGATACAACTTGTATTCGATCATAATTTCCTAAATCATATTCACCTAAAAACATTTTATAAAGTTTAGCTATAGAGGGTAATTCAAAATTATCATCATTTGTAGCAACTTTATAATTACTTAACAATTGATTATATTGTTCTGATGTAGGATAAAATCTTGCAATGTCTTCAAGTTCTAAATCAAAAAATGCACTACCTTGCAGTTGATTAAATGCATAAGAAGATATCATGCCAGTCAAGAAAATAGAAGCACCAATAAGCTGTGTGCCTGGAATTGCTGAAAGTAAACCACCTAAAGCTGCAGCACCTATACTCGAATAATAAGCAGTTTTAACCCATGTAGGTGTATGATTAACAACCGAAGTATCACCTCTTTGAAGATTCACTGAAGTTGAATATAAATCAGAGATTTCTTCACCATGTAACCACGTTTCATTTTTAACATAGTTATATGAGAAATTGATATCAACAGCTTCAATATCATCATAATTGATTTGATCTAGATAAAAGTATAAATAGATCTCATCTTCATTTTCAGTTTGAACATTTGAAACTACGTGAACATCACCCGTATAATAATATTCATTTGTATCAAGATTGAATAATGTGAACGGACGCCACTCTGATACTGTTGATGTATCATCTAATAAAAACGGAACATTTTGACTTCCATAATCAATATAAATCATATGATTTCCAGTTTCATGATCGATATAGTAATATGCGTGATTCTCATACTCAAATACTGAAACATCCGTAAAGGATTTTAATATATGATAATCAACATTATTGTAATTGATAATAAAGTGAACACTATTGTCAGTTACTTGATAATTAACTGCACCATATATACCAGGAGTTTGTAAATCACCTGTTGTATTAGGTAGAGACGATACCTCATCAAAATTAGTAACATCAAATGGATCTAATGTGAACCATACTTCAAAGAAGATGTCTTGATTATAAATTTCTTCTATAGACCAATAATCAACAAATCTATCGAGTAAACTATCATCAATAGCGTCTAGAACCAACACAAATCTAATATACTTATTCTGAACTAGTCCATCTCTTACTGCTTGACTAAAAGCTTCACTATACATCATTGAATATTCATCATTTGAATCTTCATGATAGAAGTTATAAGAAAGGACTGGTAATGTATCAGTCACATTATCAAACACTTCAATTCTTGAATATGTATTTAATCTATTTTGAACAATCATGTGTTCTGAATAAGTAATCTCACCTTGATTAGCACCATACCATGTTGGACCAATCGTTAATGATGATATTCTATCACCAGTAAAATATACTCTATTAGACTTCATGATAGGCACATCTGATTCATCATAATAAATACTCCAGGTATCAAAGTCATCCTGGATATGATCAGTATATGTATAATCAACCCATGCAGCGTAAACATTTGTTGATACAATAACTGATAGAGAAAATAAAATTGCTATAATAATTTTTTTCATATAAACCACCTTTTAAGAAATAAGGGATAGATTAGACTATCCCTTTTTTTGAATTAACGTCTACCTTTTTTATGATATTGATTTACATGATGTTTATCAGCACCAGCAACAACAATAATAATTACTATAGTAGAAACAGCAATTAAAGCAATACCTGCAGATAATAAAATATTTGCTGAAACGAAATCTTTAAATGAACCCCATAAATCAACAAAAGGATCATACCAATTTGGATCTTCTTCAATGACTAATGGTGAGTCTGTATCTTCTAATACTTGAATAGCAACACTATAAATTGACTCTTCACCATTTAATGAAGTCACATTAAAACTTAAAGCATAAATACCAGGTTCGGTTTCATGTCCAGCATATTCATCAACTAAAGGTTCAATTTCCATACCACCAGAACCATCAACAGTTAGTTGTCCTGTTACTTCAAGAATGTTTATGACATCTTGTAATGACAATGTTACAGCTGTAGAAGTAGAAATAAAGTAACCATCAGCAACATAGAAGATTGGCGGAATATCATCAGACACAGTGACAGTCACTGTATGAAATGATGTATTTCCACTTAAATCAGTTACACTAAATTGAATTGTATAAGTTCCAACAACGTTTGCATAGCCAGTGTAATTATCAGTAACAACTTGAATAGAAGCAGTTAAATTTCCATCTATAGTGTCATTTGCTGCAAGTTGTGATTTGATTTGTGTAAGTGTTAAAACTTCACTATTTGATTTTGCAAGTGTAGTTGGCCCAGTCCATACTGGTGCAACATCATCAACAACAGTAATAGTTAAAGTTGATACACCCTCATTACCACTTGAATCGGTTGCAATGATATCTACATGGTAAACACCTGGAATAGTTTTATTTGCAGTATAATCATTGAAATCTACAGCAAAGGTTAAATCATTAGGATCATCATAATTATCAGTAAATGCTAAACCATTTTCTGATACATATTGAGCAATATCAAATGTTTGTGTATAAGAAATAGAAGCATTGTCGTCAATACCTACAGGATCAGCAACATCCTTAACGAATACTGTAACTACTAAAGTTGCAACATTTCCAGAACTATCTTGAACTGAATAATTGATTGTATAAGAACCAAGCACATATTTATTAGCAGAATAATTGTCTGATACAAGTTGAATTAAATGAGTAATATTTCCGTCTGTTTCATCATAAGCAGTAATATATGAACGAATAGTGGTTTCACTGATTGGATTATCTACATTTGTGATAAATGCTGTTTCACCATCCAATACTGGAGAAGAATCAGCAACGGTTACGTTCCAATAAATGGCATTATCTCTATTAGCTGCAACTAATGAATCAATGATATTGTATTGTTTATCAAAAAACATTACATTAACTTCATCTTGACTATATTCTTCAAATTCTAAATAGATAGCATTTTCATAAGTATAAGTTGAACCATATGCAATAAAGTTAAGTGAATAAGTATTATTTGAGTCATATCCACTAAAATCAGCAAGATCAACAAAAATAGTAGCACCACCTGCATTTTGAAGAACGCCATCTAAATCAAACATTGCTTGTCCATTTACATAGGTATCAATAATATCATCCGTTTGAACAAATGTGATACCACTTGTTGAAGCTGCATAAGTTACACTAGCTGTTGCTATCAATGTAGCAACCATTAAAAATAATAAACTAAATAATTTTGTAAATCTTTTCATTTTTTCTAACTCCTTTTTTGTTTTCTTAATGCACCAAGTCGCTTTTGTGCATTGATAATTTGGTTTTTAGTATATCCATCTGGAAATAAAATCATATGTTGATAGTGATCAATTTTGTCTTCGATTGTAAATTTTCCGTTAGACAAATCTTCCGCATGTTTGAATAATATGTTTCTCTCTTTAGCAGATAAATCATCATCTATAGCTAAATCAAAATATTTCATAACTCTAAATCTAGTTCGTTTATTTTTAGGCATTTTGAAAGCCACAATATCACATCCTTTTAAATATGCATAGCTTTATTTATTTAATTCAAATGGTCCGATGTCGGACTCCGTTAATATAGGTATATTTTTAATATATCTATAAGCATTTTTAATCTTTATCCAAAGAACAGTAGGATTGTTTACTTGTCGAGGGTTAATATATAATGTATTTTGTTTAGCACTATAATTAGTTTCAATATCATATCTTGATATTTGATATCTAATCCATTTTTCATTGATACAAATCCAACCATCAATAAAACTAATTTCGTGTATTTCATCAAGTGATATTTTTAATTGATCATGGAATGTTTTTAGTTGATGATACTTTAATAAAGGTTTATTCATTTTTAATCAGATCCTTCATTGCTTTTTGATAAGCTTCAATTTCTTCAAGTGTTAACACTGGTTTTCCGTTTGCTCTTAAATAATTGTTAATTTTATTTAAGTTTTTACGAGTAATTTTTGCGTTTGCAATGGTGTTATTCATATAACTTTCATAGTCTTCGCCAAGTCCAAAGATAAATTCAACCATGGATGGACCAAGTGAGTCAGGAAACCATTGAACCTTTTTCTCTAGTGTTGAGTCGACTCTATTTTTATTTCGTAAATCAATCTTATCAAGTGAGTCTAGGAATAAATCCCACTCTGGAATTGTCTTCCATCTAGCCCTATTTTTTTGGTTATCATCTTTGATTTTTAAATCAAGTAATGATTTTAAAATTTGTTTACTAAACTGCATAAATAATTTAGAATCATTTCTTTTAACTGATTCAATGTATAAATCAATGACTTGTCTTGCTTTATCATCAGCAAAACGCATTTCATAACGATACCAGATATCACTAATTAAGTCAGGTTGATCATTAGCGTCACGTTCTAATCGTTTATCATATATCTGTAATACGTTAGAACCTCTAGAGCCCAAAGTAATTGTGTAACCATTAGAACTTGCATAATCAGTGTGAAAATCAAGTCCTCTATAGAAATATCCTTTTCTAAAAGGTGAAATAAAATCTTTTCTTTCAATGTATGGCCATATCATATAAGGTGTGATTTCATTACCTGTAAAATCATCTATAGCGATATCAATACGTCCAAACTTTAAATAACCATCATGGCCAGTATTCATAATGAAATATTCAAAAAGTTCATACCAACTACCACCCATCATTTCAAATGCTCGACATCCTTGTCCTGACATTGATAAAAACAAAGGGTTGGTTTCAAACTTTGTCACTTTTCCACTGCCACCATAAGATAACTTAATATGTTCATCAATATACATCCCATGAAGAAAACCATTTTCACCTTTAGGCATACTTTGTAGATCATCTACATTTTCAGCACGATTGAAGATTGTCATCAATTTAAGAAATTGTGCTGAATGTCTATCAAGAGAATAAATGTTTTTACTACCTACCTGTTTAACATCTAAAAAATCAAAACTAACTTGAAACCAGTCTATCTTAACTTCCTTTTCATACAGAACTTTTCCTAGTTCAAAACCGTCTTTTGTATTTGTAGGGGGGCTATTAGATACCCCCCCATCATTAGTTGATACAAAATTATTCATCATTTACGTCCGTTTTTAGGTCTTCATGAACAAGTTGATAATATTCAACTCTTGAACGATATTGCTTCATGAACCTTATCCAGGATCTGATAATGAATAAGTAATCAAATAATATAAGTAATAGAATTGTCAAAGATATAATAATTACATTAAAAATCAAAATTATCATCTCCTTTCACATTTGATGATGTTTTAAAATAAGACTTCTTAATGAAAGGATTTGATTCACTAGTTTCTGTATGACTTTGTTTTAATAGTTCATCCTGGATGAATCTATAGTAATGAGTGTCATAAGTTCCAAAACAATCAACTGTAGGAATAATAAAACTAAATGATTCTCTATCAGCTGTGATTTTTTCAATATCTTCAGCTTTTCTTAATTTGACTGTAAGATATTTATTAAAACGAATAGATGTAAAAAATTGATGTATATAATAAATGAAATTTTCACGACTTCTATAAGTGCTAACTTGATTGAATTTAATTTCTTCAAGTTCATCAAAGGTCAATTTTTCTTTTTTAAATATTGATTTTATCGGATGTCTTAAGAACTGATAGAAGAATCTAGGCCATATCTTCATGACACGATAAGTAGATAAATAAGAGCTATAGAAACTAACTATAAGTTTTTCTAACCATTTGTATCCTATTTGTTTAACTTTCTCTTCAACAATCAAATTGGACTGAGTCAAATTTCTATATTTTTTAACCTCATCCAGGATGTCTTGTTTTGTAGTGATAAACCAGGATGTTTCTTCAAATAATTGGCCGAACTTTCTTCTAAATTCTTTATTACCTGATTGATCTTGCATGTCCTTTAGATATCCATCTGCAGGTATTTCATCAGTTACTTCGTCTGCAAGTAATACCATATACTTATAGATCGAATAACTTTTCTTTGAATATGCGTTTTTGATTTTCATCCAGTCCATGTCAAGTATCATTGAATAAGCTGCAGTAATATGAGAATAGAAAGGAGTCTTTGATTGAACATAGTTGTTTCTAACCATCTCAATCCAATAAACTTCAATATAATCATGCATGAGCTTTTTGTTTTTCTTTTGGCCAATGAGATTAAAATGAAGATCATCACCAGATATTTGAAATCTTTCAATCACTTCATCAGTTAATTTATCAATATCATAAAAAGGATTTTCATCAATCTTTTGATCTAAATAAGTATTTAAATCATTAAAATCTATATACCTAAAAATCGTTTTAACTTTTCGTTTTAATTCTTGGATAAGATCAATAATAATATATTGAATTAAACTGGATAAACCACTCATAAATGAGGTTTTACCCACTCTAATTTCACCGTTTAAACTAATCAGATAACCAAGAACATATTTAACATAAGATATAGATTTTCTATGTTTAAATTTATAGACCTTTGTTTCTGTAATAACAATCATAATCGGCAATAGCATGAACACATCAACAGCTAATATTAAAATCATTAAACTTAATTGTGTCATGCTATCACCTCTTTTTTTTTAGAATGTAAAATCTACGTCGATGTCTTCCATTTTTTCAATAGTAGTAGGACGTTCTAACCATTTAACCTTAACTGGATTACCTTGGTAATCTTTTAATTCATTGCTCTTGATTAAATCATCTAAAATATCTTTTTGTAATTTAGTCAAGAAATGAACATGGTATTTGTATTGTTTGAAGATCACTTCGATTGAGAAGTATTCTTCATCACTGTTTGCAAATTTACCTTTAACAAAACGAACAACAGGTGTATAAATCCAACTGTTTTTTGGTTTACCATCTTCATCAACTTGTGGTAAACCTAAAGCCATGATTAAAGCAATAAATGCGTCTGGTAAGAAATAACGAAGTTGTCTTGAATAAGTAGAAGTTCTTTCAGTTGAAACCAAGTTGATTTGTAAATTCAACTTATCGATAACTAATCTTATTTGAGTAGATAAACCAGCACGGTTTTCTGATCTAGTAAGACTTGCTGTAAATCTAGGAAGTTTCTTAACATCAGCACTTGTTAAGTCCTTAAGTTCAATAAATGTAGTTTCTTTCTTTTCTTCAATCTTTTGATTTTCTTGCATGTTTTTTTCCTCTTTTCTATGTTGACGTTTTTAACGGCACGTCTTCTAGCCGATTTTTAAGTAATAATTGTTTTAATAACTTCTAATTTGTTTTTTAGATACTCATCAATATCATCAAAGACTTTGATAGTTTCTTTAACTTCACCTTTATCATCTAGAATTTCAATTCTTGTTAGTTTTGGATCATCAAGTCTATGAAGTTCATAAAGTTTTGGATTTTTATTTTTGTTACGTTTACCTTCTCTAAATAATGCTATCGAATGATTATAAGATGAAGTTTCTTCATAATATAATTGGCTAAAATTTAATGATAAGAATGTCATAATAAATTTGGAAGTATTATCAAATGAACTATAGCTGTGAAAATCTTTAAACAAATACATCCCAGGTGATAATTTTTCTTCTTGATCATTATCTGAATCAACAGATGATAAATCACCATTTTCTTGATCTCTTTCTAAACGCATTAATGCTAATGTATCTATATGTAATTGATCTTTAATCCTATCTTCAATTTTTTTAATAGCTTCAACCAATTCATCATCATTATTCATATAAATATACATATATGGTTTTTCTGAATTAATCCTAAAATATTGTCTAGGGACATCAATGAATAAATTAAATACATACGAAATAGGATTATTTTTGTTATAGTCATATGAAAAAGTAAATGTAACTAAAATATCAAAATCGCCATTACTATCATCTTCGTTTTTAAAATGATATTCTGGTTTTGTGATTAAGTATGATAAATTGATATCATTATGAATATTATTTTTCCATGGCCAATCAACAATTTTATTAATAAGTAAATTGATAAAGCCATTTTTATCGAACATCAATTCTATTTCTTTGATGGTTTTCAATTCATGTTTTTTTGTTCTGATATCTTTAACAGTCATATCTGGTTTAAATTCAATAAGTTTAGAATCTTCTACCGATAGCATTTCAACTAAATTTGAGAATTTGTATTCTTCAAATTCATCTAATAAACGACCATCTTTGTCACAATATTTTTTAACAATAGCCATAACATTTTTAGTTGTTGTTTCTGATAATTCAAATTGATCTTTAGCATATTCATAAATATTTTTGTATTCAGCAACCTCATATAATTTCTTATCTTTAACATATATAAGTTTTGCGCCAATATCTAAATAATTACTTTTGATATCATCAATATCTTCATGAATTGCTTCAGTAACATCTTCATAATCTATATGCAAATTTATTAAAGTAGAAGAAGATTCTACCAAAGAAAATAGATCTAATTCTTGTCCGACGTCGGACTGTGTTTCATTTGTTTTTTTGTTTGACATAGTTTTATCCTTTCCTTTTTGACGAAGTTAAACTGTTCGTCTTCTGACAGCTTTTGTTATACATTGCAACCAGGACATGATTCGGTTTTTTATCAAACCATGTCTTTGAATAAGGATAAATCTTTATCAATCGATCAACTAGATTTTTGTGCTCTAACTGGTAGGGACTTAAATACTGTTGCATAATTGACACTCCTTTGTATTGACATGTATTTTATAATCATATATAATGATTACAAGAGATATGGAATAAGACCCATATTGCGAGGCCTGACGGTCTCTTTTTTTTTACTTAAATATATTTCTAACAAGTCTTCGATTGTTCAAGCTTTTACGTTTATGTTTTTGATTGTTATATATAAATTGAAGACTTTTTTTGTATTGGTCATTTGAAATTTTAAATTTTGTAAATTCTAAATCATTTGATTTTATTTCATATTTTCCAATACCATGGGTGATTGTATTTAAATCAATTAATGTTTTTCTAGTAAGATTAGTTTCAGTAGGTTTGATTATTCTTCCAAAACCATTTTTAACTTTTTCATATTTTTTAGGTTTTATATCACCATTTATATCAACCATTGAATAAAGTTGATTTAAGGCAACTTTTTTATTTTTAGGATTATGAGCAGTAACTAGAACATAATGATAATTAAAATCACCACCATCAAATAAGATAGAATTTGATATTCGTCTTATTTGACCATTAAGATTTACTTTTTTTTGTTTTTAGCTTTGTAAGCTTTAGCACCATCAGTTCGGCTTTGTAAATATCCTGATCTGAATGCTCTTTGACGTTTAGTCAATTTTTGTGGTTTACCATCTTTACCAAGTTTTACTTCACCTAAATTTGTTTCAGCAATCCCAGACTTAAGTTCTCTAACATATTTAGAACCTTTTTCTGATGGATTTAAAAGAACAACGTCTTTTCCATTTTTAGATTTGAATTTTCTCATAACGACTTACTCCTTTCCTGATTATTTAAGCTTTTTGCTGCTTAAGTGTTAATCCCTGGTTAAGAGGGTTATACCAAGGGTTAACAATTAGGGAGAAAATAAACAGAAACATTTTGTTTTGGTGACTACACCTGGTAATTATTGGAGAACCAAATGTAGTCAATAAAATAAAAAATCCCTTTTAGGGATTTGTAGTTTAAAAGTTGAAGAGAATAAGAATCAATGTGAGGCACTGCAACTGCCTGATCATCGGTTCAAATCCGTTTGAGGCCTCCATTAATGTTTTTATCATGATGAGAAACGACACCTTGGAGTGTTGTTTTTTTATGGGATTTTGTCTGAAAACATTATCATCTGTCAATAAACTCAGTTTTTGAGATACATTTTTGACTTTTTAAACAAATTTGTATAAAATATAAAGAAGACTATGCATTTAAATATGATAAATCATATTTGATGTTTTGAGGTATTTATGTCAAGAAAAAAACTTATACTTATTTTAGAAATCTTATTAATCATTTTTAATACATCATCTATTTTTGCATATTGGGCAAGCCAAATTAGTGGTGATACCGATATTGCTAATGGATCTGTTTCAGTAGGTACATGGGTTGATGTACCAGAAGGTGGAACACTCGTTGATGAAGAAGTTTTAGTTGATCTACTCAGTGGTGATATTGTAACTCAACCTGACGATGTTTTTGTCTTGCCTGGTGATATTGACTTATCAGATAATCCAGATAATACATTTGAACCAGTTACGGACTTTCAAGGTACGTTTGAAGGAAATGGTAATACAATTTCTGGTTTTGAGATTATTGAAGAAGGAACAGATGGAACAACATCTGATTATGATTATACAAGCATTTTTTTACACAATTCAGGAACAATCAATAACGTGATTGTAGAAAATGTTGAGATTACTCTAACCGATACAACCTCAGTTAATAACTCAACAGAAGTATCTGTTTCTGGTGTTTTAGTGGGTGAAAATGAAGGTGTGATTAGTAATGCTGAAGTTAGAGGATCTACCATCATCGTTAATACAGATATTTCAACATCATATCGAGGAACTAGTACAGCAACTGCACTTGCAGGAGGTTTAGTAGGTATAAATCGACCTACCGGTGTGATTACCAATTCATATTCACAAGCAGATTTAATATTTAATGTTTCAGGTATAACCTCTAGTTATAGAGACACAACCACTTCATTTGTATATGCTGGTGGTCTTGTTGGACAAAATCAAGGAACCATTAGTTATAGTTACGCATCTGGTGATGTAACAACCAATATTTCCACATCAGGAAGTGGAACTGAAATTGTTTATACATTAACAGGTGGACTTGTTGGATATAGTGCAGGAAACATCAATCATAGCTTTGCTACAGGTAATATTATTGTAAATGGATATGCAAATTATACCTATTATGGTCACCTTTATGGTTATAATAATGGTGGAACATATAATACGTTGCGATATGCAAGTACACAGACTTTTACAGGAGTCTCAGGAAATCCAACTGATCAGTATACTACTTCATCAACAACTGTAGCTAACCTACAATCAGCATCATATTTATCATCAACCCTAGGTTTTGACTTTACAAATATATGGGAAGCCGTTCCAAATAGTTATCCAATTATTAAACAATAAAGGAATTATCATGACTAAAGCAATCATCTTTGACTTTGATGGAACTATAGCAAATACTAAAGCATTCGCATATCAAGTTTATCAAAATCTAACAAATCAATATCATATTAAGCAGTTAAGTGAGGAAGAGTTTGATCATTTAAAGACATTATCTTTAGTTGACAAACTTAGAGCCCATGATTTATCAATGTTCAAATTACCTAGAATTGCTAGACGAGCAAGACGAGCTATCCACACAGTGATGAATCAGGTTGAACCGTTTGATGGTATGATTTCACTTATAAAAACATTACATAAAAAAGCAATCAAACTATTTATTGTTTCATCAAATAGTGAGAAAAATATTAAGATATTTACAAATCAATATGAGATTGATTTATTTGAAGATATTTATGGAAGAGCTAAATATCTTAAAAAAGAGAAAGTTCTTAAAAAATTGTTAGACACATATCAACTAAAAAATGATGAAGTTATTTATGTTGGTGATGAAGTAAGAGATATTCACTCTTGTCAACGTATTCATATGAATATTGCAAGTGTCACATGGGGATTTGATGATTTAGATATGCTAAAAATTGAAAATCCCAATGTCTTATGTGAAACACCAGAAAGTTTAGAAAAATATATTTTAAAACATATTAGTGTAGACAATCATACTTAACTATGTTAAAATAACTTGAAATTAAATCACTGTAAACTAAGAGGCTGCATACATTAATAGTACTTAACAGGAAAGGAATGTGTGCCGAAGTATTAAAAATACTGGGCATATGTTTAATAGACATATGACTGTTTCCCATCATTGCCCAATGATGAGGGATTGCGCTTATTTACGGAGGGGCAAAGAGCGTTTGAGTTAAAACCATGCCTTTTGCCATGGTTTTTATTTTTTTCAAATGGAGATGAAATAATATGGAAGCAACACATCAATTTAATACAAATGAATATAATGAATTAATGATTGGATCAATGACAGTCTCAGATCTAGTGAAACAGTATAAAACGCCGCTCTACGTGATGGATGAACAAAGAATCAATTATCAAATTGAACTCATTAAGAAAAGTTTTTCTCATCCATCTTTAGACACTGAGGTTATTTATGCTGGAAAAGCATTTTTAGTTAAAGACATGGTTAAACTTATTGAAAGACAATCGTTATCACTTGATGTCGTTTCAATTGGTGAATTTTACACAGCTATTCAAGCAGGTTTTAATCCCAAAAACATTTATTTTCATGGAAATAACAAAACTAGAGATGAATTAATATATGCAATTAAACATCAAGTAGGTCATATTGTTGTTGACAATAAAGATGAATTTGAACTTTTAAAATCGATTGAAACAAATCATTACCCACAATTATTACTAAGAATTAATACTGGTGTTGAAGCACATACACATGAATATATTAAAACAACGCATCACAATTCAAAGTTTGGAGTTTCAGCTTTTGACCCAAACACGATTGAGTTGATTAAAGAAATGCATGATTCAACTTATCCATTCATTGGAATTCATGCACATATTGGTTCACAGATATTTGAGATTGAAAGTTTTAAACAACACACCATAGAAATGATTATGTTTGCTAAAAAACTTAAAGACGAAGCGAATATTAAAGTAGAAGCAATTAATCTAGGTGGTGGATTTGGTGTTAAATACACAAGTGAAGATCAAGTGCCTTCTCTTGAATTAATGCTTAAAGTCGTGATAGAAACTGCTTATGAGCATATCAAAAAATATAATTTAGATGTTAAAAAAATGATGATAGAACCGGGAAGATCCATTGTTGCAGACTCTGGTGTTACCATCTATGAAGTTGGTGGAGTTAAAACAACATTTGGACAAAAAAATTATGTATTTGTTGATGGATCAATGGCCGATCATATGAGAACTGCATTATATCAAGCTAAGTATGAGGCAGTTATTGCAAATAAAGTATTTGATGAGCATAAAAAAGTTTATACCATTGCTGGTAAAGCTTGTGAATCAGGTGATATGATTATTCATGATATTAAATTACCATTAGTAGAACCTAAAGATTTACTTGTGGTGTTTACAACGGGAGCGTATCATTATTCGATGGCATCTAACTATAATAGATTGACAAAACCTGCAGTTGTTTTCGTTAATGGAAATAATAGTAGAATCGTTGTCAAAAGAGAAACACTTGATGATTTATTAAGAAATGATTTATAGGTAAAATAAATGAAAAATATTGTTATGAAGTTTGGTGGAAGTTCAGTTCAATCCATCTTACATATGCAAAATGTTGCTGATCGCGTGATAGAAAAAAAACAAGAAGGTTATGAAGTTGTTGTTGTTCTATCTGCTATGGGAAAGACAACCAATCAGTTATTAGATCTTGCAAAGCAAGTCACTAAATATCCATCTAAAAGAGAAACAGACATGCTCATTTCTACTGGTGAACAAGTATCCATTTCATTATTTACAATGATACTTAAAGCTAGAGAAATTGAAGCAGTTGCGTTAACAGGATTGCAAGCTGGTATAAAAACATTTGGAGAACATTTAAATAATAAAATTGATGATATAGATACGACACTTATCGAGAAACATTTGAATCAAAAAGAAATTGTTGTCGTAGCCGGATTTCAAGGCGTGAATGAACTTGGAGATATTACAACACTTGGTCGTGGAGGTTCAGACACATCAGCAGTAGCAATTGCAGCAAAATTAAAATGTGATTGTGAAATCTATACAGATGTTGATGGTATCTATACTGCAGATCCAAGAGTATTTGCTGATGCTAAGAAGTTAGAAAGTATCAGTTATGAAGAAATGAAAGAAATGGCATTTTTAGGAGCAAAAGTAATGGAACCTAGATCTATTGAAATCGCTCATAGAAATCAAGTCAAGATTTATGTTGCCTCATCTTTAACCAAAGAAAGAGGAACATATATTATGGAGGAAACAATGATGGAAAGACAAACAATAACAGGATTATCAGTTTCTGATAAAGTGATGATGGTGACACTTCGTCATGTTCCAAATGAATTAAATATAGTAGCTGATCTTTTTATGGGTTTAGCACAAAATGAAGTCAATGTCGATATGATTACACAATCACCATCAACACCTCCATTTATCAATGTATCTTTTACTGCTGGTGCAAATGATTTTGCTCAAATTAATGAAGTTTTAGATCATCTGACTAAAACATATCCATCTATTGAAATCGAATTAGATGATCAAGTGGTAAAAGTATCAGTAGTTGGTCAAGCAATGAGACATCAATCAGGGGTTGCTGCAAGATTGTTTCAAGTATTATCTGAAAATCAAATTGAGTTTAAACTTGTAACAACTTCAGAAATCAGTATTTCATACACGATTTCTAAGGAATTAAAAGACAAAGCCATTTTAGCCATTGCAAATGCATTTGATTTGGGTGAATCTCATGCCTAAATTATACAAATATGAAGCAACTGGGAATGATTTTATATTAAGCACAACTGAATTTCAAAATCCGAAAGAAGTTGCTATTAAGACATGTGATAGACATTTTGGTATTGGAGCTGATGGTTTAATGTTTCCATCACCATCGACAGTTTATGATGTCAAGATGAATTATTATAATGCTGATGGAACGATTGCTCCTATGTGTGGTAATGGTATTAGAGCTTTCGTTAAATTTCTAAAAGACCAAAAATTAATTGAAAAAGATAAAGTTAGAGTTGAAACTTTAGCTGGACTCATGATTGTAAGTATGAAAGATGAACTATTTGAAGTGAATCTAGGAAAACCAGTGACATACTTAAGTTATCCTGATATCGATGATACGCAAGAAAATTTAGTTCCCTACACACTTCAAGTTAACGATGTAAAAGTATCAAATGCATATGTATTTACACTAGGTACATTGCATACAGTTATTTTTGTTGATGATTTAAATCAATATGATAAAATTGCTGAAGAACTTTGTCATCATCCGTTTTTTCCTAAAAGATCAAATATTAATTTTGTAAAAGTTATTGATAGAAATCACTTAGCAATTAAAACATATGAACGTGGTGTAGGATGGACACTTTCTTGTGGAACAGGAAGTTCTGCTTCACAATATTTATCATATAAACTTGATTTAACTGATAAAGCATCAAACATTAAAGTACCTGGTGGAGAACTTTTTGTCACTGTAGAAAATGAAGAAGTTTTATTAAAGGGTCCTGCACAACTTATTGCTAGTTTTGAAATGGAGTTATAAGATGAAAACATACGATATCGCGATTGTAGGTGCAACCGGATTGGTTGGACAAACATTTATTAAAGTATTAGAAGAAAGAAATTTCCCGATTGATAAAATCGTTTTTTTTGCATCAGAAAGATCTAAGGATAAAGTAATTGAATTTAGAGGACAAACCTATAAAGTAAGAGTATTAGATGAACATAGTTTTGATGAACACTTTGATTTTGCCTTGTTTTCAGCAGGTGGTGCAGCAAGTTTAAAGTTTGCACCTATTGCAGCAAAAAACAAGATTACAGTGATTGATAATTCTAGTGCATTTAGAATGTATGATGAGATACCACTTATTGTTCCTGAAGTTAATGGACATGTTATTAAAGAAAATGATTATTTAATTGCAAACCCTAATTGCAGTACAATCCAAAGTGTAGTACCTTTAAAAGTGATTGATCAACTTTTTGAAATTAAACGAATTGTATACGCATCTTATCAAGCAGTATCAGGATCTGGATATAAAGGTATGGAAGATTTAAATAGAGGTATCAAAGGTGAAGAACCAACATTTTATCCAAAACCTATATTTGATAACTGCTTACCACATATTGATGTGTTTCTAGAAGATGGTTATACAAAAGAAGAGGTTAAGATGGTTAAGGAGACTCAAAAGATACTTGAAAAAGATGTTTTAGTTACTGCAACATGTGTAAGAGTTCCTGTATCATTTGGACATAGTGTAGCAATCAATGTAGAAACGAATAAACCTATTGATATGGAAAAACTTATTGAAGGGTTTAATCAAGTTGAAGGATTGATTTATCACAACAATGATTATCCAACAACATTTGATGCAAGACACAAGGATGAAGTGCATGTTGGTAGAGTAAGACTAGATACATCAGTGAAATATGGATTAAATCTTTGGGTTGTTGCAGATAATATTAGAAAAGGTGCAGCAACAAATACAATCCAAATTGCTGAATATATGATTAAGAAAGGGTTGAGATAATGTTATTTAAAGGCTCAGGTGTCGCATTAATTACACCATTTGATGAAATGCTAGAAGTAAATTATGAAGCACTAGAAAAATTGATTATTTGGCATATTGAAATGGGTACAGATGCACTTGTCATTTGTGGAACAACTGCAGAATCTGCAACTTTGACACTAGAAGAGAAAAAGCAAATTTTAGCTTTTTCAATGAAAGTAGCAAAACATCAAATACCAATCATAGCAGGTACTGGAAGTAATAATACAAAGCAAAGTATAGAACTATCAGCATATGCTAAATCTATTGATGTAGATGGCTTATTGCTGGTTACGCCTTATTATAATAAACCGACACAAAGAGGATTGATTGCTCATTATAAAGAGATTGCAAATGCTGTTGATCTACCTATTATTTTATATAATGTGCCTAGTAGAACGGGTGTTAATCTAGAAGTGTCGACAGTTGTAGAACTCTCTAAGGTATCGAATATCGTTGCTATAAAAGAAGCTAGTCATGATCTTGTTCAAATTAAGAAGATCATTGATGAAACAGATGATTCATTTACTGTATACTCAGGAAATGATGATCAAACAGAAGACATTATAAAGATGGGTGGTAAAGGTGTTATTTCAGTAACGGCTAATATTTTACCAAAAGAAATCCATGAGATTGCACATCAAATTTATCAGGGAAAAGAATTGAGTGAAATTAATGATGTTATGTTTATTGAAAGCAATCCTGTTCCTGTAAAACAAGCTTTAAATTTTCTAGGTTTTAAAGTTGGTAGTGTTAGACTTCCACTTGTAGAACTCACTAAAGAAAATGAAAGTATACTTATAGAAACTCTTCAAAAGTTTGGATTAAAGGAGTCACAATATGAAAATTTTAATTAGTGGTATTTCAGGTAAAATGGGACAACTTTTAAAAAATGATATTGATCAATCGCAAACATTTGAATATGCGGGAGGATTTGATCTTATTGATACATATGATAATCAAGTAGATTATGATGTACTTATTGATTTTTCCCATGTGTCACAAATCAAAAAAGTCATTGATTTATCAGTTGAAAATAAAAAACCCGTTGTATTAGCAACTACTGGACTCAAAGAAGCAGATTTTGAGTATATGAATTTAAAATCTAGAGAAGTTGCAATTTTTCAAAGCTATAATTATTCATATGGTATACAAGTATTACTAAAAGCTTTAAATAGTGTATTACCAATGATTGATGATTATGATATTGAAATTGCTGAAAAACATCATCATTTCAAAGAAGATGCACCAAGTGGAACTGCATTACTTATATTTGATGAGATTAAGGCACATCGTAAAGATGCAATTGCTAATTTGGGTTATCAAGAAAAACGAAAAGCAAATGAAATAGGTATGCATGCTCTTAGAGCAGGTACTATCGTTGGTGAGCATGAAATATTATTAGCATCTAAAGATGAAATGATAACGATTAAACATGAAGCATTATCAAAACAAATATTTACACAAGGTGCACTACGTGCAGCTAAATTTATTAAAGATAAAAAATCTGGAATATTTCATATGAAAGATTTAGTATAGGAGAAACAAATGGAACAATTACAAGATGCATATGCAATTGCGAAATATATTAAAGATGCTTTTAAAAAAACACCTGGTAAATTATACATTCAAGGAAGTTTTGAGGAAGTTGTTTTTAAAGATGTGACTGTCTTTGGTGATCACAACTTTAAAATATTATTTGGTGAAGTAGCTATTTTAGAACAAATTTTAAAAACATATGGTGATGTGATTACATCATCACATTTAGAATATGATCGAAGAAATTCAGCGTTACCATTATTAGAAACTAAAGATTTAGAAGCAAGAATAGAACCAGGTTCTATCATTAGAACACATGTTACAATTGGTAAACAAGCTGTTGTTATGATGGGTGCTGTCATTAATATCGGTGCAGTTATTGGTGAGAAAACAATGATTGACATGAATGCAGTATTAGGTGCAAGAGCTACTGTTGGAAAGAATTGTCATATTGGTGCAGGTGCAGTCTTAGCAGGTGTATTAGAACCACCATCAAAACAACCAGTGATTATAGAAGACGATGTATTAGTAGGTGCTAATGCAGTTGTATTAGAAGGTGTCAGAGTTGGACAAGGTGCGGTTGTTGCAGCTGGTGCAATCGTCACGGAAGATGTAGCTCCATTTACAGTAGTTGCAGGTTCACCTGCACGCGTCATTAAACAAAAAGATGAAAAAACAATTGAGAAGACACAAATATTAGATGATTTAAGAAAGTAATATGTGTGTTATAATTCATACATAAGTAGGTGAAATTATGTTAGACACATTAATAAAATATCGAAGAGATTTACATCAAATCCCTGAATTAGAATTTGATTTATTTTTAACTCACGCTTACGTGAAAAAAGAATTAGAATCATTTGGTTACGAACCAATCACAGTTGCTAAAACAGGTTTGATTGCCATTAAAAAAGGTAAAAGTAATGAAGCAATTGCATTTCGTTCTGATATGGATGCACTTCCAGTTACTGAAAAGTGTGATATTCCATTTAAGTCTAAACATGAGGGTAAGATGCATGCTTGTGGCCATGATGGTCATATGACAATGCTCTTAGGTTTTGCTAAATATATATCAGAGCTTAAAGACATTAATCAAACGATTGTATTCATTTTCCAACCAGCGGAAGAAGGTCCTGGTGGTGCTAAAGTTATCATCGATGAAGGTATATTTGAAACGTATAATATCAAAAAGATTTTAGGGCTTCATTTGTTTCCTGGTGTTGATGAGGGTAAAATGGGATTTGCAAATGGTCCTATGACTGCTCAAAATGGTGAATTCGATATTAAGATTCATGCAAAATCAGCACATGGAGCACAACCTCATTTAGGACATGATGCAATCATTGCACAAAGTTTTTTAGTTCAAGCATATCAAAGTATCGTTTCAAGAGATATCAATCCTTTAAGGCCTAGTGTCATTACGATAGGGACTCTATCAGGTGGTGAGGCGAGAAATATCATTGCTGGAGAAGTGAGTTTATCAGGAACGATTAGAGTATATCACCAAGATGTATATGAACTTATAAAGAAAAGAATTTATGAAATCAATCAAGGATTAGAAATCATGTTTAATGTTAAAATTGAATGTGAAATCAGAGATTATTATCCAGCTGTAATTAATCATAGTGAATTATTTGATTTAGCATTAAGCGCATATAACCCTAGTGAATATGAAATTGTTGAGCCACTTATGGTTGCTGAAGATTTCGCATTCTATTTGAAAAAAGTTCCTGGAATGTTTGCATTTGTTGGATCAAAAAATATAGAAAAAGATTTCATCTATCCACTACATAATAATAAATTTAATTTTAGTGAAAGTATTCTAGAAGTAGGGGTCAATTACTATATAAGAATGGCTAAAGCATTGAAAATAATAAATTAAATTATAAAAAAAAGTAAGCAAATATGTATATGCATATTTGCTTTTTTTTCATAAATATGTGCGAGATAACGGCTTAATAAGACGATGAAAACATTTTCATGATAGTTTTTTCATGAAAATTTCATAAAAGTTGTTGACTTGTTAGCGAAAAATATTATATCATAACAACAATAAAATAAAGAGAGGTTAGACAATGAAGAAAATTTTAATCGCAATATCGGCCTTTATTTTAAGTTTAGGTCTAGTCGCTTGTGGAAACAGCGACACAATTAAATTTGCAGTATTTGGCCCTATCACGGGACCTTATTCTGTATATGGAGAAGCAGTTAAAAACGGCGCAGAACTTGCTGCATCAGAAATTAATGATGCTGGAGGCGTTTTAGGTAAAGAATTAGAATTAGTTGTTTTAGATAATCAAGCAGATTCAGATATGGCAATCAACAATTATAACTATGCTGTTGATCAAAAAGGTGTAGTTGCAATCATTGGTGGTACATTTTCTGGTTTAACAAATGCGTTTAAACCTTACGCGGTAGAAGAAGGTATTCCAGTATTAACACCTACAGGGACTGCAGTTTCAATTACTGAAGAAGCAAGTAATGTATTTAGAGCTTGTTATTTAGATAGTTATCAAGGTGCAGTTATGGCACAATTTGCTATCAATGACTTATCATCAGTCAAAGCAGCTGTATTATTTGATACTGGTGATGATTATTCAGTTGGTTTAAAAGATGCTTTCGTTGCTGAATATGTTAGTGCTAATTTAACAGTTGATGCTATGGGTTTCACTAGTGGAACTGTTGATTTTAGTACATATATCACATCAATTAAAAATGGTGGATATGATGCGGTTTTTGTTCCAACATATACAGATACAGTTGGACCAATCTTAACAGAAGCTAAATCTCAGGGATTAGATATTCCATTTTTAGGTGGAGATGGTTGGGATAGTATTGAATCAACTTATGCAACAGCTGCAGAAGGTATGTATTTTGGTAATCACTATGCTAAATCAGATACAGATCCACTTGTACAAAACTTTGTTACAGCATACACTGATGCATATGGTGAAGCACCTAATGCATTAGCTGCACTAGCATATGATGCTGTTAAAGTGATGGTTGCTGCAATTGATGATGCACAATCTGTAGAATATGCTGATGTGATTGCTGCACTTAATGCAATTACTTATGAAGATGGTGTCACTGGTTCAATCACTTTTGATGATAATGGTGATGCACAAGATAAAGCGGTATCCATTATTAAAGTTGAAAATGGTGCTCAAGTACTCGTTAAAAAATATACTGCTGCTTAATAAAATTTAGAGATTTAAGCTTGTTAGAGGAGCGTTTATAAACATGCTCCTCTATTTTATCTCATTTGAAGGGAATTCACATTATGGATTATTTTATTCAACAATTGCTAAATGGTGTTAAGTATGGGAGCATACTTGCCTTAATTGCAATCGGATATACAATGGTATATGGAATTATAAAACTTATAAACTTTGCGCACGGAGATATAATGATGGTCGGTGCGTATTTAAGTTATATTTTCTTGGTTAATTTTCCAATTGATCTACCTGTTGTCGTGGTCATTGCCATCGTTATGGCACTTGGGGCATTAGTAGGTATCATCATTGAAAGATTAGCGTATAGAAAATTAAGAAACGCACCTAGAATCTCAGCTTTAATTACTGCAATTGGTGTAAGTTTGTTACTTGAAAGTTTAGCCCAGAAAATTTTTACGGCAACACCTAAAGTACAAGTGAACATTTTTGGTGGTGCACCGATTAATATTTTAGGTTTTGATGTTTCACAATTAACACTTTATACAATTATTATTTCAATTGTTATGATGATTTTATTAACGCTTTTTGTGCATAAAACAAAACCAGGAAAAGCGATGAGAGCAGTGTCTCAAGATCAAGATGCAGCAAGGTTGATGGGTATTAATGTTAATCGAGTCATTTCATTAACATTTGCATTAGGTAGTGGACTTGGTGCACTTGCTGGTATATTTTACTCTGTTGCTTATGTAAATATCGAGCCATATATGGGTATGATGCCTGGATTAAAGGCATTTATTGCTGCTGTATTAGGTGGTATTGGAAATATTGGTGGTGCTGTTTTAGGTGGTTTTATCATAGGTATTTCTGAAACATTAACAAAGACATATATTTCGACACAATGGGCAGATGCACTTGTGTTTGTCATTTTAATTATTGTTTTACTTGTAAAACCTTCAGGCATGTTAGGTAAAAATGTGAAGGAGAAGGTGTAATATGAATAAATTAAGACAAATTATTGATGCTTACAAGCAAAGAATAAAAGCTAGCGATGCATCTAAATTTAAAAAATTTATCCTATCAATCCTACCTTCACTCATCCTTATATTTGGTATTTGGAGTATCATTCAAATACTCATCCTTGTTGGATTTATAGGTAATTACTACATGGGTATATTAATGTCTGTAATGGCGTTCATTATTCTTGCAACGAGTTTAAATATTGCTACAGGATTTTTAGGACAACTCATTTTGGGTCATGCAGCATTCATGGGTATCGGAGGATATGCAGCAGGTATTTTTGCAATCTATATGCGAGATTATGTTGAAAGTGATTTATTGCTATATGTGATGTCTATTTTAGTCGCATTTACATTTGCAGCTGTTGCTGGATTTTTAATTGGCACACCAGCATTAAGACTTAAAGGAGATTATTTAGGTATCTTAACATTAGGATTTGGTGAAATCATTAGAGTTGCAGCCACAAACTTATCTGATTTAACTGGTGGTGCAGGAGGACTTAAAAATATTCCTCAAATATCGACTTTTAATAGTGCTTATTTTACGGTTGTTATCATTATACTCATCATTGTTCTTATGATGAATTCGAGATTTGGTCGTGCGATGTTATCTATTAGAGAAGATGAGATTGCTGCAGAATCTGTTGGTATAAATTTATTTAAATTTAAAATACTTGGTTTTGTACTTGCAGCTGGATTTGGTGGCATTGGTGGCGCACTATTTGCGTTTAAAGGCTTTATTTCTCCAAACAGTATCTCATTCATGCAATCTGTTAATATCTTCGTTATCGTTGTATTAGGCGGTATTGGTAGTGTTACAGGTTCAGTCATCTCTGCTATTGTTTTAACTATACTTCCTCAAGCGTTATTAAGTTTTGAAACATGGCGAATGCTAGTTTATAGTTTATTACTTATTTTAATGATGCTTTTTAGACCACAAGGGCTACTAGGAACTAAAGAGCTTAAATTACCTGAATTTGTAGAAATCACAGATTGGTTTAAAAAAAGAAGTCAAAGGAAAGGTGAACAAGCATGAGTATTTTAAAAGCAGTTGATCTTAAAATACAATTTGGTGGTTTAACAGCAGTTGATAATTTTAATTTAGAAATTTTTCCCGGTGAACTTGTTGGTCTTATTGGACCTAATGGTGCAGGAAAGACAACAATTTTTAATTTATTAACAGGTGTTTATAAACCAACAAGTGGTGAAGTTCATTTATCTAAAAAACCAACACTTACTAAAAAGCCTGATGAAATTGTTTTATTAGGTGGAGCACGTACATTTCAAAATATCAGATTGTTTAAAAACATGACTGTTATAGATAATATTAAAGTTGCATATCATAATCAAATGAGTTATAACTTCTTTCAAGCTATTTTTAAAACTAAGAAATTTAAGGAACAAGAACAGGAAGCACAAAAAACAGCAATAGATTTACTTAAAGTATTCCAAATGGAAGAAGAAGCATACACATTATCTAAAAACTTACCTTATGGTAAACAAAGAAAACTTGAAATACTTAGAGCTCTTGCAACTAACCCTAAAATATTATTGCTTGATGAACCTGCAGCAGGTATGAATGATCAAGAAACTCATGAACTTATGCATACGATAAAATTCATAAAAGATTATTTTAAAGTATCAATTTTATTAATTGAACATGATATGAAACTTGTTATGGGTATATGTGAACGAATTCTAGTCGTTGATTATGGTAAAACCATTGCTACAGGAACACCTGATGAAATTAGAAAAAATCCAGCTGTTATTAAAGCTTATTTAGGAGAATGATATGTTATTAGAAGTTAATAATTTACATGTATATTATGATTCAATACATGCCATTAAAGGTGTTAATTTTAAAGTTGAAGAAGGTTCAATTGTAACACTTATTGGTGCTAATGGAGCGGGTAAATCATCCATATTAAAATCAATTTCTAATTTAATTCCGATTAAAGAAGGAGATATCATCTTTTTAGGTACATCTACACTTAAATATAAAGCACATGATTTAGTCAAATTAGGTATTTCTCAAGTTCCAGAAGGAAGAAGAGTTTTTCCAGAATTAACAGTATTAGATAATCTTGCCATGGGTGCTTATATCCAAAAAAATAAAAAACTGTTTAAAGAAGACTTAAAAACAGTTTTTAGTTATTTTCCAAGACTTGAAGAAAGAAAAAATCAAGTTGCTGGAACACTATCTGGTGGTGAACAGCAAATGCTTGCTATGGGAAGAGCTTTGATGAGTCATCCAAAAATTATGTTACTTGATGAACCATCAATGGGATTAGCACCTATTTTAGTTGATCAAATATTTAACATAATTAGAAAAATCAATCAAGAAGGAACGACCATTTTGCTTGTTGAACAAAATGCCAAACGTGCGTTAGAAATCTCAGATTATGGATATGTTTTGGAGACTGGAAACATTGTTGCAGAAGGTCAAGCTAAAGATTTATTAGTGGATCCCAAACTTATTGAAGCTTATTTGACGACATAAAAAAAAGGCTTTGAATTAAATGTAAAATATGTGAAAATATCACACATATTTTCTATGATTTTTCATATTTATAGATAAATATTTACAATATGATAAATTTGGCCAAATATATTATACGTTTTACTGTTTAAATTAACAAAAATCAACTGTATTTGCAAATTAAATTGATTAAAGTAAAGCGATGTAGTATAATACTTTATGTTACTAGTCACCTTTTTTGATTAGTAACTTTCCTTCGCTCTCACGCTTCATTCCCCCCCAAGGCGTGAGAGCTCTTTTTTATTTAAAAAGAGGTAATCGATTTAAAGGCATTGTCATGCATCTTGGACCACCACGACCTCTAGATAATTCGCTTGATGGAATTCTAATGACTTTAATACCATTTGCTTCTAATTTCTTATTTGTAAGATCATTTCGATCATATGCGATGACAACACCAGGTTTTATTGCAAATACATTTGCACCGTCGTTCCATTGTTCACGATCTGCTGAAATATCATTTTTACCACCACAAGGAATCAGTGTAATTTCATGTTTGAGATGTTTTTTTAAACAATGATTAAGCATTTTGGCAGTTTCAACTATTTTTAAGGCATCTTTTTTGTTTTCATGTTTAGTTATTTCATATATTTGAATAGGTCTTAACAATTCAGGATGCACAACGAAATGGTATAAATCAACTTGGGTAAATACGGTATCTAAATGCATAAATGTTCTTTTTTTAGGTAATAAAATAGCAAGAACTTTAGTGTAATTTGTGATTTTGAATAATTGTTTTACTAAAAGTTCTATCGCATCTGCTTGTGTTCTTTCACTTAAACCAATCAGCAAGATTTCCTCATTAATATTTAGTATATCTCCACCTTCAATAGAAGAAATGTCTTCACGATGATAGAGTAATTTAGCTTCATCAAAAAAAGGATGATATTGATAAAGAAATTGCCCAAAAATCGACTCACGTTGTCGATTTTTTTTATGCATTTTATGCAAACTTATGTCATTTCCAATGACTGTAAAAGGATCTCGAGTGAAATATAAATTTGGCATTGGATCAGTGATAAAAGGATAATCAGTAATATAATCTTTTAAGTGTTGTTTTCTCATAGGTGAAATATCGGTTTTTAATATACCAGATATAATTTTATGCATAAATTGATGATCAGATAGTGTATTTAAATAAGCTTTTACATTTAATCTTAAATTACGATCAATGATATCACTTTCATCCATAAATTGTTCTATGAAAATATCCTTGACCTCACTATTTTTAATGATATCTTTCATCATATCAATTAATTCAATAACTTTGACACCATGAGCTTCTAGAGCATCTTGAAATGCACGATGTTCTTCTTGAGCCCGTGTTAACCAAGGTATATCATCAAACAGTAGATCATTTAACCAATCAGGTGTTAAATGAAGCAGTTCATCACCAGGCATATGAACTAACACTTGATTCAATTGTCCTATTTCTGAATAAACATTTAATTTTTTCATAATAACCTCCAAAGTCATTATAACATATTGAAAAATCACTATAATTGTGTCGCTACTTTATAAATATTTGCATTTCCTAAAAAAAGATGTATAATAAACTTCCACCGCTTTTTTTAGGAGATGTAAAAAATGGAAAAAACTACGAATAAAACTGAATTATATCAAGTCATTATTGATCGCTTTGTCGAACGAGGTGTTGAGTTATTGGATATCGCAAAGATCACTTATGATTTACAAATTAAATATATACCAAATTTAACACTAGATTTATGCTTAGAACATGTCGAAAAAGTCATGATGAAACGGGAAGTACAACATGCAGCATTAACTGGTTTAGAATTAGATATATTAGCTGAGAAAAAACTTATATCAGAACCACTATTGTCTATGTTGTTAAATGATTATGGGTTATATGGAATTGATGAAATTATGGCACTATCTATTGTTAATGTTTATGGTTCTATTGGATTTACCAATTTTGGATATGTTGACAAAGTTAAAAGTGGCATTATTAAAAAACTTGATGAAGAAGGAAAAAAAGAAAATCACTGCAATACATTCTTAGATGATATTGTTGGTGCGATTGCTGCTGCAGCTGCAAGTTCTTTAGCACATCGCTTTGCATAACTAAAGCAAATACTTACTAAAAATGATAATATGAATTTGAGGTGAGATGATGCATAAAGAAGATCTTAAAAAGAAGTTAACCCCTATTCAATATCATGTTACACAAGAAAATGGAACTGAACGACCTTATCAAAATGAATTTTGGGATTCTCATGAAGAAGGTATCTATGTAGATATTGTTTCAGGCGAACCATTATTTTCTAGTCTAGACAAATTTGATAGTCACTGTGGTTGGCCAAGTTTTGCTAAACCTTTAGAAAAAGTAGAGACACTGATGGATAAAAGTCATGGTATGGTAAGAACTGAAGTTAGAAGTAAAGATGCTAATAGTCATTTAGGACATTTGTTTACAGATGGACCAATTGAACTTGGTGGATATCGTTATTGTATCAATTCTGCAGCACTAAGATTTATTCCAAAATCAGAGTTAGAAAAAGAAGGTTATGGTCAATATCTAAAGTTATTTAAGTAAAAAATAAAGAAAGTGCGAACTTTCTTTTTTTATTTTTATAATCCTCTCATTCATTTTGTAAAAAGTCATGTTATACTTATTTTAACAACGTTACTTAAGGGAGAATATATGAAATTAGATTATAAGAAGATATTTTATGTTGGATTAGCATTCTTTATCATTACTATTTTTTGGCAAACATATGATAATATCATTGCTAAAATTATGATTGATAAATTTGGATTGAATCAAACATGGTCAGGTGTCATTATGGCACTAGATAATGTGCTTGCATTATTTATGTTACCTTTGTTCGGTGCGATATCAGATCGTTCTAACTATAAAAAAGGAAGAAGAACACCTTTTATCATCGTGGGAACCATCATTGCAGCGTTTGCCTTTATGGGATTATCATATATGGACAGTGTTCAAACAAAACGTATTGAACAAACAGAGATTATTGGATTATACACTGATTATAAAGATAGTGATGAAAGAAGATTAGAAACATTTTGGGATGGACTTCTTCAAGATATGCAAACAGAGCGTTTGGCAAAACTTGATGCTGGGTTAATTTCTCAAAGCACTTACGATAAATGGCTTACAAACACATATGATCAAATCGATCAAATATTGACTGATAATACAAATACTGAATTAAGTGTTGGTGATTTAGCATATTTAAGTGATTATTATCAAACATATTTATCAACACTTGCCTGGGAAGAAACAATTTCAAATCCTTTTAATTTTGTGACATTTGTCGTTGTATTACTTGTAGCACTTGTTGCAATGTCAGTCTTTAGATCACCAGCAGTAAGTTTGATGCCTGATGTAACCATAAAACCACTAAGAAGTAAAGCAAATGCTGTGATTAATCTCATGGGTGCTGCTGCAGGTACAACTTCACTGATTCTGCTTACAGTTTTAGGATTATCAGGTAAATCCTATGTTCACTATACACTCGCATTTGTGATTGTTGGGATTATCATGCTCATCGTCTTAGGTTTATTTTTATGGAAAGTCAATGAACCTAAATTAGTTCAAGAAAAAATAGCACTAGAAAAACAACTTAACTTAGAAGAAGATGAAGATGATTCATCAGATATGCATCAACTTCCAAGAGATAAAAAGATTTCTCTTATCTTAATTTTAGTATCTGTATTTTTATGGTTTATGGGATATAATGCAGTCATTTCAAAAGTGTCTGATTATGTACCTCATGTACTTCAATTATCATCATTTACTCTTCCATTATTAGTTGCTAATGTAACAGCAATTATTGCATTTATTCCAATAGGTATTTTATCAACAAAAATAGGACGTAAAAAATCAATCTTAATTGGTATTGTTATTCTAGCTGTCTGTTTTGGATCAGCATCATTTGTTAATGAAGATACTGGATGGATTATGTACATTATCTTTGGTTTAACTGGTATTGGTTGGGCAATAATCAATGTTAACTCATACCCAATGGTTGTTGAACTTGCTAAAGGTTCAAATGTTGGTAAATATACTGGGTATTATTATGCATTCTCTATGGGAGCTCAAATCTTAACACCAATTTTATCAGGTGTGTTCATGGATTATGTTTTCAAAACAAGACTTGTATTATTCCCTTATGCAGCTTTATTTGTTGCAGCAAGTTTCATTACAATGCTTTTGACAAAACATGGAGATGCAGTTCATTTAGAACAAAAGAGTTTATTAGAAAATTTTGATGTAGATATGGATTAAAAAAAGGACTCTT
>JBFWMH010000016.1:0-34647 GCA_050251655.1 Acholeplasmataceae bacterium
CTTTTAACTCTAACAATCTTTTTTTCTCATTAGCTTTAATGATTTCAGCATTGATGATATTTTCATAATATTCTAATGTATGGTTCTTTTTAAGTTTATCCTTAAATCGATTAATTTTTTCTTTATTCCATAGTTGTCTATTCATAAGAAGATCTGAGGCTAATCTTGTTGCTCCAATTTTAATTAATAACTCATATTGATAAAGTGCTGGTGATGCTGCATTCAATAGTTTAAAGTAATTAATTTTAGTCAATTTTTCTATTGGTAAATATTTAAACTTATCAAATGATTTTATTAATTTAATTGTATCAGGATGTTGTAACCTTTGATAATGATTATAAAATTTGTCATACGCTGTTACATATCTATCAAATTTAATAGTTTCAGCTGGCAACATCATCAATAATGCAGTCTTAAATTTACCATATCCAAAAGCAAATTCTTCTTCAGTTAATGTATCTATAAACATAATTCTAGCTAATTGAAATCTTTTACCCCATTTTTCATAATATAGGATCACAAAATAATCATTCCATAATTCTACATACATGAAAAATTGATCGTATCTATATTTAATATTTTCTTTCAACCATTTTTCATGTTTGAATTCTTGATTTAAATATTCATTTGCTTTACGAGTAACATCATCATTTCCATACCATTTGTCTTGAATATCATTGTAGTGTGCTTTATATAAATGTGGATTATTAATATAAAAATTATTCAATTTGTCAACTTGCACTTGTGGTAAGAAAGAATAGAATCTTTTATCTTCAGAAGGTAGTTTTAACCATTTTCTATATGTTGACATAGAACTAAATCTTGATCCTTTAATCATCATTTAATCCTGGTAAATCAAATATTGAAATTAATTTTGATGATTCATCTTTATCAATATTTTTTTGTTTTTCTTTTTTAACTGATTTTTCTGAAGACTGATTATTATTTACTACTGCTTTAACTGGTTTTTTACCAACTTCTTTTTCTATGTTTTCATTAGATTCAATAAAATAATGTATTGCCCATGAAAATACATCTTCATCTGATACTACTGCATGTCCACCATCTTTTTGTTTTGATGCCTTTTTTACTATAAAATCGCACATGCCTTCTATAGATTTAGAATCATCCATAATTTGTTTCTTTAAATTTTCATCATTTAATGATTCTTTTAAAAGATAATCAACTATTGGATTTGACCAATGTTTATCACTTAGTTTTTTTGTTTTATCAACAAATGCTTGTTCCATTTTAATTCACCGTTTTCCTTTGCTCTGGATTTCTGATTAAATCACATTTTATAATTGCTTGATGTACTGTTTCCCATTTAACATCATATCGATTTGCAATTTTGTTTATAGACCAATTATTGTCGCAATATAATTGTTCTAACTTTTTCTTTGTTATTTTTTGAAGCAATTTATTAATTCTTTTAATACCAAAATCTTTTAAATTAGTTCTAACAACATCTTGAGATACATTATGTAATTCAGCAATCTTTCTAACACTCATACCGTTTTGATATTGAATTTTAAGTGTTTTTTCATGGACTATAATTTTATTGCTCATGCTTATCCTCCTTGTAAACGACCATAACTTTATCATTGTAACCTTCATTTGATTTTATGTATTGTACATTTATCAATTCTTTGTTTTCAATAAAATTAGGTACGTGGCTAGGTTCTAAGTAAATGATTTTATTCATCTAATTCCACCTCATCTGCAAGTTCATAGATTCTTGATACTAAACGTTCTAAGTCTTTTGTTTCACCTCTAGTTTTACTTAATTCATTGTAATGTTCTTTTAATCCAATAATTGAATGATTACTTGTAAAGATTGTTAGTTTCTTCATTTGAAGTCTTGCATTTAATACTGGTACCAAGATTTCAGTTCTAAACCATTCGGATCGATATTCAGCACCAATATCATCAATAACAACAACATCAGCTGCTTTCAATTCTCTAATCCTTGGTTCATTCTCAAAGTCTTTTGCGATTCTAGCCCATGAAGGAGCAAATAGTATAACACCAGTTTTACCTTTATCAGCTAGTTCATTAACAATCGCATTGGCCAAATAAGTCTTACCAATTTGAAATTGAGAAGAATGTAGATAAAGACCTCTAACTTCATTACCTTCAAGTAAGTCTTTAATCATCGCTTTTGCATAATGTAATGCTTTCTTACGTTTTTCAGTTTTTAAGAAAAAATTATCAATAGATGCTTTTAAGTCTCTACCTTCTTCACCTAATACTTTGAATAGTGAAGATCTCTTATCAAGTATTGCTTTATCCTTGGTTGGTATATAAGTGATTTCCCAACCTGAAGGATACTTATTTAATTTAACAACATATCCATCCTTTTCTTTTCCACGCATTTCCAAGTAATTGGATGCAGTTAAGATATCAGATAGATTCTTAGGATTAACATCTTTTGTTTCTTCATCAGCTAACACAATTTCAAGAATTGATTTAAGTACTACGTTGTCTTCTTGGTGTGTATTGTTTAGCTGCTTCTTTACTTGTCCCATGAGTTTCCTCCTTCTTGTTTGGTGAATGGTTCTCCCACGTGATTAGTTTTTGTTTCCAGTTATTTACAGGCTTACCATTTGAATCTATCCATTTGCCTTCAGTGAAAAAGTCATAGAATTTATCACCATCAACATTACTCTTACGTTCTTTGATATATTCATGAACATCTTCTCTTGTAGGTGGAATAAATTCTTTTTTAACCTTCTTTATAGGTATAATGATTTCTTTTGTTTCTTCTTTAATTTGATCTTTTAAATCTTCTTCATAATTAAATATAGTATTAGTATTAGTATTAGAACCGTATCGATACCGTATCGATACCGTATCACCATTCTTGTAATTTTCATACATTTCATACAATAATTTTCTTAAATCTTCATCTTTTATTTTTGCAATATACTTATATAAAGCAGTTTCAAATTTTGGAGATTTTGTCCAATTATAACGATACCAATTGTGAATAAAAATTTCTTTTGTTTCAACAATGTAAGTAATCATTTTATGAATGTTAGTAAATCGATAAATTAAATTCTTTACCGTATCATCGTTGTAACCTAAATCATCAGATATTTGTTTTATACTTATCTCATATGCACCGCTTAAATTGGCATATGGGTTGGTTAAACAGTACAACCAAAAATATTTATCTTCAGGTGTAAAATCATCAGTCATTTTTGGATCTCTCCAAATTTCAGAATCTATTGGTCTAGTTGCCATTTTATTCTCCTTCTTCTACTTGTTCTTTTAAATCAAGTAATGATATATCTCCAGACAATACTTTATCAGCTTGCTCAAGAGTTATTTTTGTATAATCAATTCCTAGTGCTTCTAAAACATCATCTACTGATGTAATATCATATTCGTGCTTTTCTTGTAAGTCTTCTAAGTCATCTATTGTCATACCATAATACAAAGGTCCATCAACAAATGTATGCTCAATATTAACTCTCACTCTATCATGATTTTTAAGTGTTATTAAAAAGTTATTCCAGTCAATGACACCTTCATCATAATCAACTTGAATTGGTCCTTCTCCTAAAATGTCAAAATATACTTCTCCATAAAACCAACCTTCTTCTTTTGTTATTGCTTCAACCCTTAATTTTTCTATAGGTAGGTTATACTCTTTAACTGCAAAATCACATGCTCTATCATAATTAGCTGCAGAAATGATAATTCCATTTTCTGTGCCTTCAATCATTCCATAAAATAATATGTTTTTCATTATTCTTCCTCCTCTGAAAGTAAAGATTCTTTCATATCTTTAATATCTTCAGATGGTAATTTAGACATCTTATTCCAACCATCAAGATATCCTGCTGAATATCCTATTTGGAAATTCTTATTGACATTCATAGCATAATCATCAAATTCATTACCTAAGACAAAATTTCTCTGCCCATCATCATCACCAGCATCAAATCCAAAAAAGTAGTCATGAACACATTCTGTTTTAGAACTTAAAAATGAATCATCTTCATCTAAACAATGTTCATCAATAAAATCTGATAGAAACTCTTCATATTCATCATCATGTAATCCTTCTCCAGTGTTAGATACTCTTTCATACATTTCTAGTTTTTCTGCTAATTCTTTTGCTTTCAAAGAAGTTATAAATGTATATATTTCACCATCAAATTTAAGTATTTGTTTTTCATATTGAGTACCAACATGTATTCGTAAATGTGATAGCATGCAACGATGTTCTTTTCTTGCCTTAACAATTTTAGTCGATATTACTTCTAACATTTTATTTCTCCTTTTCAAGTTTATTTATTGGTTTTTTTCCTTCTATTGTTTTGTTTAATAATTCTTCCACTAAATCCCAAATATATTGAATATCAATTTCTTCTTGTTCTATCATTATGTTATTTCCTAAATACATTGCTATTTTTGCATTAAACATAGTTATTTCATTATTTGTTTTTTCTAATAACTTCTCAACCTTTTCAAGTCTTTCGCTGTCTTGTTTAGCTTGTTTTAACACTTCTAATACATTATCATAAGCATAACCATCTTCAAAATCATGCCACTTTTTGCCATTATTAAAATTATCAGTAAGTTTTTCAAATTGTTTTATTGCTTCATCATAAGCATCACTTTGTTCAAGCATTGAATCTTTTGTTTCTTCAAATAATTTATTTGCATCTTCTTGTAATTCTTTCATAGAGTATGGTTTTCTGTTGAAACTATATGCTAAACCTTTAATATTTAATTCATTTAAGTATTCTTTTGCTATTGTATAGATTCTCTTAAACTCTTCATTAACTTTATTCATTTTTTTGCCTCTTTTCTTTTGTTTGATAAATCTTACATAATCACTAGAACTGTAAGATTTTTAACTTCTTTTATTTGTTTATATTTAATACATAGTATTAAGGTCTAATTATGGACCTTTTTTGTTATAAAAAATTTTACCGTAACACAATTTTCCGTAAAATCATGACTTTTCGTGTATATGACCAATCACTCTAGCCCATGTATTTAACGGTGATAAATATCTAAATAATTCACTGCTTCCATCATTAGCATCTTTAATCTTAAAACATGCTTCATTGTCATCATAAATAACAATATATACAAATTCAGAATCCATAATGATATCTCCTTCATAGATTTCAATACCTTTTGTGTCAACTGATCCTGTATATTGCTCAATAATGAAATCATCAAATAATCCATTTGAATAGTATTCTTTTCCTTCAGGATAATTTAATGTAATAATCTCACCTTTTTCATTCCAGTCTAATGCTTTAACATCAACATGTTTTTTTTGTTCAGGTAGCCACGCTCTAAACTTGATATTTCTCATGATCCATCACCTCTAAATAGATTCTTGATTTTCATTAAATCTTCAGTTTTAATATAAAGAATTTCAAATGTATTAACGGTTCTTATTTCAATATGTTTGTCATCAATCAATGTTTTAAGATATGATTTTACCTTTTCAATTTTCTTATGTGTATTTGCTGTTAAAGGAAATATTTCACCTTTAGCATTTGCAATGATGATGATATTATCATGCTTGACTACAGCAGCTATATCAGATATATCACATTTAATCCAACCTGGTAATTCATGAATAGTATCAATGTCTTTGATAAAAAATGATTGTTTTATCTTTTCATCTTCTTGTCTTTGAATATCATTAATTTCATCAATGATTTCATCTTGTCTCTTTTTTATATTTTGTGCTTTTTTAATTGCAATTCTTTTATCAGGTTTAGCTAATACATTTAATTCTTTAATATCTTTATTATTCATATTTGTACTCATATTTAAATCACCTCATATTGCAACTCAAATGATTCTAGATCATATGAATATGCATCAAGTCCATCATAAACAATTGCAACTTTTTCTTCATTAACATCAAGATGTACATACAAAGTTTTATTATCCCCATATAGAATCCATACTTTATGATTTCTTTTACCGTTATAAGAATTAATATCTGCAATATCACCTTGTAAAAAATGAGCTAAATCAGATGCATTTGTTCCATCAAAGAAAAACACTTCTACTTTTGAGTCTTTTCTAATTGCTTTCATAATCGATTTTTACCTAACCAAATAAATACTAATATTACCTGGAATATAAGACCAAATGCGATAACAAACAAACATATAATTGATGTATGAATATCACCTGCAATTGCCGAAACTATTGATAATATTGCTGCACATATTTGAATTACAAATAGAATTGAAATAAAAACACCATATTCTATAAAGTTCTTCATATTATTTTCCCCTTTCATCTTGAAGCCTTCTCATGATTTCTAACACATCACTATTGCATGAATAATCAAATTCTGTATGATCTTCTCTACACTCTTTATATGAATATCCATGCCATTTAATCAATGTTAAATATTGACCACGATAATTTGTAACAGTGATGATATAACTTTTCTTACCTTTTAGCATGTAATAATTGAATTTTAAATATCTTTTATTTACTGACTTTACTAATTCAATCTTATTTAAAAATATGATTTGTTTTGCTTCATAATAAGCACCATCAACTACTGATCTATGTACACCTTCAGTTTTATTAACGAGGACAATAACATCAGTTTTAGAATGAATACTATTTATAAATCTTAATGAAGCTTCAAATAAATCGCCATTAAATATATCATTCATTTTTATTCACCAATTTGATATTTCTATCATAGTAGTTTTTTGCTTCATGATTCCAAGTATCAAATGGTGCAGTTGCAGCTTTATATAAAAATTGAATGAATACTTATAATTCAGGATTTCTATCACCAATATAGTGCAAATAAATATCAGGATCATTTAAATTATGTCCATTTAGCTTTAAATGATCTTGGAATCCTGTTTTAGTAAAGAAGAACTTAGGTTTTTCAACTTTAACCTTATCTTCAGTATGTACAACTGCAAAAGGATAAAATTCTTTTAGCATATCTATTAGATCGATATAATCAGGTGAATATTCATCTTTAAGTTCATCAAAATTTTTACCTTCTACATTGCAATAATCTTCAATAGATTTTAAAAATCCTAAATCATTATCTTCATATCTTCTAGTTTCACCATCTTCATAAACCACTACATAATTACCTTCATCATGAATATTAGGTTTAAACTCTGTATTTCTTAATATCCAAATGATTGGGTGTCTTGTACCTAAATTATCTTGTGTTACATACTCATTTGCTATTTCTTCTAATGTTCTCATTTTAATTACCTTTCCTTTGCTCTGGAATTTTATAAATCTTCAATAATAAATCTAATTGCTGGTTTTCCTTCATGAGTTGTTGCAGCAATGCCAATTACTTCTACCATTTGTTCATCGTTTGAATCTAAATGAACAATCGATTTGTCAGCATCAACAATGATAATTACTTGATCTTCAACATTCATTTCCTTTAGTTCTGAAACACTAGCTGTAAATGGTATCATTAATTTTCTACCTCAGCATAATATTGATCTTGAATTTCATTTAAATAATTAAATACTGATACTTCATAATAGATATCACCTGGAACAAATATCTCAAATTCTGAGTTCCAACTCATAGCTGTAAAATATCCAGCAATAAATGCATCATATTCTTCTCTTGTTGAAACCTCTTCAGCAATAGTTAATTCTTCAAAATCATCAACTGTAATAAAATCATCATCAGAATCAGTTGCTGAAACTTTTTTTAAACGAATATAATACATATTCATTTTTTCACTACATTGACTACATAGATCTTCTTCAACCCAATAGCATCCACCTTTACATGAATGAAGATCATCACATCCACAAACTCTACATGTTTGTTTATGGTGCTTCATTTCTTCACCTTTAGCAATAATTCCCATGATAGTATCAGCATAAGGTTCATCACGATTTACTACTATATAAGATTGATTGATCTTTTTACCTGCTTCATATCTAGCATCTTCTATTTTTTGTAGTATCTCTCCAAGTAGAGCTGCATCAGAAGCAAGAATTAAATTTAGTACATCATCACGCTTAATAACAATATGTGTATTAGACTTTTCTTCAAATACATATTTTCTTTTTTGTGATTCTTCTTTAATTTCATCCAATGCATTTTTTTCTTCATCAGATAATTCATTTTTATTTGGTATATCATTTGATTTACTCATGTGATTTCCTCCTTTAATAAATCTTACATAATCACTGAAACTGTAAGATTTTTCTATTTTTTTATTGTTGTTTACTTGTCCGCTTTGTTAGGCTTTCAAGTTGTTTCTTACTTAATAATTTTTAATAAAATATTTTACCGTAACAATAAATCACGTAAAATACGTTAAATTGATGCTATAATGTAAATAAAAACGTGGGGTGTTTTATATGGATATAACTGTTTCTGTTGCACTAATAACTGCTGGATCAACTTTGGGTGCCATTGTATTAGGTCAACTTTTTCAAGCCTTGACATATAAGAGAAATCAAACTATCGCTGCTAAAGTCCAACATAAGAAGGATAATAATAAATCTAGAGAATTAGTTTTCAAAGAACTTATAGGGGCAATGGATGGATTTAATAGTTATGTAAGACATTATTTGTCAGCTATTAAGAAAACTAAAATTCAAGCCGATGGCTTTTATATTAATGGATCAATTTATTATAATTTCAATACTGCATTTGCAATGATTGTAAATAATAAATATGTCGCTATTAGAAAAGCTATCAATGATACGAAATTATATGCTTCTATGCCTATTGAACTTAATTTAAATAAAGTTTTAGTTAGTGCAACTGAGTTGATAAATTTATGTTTAAGAATTAATGAATCCGGATTTAAATTGAGTGATAAAGATATAGATGAATTTAATAACCTAAGTGATGATTATGAAGATATAGTAAGACAAACAGAGATATCGCTTATAGCAACAAATCAAGTTTTCTAATCATTCAAGTTTTGATGATTCATATATTGCATATGGCATAATGAACAATTGAACACATAAAACAGTTATAATGATTGAAAGATTCATTAGGCTGCATATCTTTCCTATTATGAATGCAATTAATAATCCTATTACAAAAGTTCTAATGATGATTAATATATTTTTTTTCATAGTTTCTCCTTAAAAAAATTAATAACGAGGTGTAGAAATAATGATTTATCAAGTAATGATAAGTGATACTTTAAATAGTATATTGCTGGTTATATTCGGTGGTATGATTGGTATTTTAAGTCAACCAATCAGTCATATATTTATAAGCAAATTTAATAAGAAAACTGAAATTAAAAATAGCCAAATAGAGTCATATAAGAAGATTTATAGTAAAGTTAACTTTATATGCAGCGATATCATAGAACAATCTTATTTTTTAAGATTCAATCTAACTTCATTTTTATTGATTAATGATGATCCATATACAGCTAGAGAAATTGAAGATAAGCTTGAAGAACTTCAATCATCACTTAAGGAACTTAGAGATTTTAGTATTAGCATAGATATAAATAAAGATGAAAGATTAAAAATTTTAGTGAAAAATATTCATTTAAATGTTATTGCACTTGAATCTCATTACAGTAATTGCTATAACTATGGTCAAAAATTTGATAGAGATTTAATTGATTCCGAAATTGAATTGTTTAAAAATTCAATTGCAGTATTCAAATCTTATGTTTTTGATAAATTTTAAATGATTATTTTTTGTTTCTAATTTTAGTACCTATCAATGATCCTATAAATCCTATTAAAAATCCTACAAGTACTAATAAAACCTTATATTGTGATTCACTCATCATTTACCTCCTACATTCTTTACAAATAATAACTTCATATTTTTGACTCATAAAATGTCTTCTTGATTGATAACTTTCACTTAGAGGCATTTTTTTATTGCATATGCTGCATCTAATGTATCCTGATCCTTTAATTATTACTTTATGTTTATTCTTTTTTCGTTTCAATTTGTAGCATCTCAGGCATATCGTTATATTGTCTTCCAAACTCATCAACATGTTTTTGTACATCTAATACTACACGTGCATTATTGATGACTTGAGTTGATACTCTTACTATGGCATTTGCTCTATGAATCTCTTCTTCTAACTTTTCACCTGTTATTTCTTCATCTCCAAGTCTTTCTAATTCAGCAAAGAGATGATTATTTAGATCTGATAATTTATTTTTCATTTTTCTTTCTCCTAGCTTTAACTTCTAATATTTGTCCAATGATTAGACCGGTTTCAGTTAAGTCTTTATCTTTCGTGATCAGGTTATTTTTATTTAGTATTGCAAGTTGTCTTCTAGTTATTAATTCTAAATTTTCTATAGTTATGTTTGTGCGATCAGAATCTTTAAATATTAGAGCGTGCGTTTTAGTACTATATGATCCATTTACTGACTCCCACAATATCCTATGTGACTGTTTCCATTTATTAGGATCAGCAATCTTTGTATAAACATAACCATCACTTTTCATCAGTTCAGTACCTACTGGTAAATAATTCTTAGGTTTATGTCCTTTTTTAAACCATGTCTTTTCACATCCAGGTGCATAGACACCTTTCATGCCCTTATTTGCAGGTACCATACCTTTTTTGAATTCAGTAGATGGGCTAAATCTAGTTCCTTTTTTAAATGTGGCATCTATATTGTTTTTTATGCCATGACTATATCTACATGCTGCTATTGATTTTTCTGTAAAATCAACATTAAATTTCTTATTAAACATAGCAGTTATTTCTTTGTTGTATCTATGATGTGAAATTTCTTTTAAATAGTCAATAATATCTTGTGTATACAAACGATTCATTTATGGACACCTCCAAGGTAAACACCGGCTCTTTCACTTTCAGCATCATTAATATCCCACATGACATATGCTTGTGTAACAATGATGTCATCATGGTTATACATTTTAGTTAACGTTTGCCATGAACCACCATTATTGATATATTGATAGCCAAATGTTTTTCTTAAACTATGCATCCCAAATACTGTAGTGATACCAACAGCTTCACCTGCACTGGATACAATGTGATGTCCTTGTTGTCTTGTGATTGGATAATAGTATGGTTTACCATCTTGTATTTTCTTTTGGCCCATGAACATGTAATCATAGACTGTAAGATTATTTCTCTCTACATATTGCTTGATATCATTGTGTAATTCTTTACTCATTCTAAAGTTTTGCATCTTACCTGTTTTGTTTTCTTTAATAGATACATAACCTTTGATGACATCAGCAACTCTTAGCTGCAATAGATCTTCAGCTCTAAAGGCTGTATTGAATCCAACCAGGCATAACATCCAGTTACGATCTGCTTGATATCTCTTCACTTCAGTCTTGGCCAACTCTCTTTTTCTTAAAAGGTAAAACATCAATCTTTCAATGTCCTTGGTATCTTTTAATGGATGAGTTTGCTTTTGGCCAATAAAGTATTTAATTCTTCTAGGCATGGAAAGCCCCCTTTTAAGTTTTAAACTTTTTTTATTTAATGTATGAGTATTTATATTAGATTTTGTTTTTCTTTAAAAAACGGACTATTTCTGTAACATTGACAGTTATTCTACTAAACTCTAATTCTGATACTTTTACATTCTCTATGACTTCACAGTTACTATCTTTGAAATATGCTACAAAGTTCCAACCTTGGACTGTCCATATTTCAACTTTGATAAAAGGTGTTTTATTCAATTTACTTATCCTGATTGGATTTTGTGAACGCATGATGCTCCAATTGTTTGGATTCTCAATATAGAGTTTTCTATCTATATCGTTTTTGAGTGATTTCAAAAAGGGATCCTCGCTAACTCATCTATGCGTTTAACTTGTTCATCAGTTAAGTAAGTAATACCTTGAGGTGGTTTTACATCAATACTAGATGGTGATACCGGATTGAATAAGTTCTTGAATTCATTCACCTTTATGAATCTTGCATCTTTACCATTACAAATTTCTTTCATTTGAAATAAGCTTAATCCTGATTGTTCTAATAGATCATCAAGTTCTGAATACATGTCATGATAAGTCAACATATCAAAACCTATTGCTCTACCTGGACCATACATGATAAATGATGCTGCTATCATGCCACTAAAGACATGTTTTGTTTTTTTAGATACATAGATGAATATTCTTGCTGGATAATTAAGACTCTTGAAATCATAGGTTCTTAATTCGTATTTCTTTGTTTTGTCATTCATCATGTCATACCATTTAGGATGTAGACTAAGAACTAATGCATTGTATTTTTCAGTTTCTTGTTTTTTCATGTCCTATTGTCCTTTCCTTCAGCTTCAAGTATAATAATAGGTGCAGTTTTCCTTTGCTCTGGAAATTCTGTATATGAAGGCTCATCAGGTCGCAGTGATGATGCCTTTTCTTTTTGTCTTGCTTCATAGAATCTCTTAAAGTATTCAGCATTTTCAATGATTTTTAATTGTGCCATGAACTGTTTAACTTTGTATAAGAACCAATCATTCATATCTTTATAACCTGCAGCTTTGAAATTTACCTGATTAAGTACTTTCTTAAACATCTTAGGAAGTTTAATGTGTACGTGATAATGTTTGTAATCTTTCCTTGGTCTTTTCTTGTTATCATGAAGTGTGAGTTCATCAGCTGTATATAAATCATATCTACTTAGATCCATGACTGTTTCAAGTAACATCAATGTTTCTCTTGTAGGTAATGCTTTACCTTGTTCAAAATATGAAAGAAGTGGTTCTGTAACCTGTATTTGTTCAGCTAGATCAGATTGTCTGAATCCTTTTTTCTTTCGCCATAGTTTAAGTTGCATTAACTACACCTTCTTTCAACCATCTAGATTGTGATTCTGCATCAAAGTAATTGAGTCCTAAACTCAAACACCAATCTTTAAATCTTGGAACATCAACATTAAGAAATTTAGTTCGAAGTGATTGGCCAATGGCTTGTGCTTCATCTTTAGGTAACCCATCTCTTACGCATCGATCAACAAATGCAGAAATGATATTATTTTTTTCTCTTCTTAACATATCTGATGTATCTTCAGATTCTTTCAAAATTCCTGTAAATAAAATAGCCTCACGTAACTGCTCTTTGGCATGTTCTATGAGACTATCAATTTGAGTCTGTGTTGGTCGCATCAACACGTGTGCTCTCTTTTTCATTGTGTGTCTCCTTCCGTTTTTCTTTGCTCTGGATTTCTTTAGTTTTCATTTCTTCATCATATTGAATAGCTCTATTAAAGATATACAATATACTTTTTTCATTAATGTTATTCATAATTTTTTTCCTTTGCCCTGGATTGATTAATCTTTGGTTTCAAATAAATACTTCAGTTCGTTATTCTCCCCAATTGCATCCGCTATCGTTTTGGCTTCTTCAATGCTTATTGAAGATTTGCCAGTGAGCTTACTTGAAACTGTTGAAATATTTATTCGCAGTAATTCCGCTAGTTTCTCTCGAGTTAATCCATGTCTCTTGAGCTCTGCTTCTAAGTTTGGATATCTCATATTTCCTCCTAATTTATATACGTATCTACGTAGATTTTGAACTCATTATATACTTTCGTACGTAGTTTGTCAACACATTTTATGTATTATTTATGTATTTTCGTATATTTTATATAGATTATTGCGTATATTTTGTTGTTTATTCTATATAATTGTGATAAAATTTGTTTATAAAAGGAGTGATAATTTTATGAGTCCAGAGCAAAAATTAAAAGACTACATTCTTACCAAGCATCGTAGCGTCATGGAATTTTCTAATAGATGTAACCTTCCATATACAACAGTTGTTGGAATACTAAAAAAAAGCATAAATAGAGCAAGCGTTACTACTATTATCCAAATTTGTGATTGTTTACAAATTGATGTTGATGAGTTAGTCAAAGGAAATATTGTTGAAATTAGTCTTGATAAACTATCCATTGATTATCAAATAGAAGAAATATATAATGATTTATCTATTGAAGAAAAAACGGAATTATTAAATTTCGCAGAGTATATTAAAAATAAAAATAAAAAATAGGGGGATTGTATGAAAAACAAATACAATGAATTATCAAAAAATGTTAAAGTTTTAATTATTGTTGGATTTTTTGTTTTATCGATTATTTTTGCTGCATTAACTGATACTGAATCTGATAGTATAGGAACTACTATCATGTCTTTTATAGTATTATTTACTCTAATAGTTCCATTTATTTTGATTGCATGGAATCATCAATTCAATAAAGAAAAAATCGAGCAAGAAAAGGCTGCTATTGAAGAAGAAAAAATAAAAAAACAGCAAGCTAAACAAGCCGCTATTCAAAAAGAATTAGATGATTATGTTGAAAAACCTACAATAGATTATAATGAATCATTAGTTTTTATTGCATGTGGAGTTGATATTGAAGGTGTATTGGATGAGATAGATGTGTTAATAATTAACAATGGTGAAGAAACTGCAGAGGACTATCATTCATTTGATAATATTGATGATGCAGCATATTTTTGGGATACCATTGATAGATATTTGTCTGATAATCCATTATTGATTACTTTTAAAGCGGCTGATGAATTAGAATTATTAAAGGGATTAAGAAAAAAAGCAGATCACTTTCCATCAGAATATTTCAGCATATTCTTCAATGCTAAAGAATATATTAAAGACTTAAAATCAAATAATTATGAAGACTTAGTCAAAGAATTTAATATTCCTCAAGTTATGTATGCAAAACATGCTATGTATGAAATGCTAAAAGAACTTGTATCACGTGGTATTGATATTAATAGTAATAAAAGAAAAATTAAGTAATGGAGGTTAAAGATGGATAAAGCAGTAATATATGCTCGTTATTCTTCTTCTTCCCAAAATGAACAGTCAATTGATACTCAAATCGATATATGTAAAAAATTTGCTAAATCAAGAAAACTAGTGATTGTAGATTATTATATTGATAAAGGATTAACTGGAACTAATGCAAATAGACCAGGATTCCAAAAAATGATTGAAGAGTCTTATCTTGATAAATTCAAATATGTCATTGTATATAAGTTAGATAGATTTTCTAGAGATGAATATGATGATATTTACTATGAAAAATTATTAAACGATAATGGTGTATCTAGATTGTCAGCTACAGAATCTATACCTGATGATTACTTTTCAAGTAAACTAATAAAAGCTGTAACAAGACTCAATAATGAGCAATACTCCAGAGTATTATCAGAAAGAGTTAATGCTGGTTTAAATAAAAATGTTGAAAAGGGATTAATGGTAGGTGGATCTGTAACATGGGGATATAAGATGGTCAATAAGAAATATCAAATAGATGAAAATTCAGCGGAATTTGTTCGTATGATTTTTGATATGTATGATAAAGGATCTACAAATGTACAAATTATCAATAGTTTAACAAGTAAAGGAATTTATAATTCCAATGGCAAAGAATTCAAGTTTCAACATATTTTTAAATTACTTAGAAATAAAAGATATATTGGTACTTTTACATACAAAGGTGAAGAACATAAAAATTACATTCCACAAATTGTTAATGAAGAATTATTTAATAGAGTTCAAGAAAAATTATCTAATTCAAGAAACATTCGTAGAAACACTTCTAAGGTTAAATATTCTCTAACTGGAAAAATATATTGTGGAGAATGTGGAGAACCAATGTCTGGATATTCTGGTACTGGAAGACATGGAAGTAAATTTCACTATTATAAATGTAAAAATAAACAATGTTCTAAGTCTAATGAAAAAAAGGAAGATTTGGAAAATCTAGTCTTTAATAGCACAATATCAGAAGTTATCAATAATAAAGAACTTGATTTATGGATAGATAGAGGAATTGAAGTTTATAAAAATCAATTTAAAAACATTGAATTTGTACTTAAAAATATTCAATCAGAGATTACAAAGACTAAAAATGAACTTGATAATTTAATGAAAGCAATCAAGTTAGGAATACTTACTGAAACAACAAAATCTGAATTATTGTATCTTGAAGAAAAGAAAAAAGATTTAGAAATTCAATATATAAAAAATGATGCTTTAAAACCACAAGCACCATCACATAAAGTTATTAAAAATTGGTTTGAACATTTTAATATAGTAGATCCAAATCAAGAAGATAAAGATGCTATAATTGATTCGTTAGTTAGTAAAGTAATTAAATCAAATAACAAAGTAGAGGTTTATTTCCAAATTGGTAATCATCATATAGAACTAGATCTCCCGCAGGTTCAGGGGTTAGTTTAGACTCGCCTCAAGCCCACCACAAGCGAGCCAAAACTAACCCCTATATAAAAGTGATTCCAAACTATATAGTGTTAGTCATTGAACAAGATAAGCCATAGATTTATGGTTTATCTTTTTTTTCATTCTCTTCTTTTTTGATTTGATCCCTTAGTTGTGCTGCTAATTCACACATTCTCAACATTTGTTGCTTGGTTAGATTAAACTTATTCTTTTTACTCATACATTGCTCCTTTTTGTTTAATTATACAAAAAAAGTCCTAACATAAGGACTTTAATTTTTATTTAATTAATTTAGCAATTACTGATGCAGCATTTTTGATGGAATCTAATTCTTCACTAAGAACTGTGATTTTAGTTTTTGCAGTTGCAAGTTCATCAGTAACAAATTCATCATGTTCTTGCACTTCAAGTAATCGATCATATTCTTCTCTAGTGATTTCAACGATCTCAACTTTAGGTGTTTCAACTTGTTCTTCTACAATTGGAACTTCTTCAACATGTTCATCTTCAGCAACAACATCTTCAGCAGTTTCACTTTGCTCTGGAATAGTTTCTTCAACTACTGGTTCTTCATACACTTCATCTAATGGTGTTACTACTTCTTGACTTGGATATAACTGATCAGGTCTAATAAGTCCTTTAGAAGATTTTAAGATTCCAAATTGAAAGTCATCAAGTTCTAATAATTGCTTAACTTCATCTTCTTTGACTTCTACAGCACTTGAATTATTCCATCGATAGAATGCACCTGCATCTGTGATACCGATTGCTATTGCACCTGGTAATGCATTAGCTTGTAAAGCAGCAAGTTCCGGTGCACTTTTAATGTTTCCATAAATATTAGTCATCATCAAGTGCCTCCTTAACAACTTCAAACGTACTTTTGATACTATCTTCAATAATCTTATTCTGGTCTTCAATTTGTTCATTGATTGCTTTTAGTTTAGATTCAATATCATTCAATGCACCTAAGTACGTATCATAAATAATTTTCTGATCTGCGGTGAGTCCTCCGCCTGATGAATCAACTCTTGATTTAACTTTAATGATTTGTGCATATTCATTATTTAAATCAATTTTATCTGATTCACAAAGTGCTTTTTCAGCTTTAAGTTTCTTAAGTTTTGATTTGGCGTTTTTTCTAATCACATAGGCATCACTCAATGCTTTACCTGCAGATATAATACCAGGTGCTGCAGTTAATCCAATTGCTGCCATCCATTCACCTAAATTATTATCAATAAAATGGAGAAATGGCACATCAGGATAATATTGTGAACTAATACCTAAGAGTACACCAACAATCAATAAAATAAGAGAAACCCATTGTTTTTTAGACATTTTCTGTAATGTCTCAAATAGTTTTACAAACATCTTATGTAAGCCTCCTTTTGACTTATTTATTGTATTCATAACAAACTTGGCTTTAGCATTTGGATCATCAGCTAAAGATACTGTTTTCGCCGCAGATTGAGTTCTTTCAGCTGGTCCAAACTTCCACCCAAACAAATACTTAATTGTTGCTATAACCAATAAATTGATTGATAATAGCAAGAAAATCTTTTGTAACCTATCCACTTGTAATTTATCTAACCACTCAAGTACGAAAGCTACAATCCAATTTGCCCATCCAAGCAAATATAGTAGCCATTCTGAAAACTTTAATTTCATACTTCAAATAAAGATTGGAGCCATTGGATAAATTTACCAATTGGATCTAAATCAAAATAGAACTGAGCAAATAGTAATCCCCCTAATAAAACTATGAATAATGCTAATAGCAGTACATAATAGTTATTCTTAGTAAATACAAATTCGCCAACTTTTCGAATTGCTTCAAAAAGCCATGAGCTAAGTCTTACAAGCCAATATACAAGTGTTAGTGTTAGGACAATCCAATACAGGACTTTTAATGGTGTAGGCAGTCGCTGTCCTAAACGGACTGCAAATCGTGATGATAAGTTGATTGGTGGTGATCCATCCATTTTTGTTACCTCCTATTATTCTGCAGGTGCAGCATCTAGTGATGCCTGTACTGCAGCTATTTCAATATTTTTTTTTTCAATTAGACCTGTATATAGATCCGTTACCCCTTTAGTCAAATCATTGCGATACTGTTCAACTTTAGCATCAATCTCTGATACCTTTGTTGCTTGTTCATTTACCAATGATGTTTTTTCACCATTTAATGTTGCAATTCTTTGAGTTAAATATTCACGTGTAGTCATTTTTACTCCTCCTATTTATTTAAGAACGCCTTTAGCTTCGTTCCCATTGTAAACTTGCCAGAAAAAATCTTTTTTAAATCCAAGTTTTATTTTTTGATTAGTGATAATTTCTTTAATCTCAAATGATTTTTCAGATATTGGCAATATCTTTGAATTGCCATTTTTATCATATACTCTAATTTTTTGTAAGAAATCCTTATCAAGATCGATTGGTTTTTTCAAGTTGTTAATCTTAATGTTTTCATTCCATCTTGAACTTATTAATTCATAGATTGCCTCTATTTGAGATTTTGCAATCGTATCATATTCAAATATCTTTGTTTGAACTGGATATATTTTTAATTCATCTGGGATGCTATCTGTATAAATATTGTTATCACTACCAAGGTAATAATTCTTAGTAGCCAATGATTCAGGTCTTGGAACTACAAGCGTTCCACCTTTTTTCCAATATTCAATTGTATTTGAAGAAACCTTTACATATGTATATACACTACATGCATCATCTTCTGAATTTAAATATTGAACTTTTAATCCTTGTTCATAAAGATAATTACTTGGATTAAAGTTAGCTTGAATAACTGCTAATGTAGGACCTGATACTGGACAACTATATTGAATGTATCCATCACATGCTTGTACACCTAATCTAAATGTTCCATAGATATTTTGAACATTCCAATATAGATTTATCTTTTTATCAAATGAACATTGTGAACCAACTTCATATGCACCCATAATATCGAGCAATGTATCTATATCAATTGCATTATCGCTTGCAATGACTTGTAAGCTTTGAAATACTTGAGATATTTCATTCACTGGAGTTCCATCCAATTGGATGAGTGGTGCATGACTTGTAACATATCTTGCTTGATTACCAAGATTGTATGTTGTACCCTTGGTTTGAACAATTATTCCTGGTGTAGAATCTCCTGAAGTTAATTTTATTGATACTTCTTGTTTAACGCTTAAAGCATCATATTCAGTCTCAGTAATTTCTTCAAAATAAGCATTTTTGATAAGTCTTAAAACAAAGTCTTTACTGTAACCATCTAAAGGTGGTAATTCATCAGCAATCAATGTGCCTTTATCTTCAGATGCTGCTGTATTAAAGTCTGTTACTGTTGCTGCTGACCATTCGCTATCAATATCATAAATTGTTTGAAATTTGATAGTTGCTTGAGTGTGATTAAATTGAATGCTTGTTTGTGTTTTTTCAAAAATAAAATCATCTAATTTGATATCAATAATATCAGTTTCAGCTTCTGTAAATATTGCATGAATTGTTAGTGTATCTGGATCAAATTGTATATTAATATAATATTCAAAATAAATTAAATAAACCTTTAAAAACTCTTTTGCATTTACCACAATATATTGATCGCTATAATTTGATACTTCACTTGTTAATCTTAGATCTTCAGGAATCGTAAACTGATAATTTATATTTCCTGATTGTTGATTTAGAGCTGATGTTACTTTTTCAAAAATAACAGATAATGCAGAATCAAATGTTTCATCATGACTGAAATCTAATATTACTTGTGTATCAAATATAATTCTAAAATCTACAGGATCAAATGATACTTTCTTTGTTTGTTCATCATAATCCCAATTCTTAATAAATCCTGAATAGATAATACTACCTACATCATCATGAAGTGTAAATATGAATGGATCATCAATTTGTGAATCTAGAATACCTTCAAATGAACCTTCATCATATTCAATAGCCATTCTAGTTAAGTTACCGGATACATGTTTTATTAAGTTTTCAATGCTAATGCCTAATTCTGTATCATCTCTTATCTTTTGCCAATAATAAGTAGTTGTTTGAGTATTTTCATATGTATATTCATAGACACTATCATTATTGCTACAGTAACATTGATCTCCATCAGTTGCTGCTGAAGTTGGTGGACATGATGCACATGAAACTCTAGGTTGAACTAATTGCCATGTATATGTGTATGTTGTTACATATTGACATTCAAATATCTTATACTCTGGATCTTCTCCTGGTTCTCCAAGTGCATAGCACGATGTTGCTTGAGAATTTTCTAATAGACATGATGAATTTAATACTACACATGGATCAGTTTTATTTAAAGTACTTAATCCGGTATCAACCCACTTTAATTCTTGAGATGATGATGATTGAACAGCTGTCCATATAGATCCATCAGCTGCAGTTACATTAGCACCAACATCAGAAGCTAATGGCGTTCTTGTTGGAGCAACTGGTGTTGCAATAGAAACAATATCCCATGATTCAGTGATTGATCCTATAGTTTGAGATTTACATTGCCATAATGAATTACCTGAACCTGATAATATTTGTCCTAGGTTTGATGCATCTGCAGTAATTATTGGAGGTGTTGATGCAATAACATTAAATATTTTTTTATATATTGATATGTACATTAATCAATCACCCACTGTTTCCATTCTAATTGTATTGGTTGACCATCTTCAGATTCAATAATGAAATCACCTGGTGGGATAACAATAAATGTATCATTTGATTTATCTATACTATCATATGCATTATCACCATTTTTAATTACATTTTTAAATTCAGAATCAACTATAAATTCATCAGTGATTAATAATGCTTCTTCTACAGATATCAATTGTTCATATATTGATGGTTTACTATAATCTGTAGGATTATTTTGTAAATATAAATTATAATAATAATCCATCTTTTCAATTGATAGATCATCAATACCAAAATCAGACATATTAATCAATAAAATTCTCAAGATAACATTATCCATCGTAAAATTAACATTAAGATCAGTATAATAATGAATAAATGAGTTAATATTTTCATATTTATAACTTCTTTCAGTTGGACCATATATTTCATCACTATATAAATTAGTATTCATATTATAAAGTGGTGCATTTCCAAATTGAAATACTGTCTTATCTGTGATACCACTTATAAATTTTAAATTAATATACCAATTTGAATTATTAGTTGTAGAGCCGTAATATTGTATTTGTGGATATATATGTGCGGTAGATGTTCCGTTTAAATAAAAATAATTTAGATTAGCATCATAACTATATGTAACACCATTTGAAGTAATCTCACTTTTATCACCCATTGATCCAAATATTTCATTTAATGTATGGCCATTTAATTCTTCTATAGGTATATTATTAGTATTTGTTTTTTCTATTTGAATTTCAATAATTAAATTATTAATTATCATTCCTGATGAAAAATAAAAATCAAATTTACCTGTATCTTCTATTCCATCAAATTGAACATGTTCTGTTTCTTGTATAGTTGTACCTGATAATGTTAGTAATACTTTTGATGTGCCACCAGTATAATTAATTATTGGTTGCATCTCTCCTGTAAATGATCCAGATATTTTATTTATTGAAAATGTATATTTATGATCGTTAAAACTCAAGTTATTCATTTTTAATTTATCAAGAGTTGATGAAATTGCTGCTGTTGTTGTTCCATTAATCTTAATTCTAATTTTGTTATTAAATTCATGAATCTCAATCGTAATTCCATAACCACTATAAGACATGCCACGATAATTTGTATTAGCAATATTTTTTGATGATACTTTAATATTTATAGGATTATTCCTTGAATATTTTTTAAGTGATAATTTAGGTAATATATTTTCAAAATAATTGTTTTGAATTAATATTAAGTTTGATGTAATATTCATAAATTTATACAATGGACTAACTCTCTCAAATGTAATTGTTTCTTCAAGTATATTAAACTGTGTTTTTTCAGTTTTTGTTACTTGCTTAATAATTACATCAACATACAAAGTTTCATCATTTCTTGAGTATTCTAAAATCATTTGATTTCTTCCATTTGACTGAATAAATACAGATAATTGATTATATAAGCTGTATGCATTATTACCTTTCAACCCAAATAGAACTTTTAAAGATATATCATCAAAATCATTTTTTTGATCTGTCAAATAATTTCTACTTCTATTTCCTGATTGAATTGTATTGCTGAATTTGTTACCTAATCCTTTAGGCTCAATAACTGTGATACCTGTCTGATTAAAGTCAAAAGAGGATGTACGATCTGCATTCCATAATTTAAAACTTCTTATAGACATATTGGTTCATCCTCCTTAACTTGTTTGTTTAGCTAATCTAATAGCAAAATATTCATATAGTTGACTACCTAAAGTTTCAGCATCTATTCCTTCAGCATTGTTAATTACCTGGAATGCACCTTCTTCGATAGTAATGTTTTGAACACTATTATCTACACTAGTCGATTCATTTATTTGTGTTGAACTTGTTTGTGCAATTGCTTGACTTGCTGCTGCATTTGCTTCATTTTTAGTTGCAACAGATCCGCTAGTTTTAGTATTAACATTAATATCAATTTCTTTTAATTTACTTAATGAATCAATACCAAGTTTATCTCCAAACGTATTTAATTTAGAGATAATGGTATTCACGAAATCAACTGCTTTTTGTAACCCTTTATAAATCCAATTGAATGCTTTATCAAAACCATCTGCAATACCTTCATATAATGATGTAAATACTTCAGAAAGTACATTTATGACTGGTAATACGTATTTATTAATGACATTCACTAATCCAGTTAAAATATTCACTGCAAATTCTAATCTATTACCTAACATGGTTAATACAATATTTGCTAAATTTGAAATAATTGATAATGCTGGTTTTAATGCTGCTGCTAATACATTGATAATTGGTACTAATAGATTGGCCAATAAATTAACAATTGGCATAAATGCTTCCATTAACACTCCTAATGTACTCATTAATGTATCTAGAACAGGTTTTAAAGCAGTAAATATAGTACTGATAAGATTATTAATACTATCTCTAAAATCTTCATTAGTGGCATATAATAACGCAAATACACCTGCTATCAATCCAATGACTCCAAGTGATGCACTTAATCCTGATATAGTAGTACCTAATTTTGCTACCATTCCAATCATGGATCCAATTCCACTTGTCATTTTTCCTGCAATCAATAGCACTGGAGCAAGTGCTGCAGCAAACGCTAATGCACCTGCAAGAAATTTTTGTTGACTAAGGTCCAATGTTTCAAACCAATCTGCTACTTTTTGTAAAGCCGGTACTACTTTTGTTTCTACAGTGCTGGCCATGGATTCCATTAAAGGAAGAAATGATGCACCAATTGTATTCTTTACCAGGTTTAATTGATACTTAATACGATCAATTACATCTTCAAAATTATCAAGGTCATTAACTGTATCTTCTGATAAATATCCTAGCGATTCAAATTCTGCAGCTAATTCAGATAATCCTTCTCCACCATTATTAAGTAATGGAATGATCTTTGCAGCCATTCTGGTACCAAATAATTCATTTGCATAATATGCTTGCATTGTAGCATCTTCAACATTGGCCAATGCATTGATAATAGGTTCAAAATTTTCGCCCATGCCTTTAGCAGCTTGTTCAGCAGTGAATCCTAATTCTTCTAAAGCGGTTGCTGTTGTATCTGCTTCACCTGCAGCTAAATGTGATAATGCATTTTGCATTTTAGTTACTGCATTAACAAATTGAGTTGAATCAACATCTGTTTGTTCTGCAATATATAACCATTTTTGAAGTGCATCAGTTGAAATATTTAATTGTTGTGCAGTTGTGCCAATTTCATCACCTGCAGATATTGCACTAGAAGCAATTGCACCAAGTGATGCAATCACAGCTGTTGCTGCGGCACTGAATGGTAATAAAGCTTGCCCTGCACTCGTTATCGTTTGACCTGCATTTTTAAATCCATTAACAAGATTATCAATCTTTAATTGATTAATCTCATTCAATTGTTTTTTAAGTAATGCAGCATTAGTTTCAGTTTGAATAAGCTGATGTTCAAGTTTTTTATATCCTTCAGTATCAACTTTACCTTCAGATTCTAATTTCTTAATTTCTTGTTTTAACGATGTTGCTTTTTCATTAGTTCGTGTTAAGGCTTCTTGAACTACTTTTTGTGCTTGAGAGAATTTTGCAGGATCATATTCAATTTGAAGTGATTTTTGTAAGTTCTTCCCATCTTTAATAAGTTGCTTAGTTTCTTTGTCATAATTTTTTCTATCTATTCCAATAGGAATTGAAATACCACTAGCCATAAATTCACCTACAGTCTATCAATATCATCGGCATTTGCTTTTCTTCTTGCAATGCCTAATTCATTTAATCTTGAATCTTCTTTTGATTTTAAATCTTGTAGGACTAGAACAATTCTGTATTCAATGACTTCTCTTTGAAGATCAATAAAATTTAATCGATTCATCATCATGGTGTCATATCCTGCATCTTTGGCTGCTCTAATCCATTCAAGAATTGATGGCACGTACCCAGTTAACGTTTCATCGTAAGTACCATTGGCCTTTGCTAATTGCGTTAGATACTGAGCACGTGCTGTTAGTTTTTTGTTGCTGACCTACCAACTTCATTTAGTACTAACTTCATTTGATCGAATAGATCTTTAAAGTTATCCATATCAAGCATGTCAACAAATGCACTAAAATTTGGAAGTTTATCACTATCAATAAAGCAATATACCCACCTTAATAGATCAGTAAAATTTGCCAATGCTAGACTTTCATCTTTAAGCCAATCTGATACTTGAGTCGTGAATAACGCAAGATTCATATTACCTTTATCTTTTTGAAAGTTTTCTTCCCATTTTAGATGTGATGAAAATGAAGTAATGACACTTAATTCAAGTTCACCAACTGTTTTTTCTGTTTCATACTTTTTTATTTGTTCACCATTTTCTTCAACAAATTTAGGTACTAATCTAAATTTTGTTACTGGTATTGTAATCAGTGTTCCCATAAATTAACTCCTTCCAATAGTTAACTAATTATGCAGCTGCTTTTGGTACTGGTACTGCATCTTCAAATCCAACATATCCTGCATAGTCTGGTGTAGCAGAGATCTTTGGTACATATTTGCTATTTCCTGATGCATCAACATAAACTTCTGATCCATCATTTGTCATCATTAATTCTCCAAGGATAACAAGAGGAATTTCAAGATCGTTGATATTAACACTATCTTTTGATTGGTTCCATGTTTCTGATGGTTTTCCTGATGTAACATTTAACAACCAAACTTTTTTAACTTTTCTTACACCATCTTTTAATTGATGTACTTCAAAATAGATTGCATGTTCAATACTATCAATTTGAGTAACATCTGCAATTAGACCATCAGCTAATTGTTCTTTTCTACCCATCGCAATTTCATATTCAATTGCTTCTTGGATAATTGCTAATGAACCTGTTAATCCTTTATCACTTGTTAATTCAGCAATAATACGACCATCACCATATTTATGTTCTGATTGATATGTTGATTCAAGTGAAATTGATTCTGCATATGCTAAGTCTTGTGGTGCACCATAGACACCAGCTGATTTAACTGCAAATTTGACATTTTGAACATTAAATTCAACTTGATTTGTTTTAGCCATTTTCAAAGTCCTCCTTTGACTTTATTTACAAATGCTTGAATAACTGCTGCTTTAGATTTATTAGCAGTTCTTCTAATTCTTCCCCTATAAGGTGAAGTTGATGCATATTCTAAGATGTTTGATAGAGGAACGAGATGCGGTCCTCTTCCTGGTTCATCATACATAACCTTTTTCGTATTATGTATGTATCTTTGATAGTGTTTGTAATTGTGTTTTGATTCCCAACTTTTTTTAAAATGTTCACCAGATTCATTACTAATTTCACTATTATTTTCTAAATTTTTAATCATTACTTTTTCAGCTGCATCTAATCCTTTAATCAATAAAGGACCTAAAGTCTTTTTATTATACTTATTAAATATATCTTCAATAATTTTTGATGGATCATCAGACATACTGTAAACTTCCTTCAAAAGTTAATGTATAAAATTTTGAGTTTGAGTCATAAACTTTATTTGCAATTGTATAGTAAATATTATTTTCATCTAATTTAGTAATAACAGCTCTTTTCATATCTATTAAGTCATCAGCATTAATTGTGTTTAAATACAAATTGAAATCTGAATTTCTAAGAACTGGTTTACCATCGCCAAAATGAATTGCTTCATCATACTGCTCATCTTGAATGACAATATATCTTAGTACATCATCATCAGAATCTTTTTCACCTTTAAAAACCGGTATTGATTCATTGTTTATATCTAATAAGTCTTTAAAAATCAGCCATAATTTATCAGTTGGATAACTCATTTTCTATCGCTTCCTTTATATTAGTCTGATTAGAATCTACACAATTTAATCTAAATAAATCAGATCTCTCACCTTTTGCAATACTGTTAATCTCAAAAAGTTTGTATTCACCACTTAAATCACGTGCATATAATAATTTTTCATTACCATATACCATTGATCTGATTTGGAAAACTGCTGTTAATTCTACGTTTTGTGAATGTGCATTCCAATTTGTATATGCACCTACAGGTGAAGCACCTGCAATAACTTTTTTATATGATGTCATTACCTTAGTTTTTAAACCAGAAATTGGATCTTGTTGATTTGATGTTTTAATCAAATAAATTGATTGATTATATCTCACGTAGCATCCACCACCATATATCTAAGCTTTTGAACATTTGAAATATATACCGGTGATGTCTTAAATTCACCTGGTGTTTCTTGCAAATTATCAATTACATATTGAGTAAGGGCGATTACCGCTAAGCTTTTATTCATGATTACATCATCATCTACACCATTTTCTTGTAAGTCTTCTACACCTGATTTAATAAATCTTTCAACATATGAAAGATCATCAGCTGATGTTGATAGTCCTACCTTTGATGCAATTTCTTCTTTGATTGAAGTTATAAATTCACTAATAGTCATTGTAATCACCCTTTATTTCAATATTTTAATAAACTAAAAATTATGCTGTGGCATGTTTTAAGAATACAAATCCGTTTGGATCTGCCACTTTACCATCTCCAAGTAAAGTTAATTTGTCAATGTATTCATCTGTATTATCATCAAAATATTTCTTGTACATCAATGCTTCTGGAGTATTAAATACAAATTCTGATAAATCACCAAATACTACAATGACATCACCAGCTACCGCTGTAGCTAATGAAGTTAAATAATCTACGATAACAACAGGATATCCTAAGAATCTATTGTTTTCTTTTCCATCAATACCGACTGTAGTTCTTGCTATTGGTTGACCTGCTGAATCTACCATTGCACTACAATAAGTATCAAATGTATCTTGTGCCATATAGAATGCATTACCTACTGCTCTTCTATATGCCGTTTTAACTTTTGCTAAGAATTTCTTATGCCATCCATCCCATGTTGCATCTGTAGCTAAGAAATTAAATTTTTGAGTTGATAAGATTCTAGCATCTTGAAGTAAACCTGTAGGTTGACTAATTCCAGTACCATTAAATACTGAATCTTCAATTGCACGATATAATGCACGAGCAATAGCTTTTGCAACTTGTTTTTCAAATAAGTCTAGAACATTAACACTTGATTCAAGTGATGTTGCAATTCTAATTTGAAGTTTGTAAGTACCAAATGATACTTTTGTTGTAATTGATAATTTTTTCTTTTCACTTACAGCACTTTCAGCTGTCCATGCAGCTGATGGTTTAAGTGAACTAATAGGAATTTCAAAACCACCTTTAACGCTTGATTTTGTAATTCTTGCATATACTTCACCATATTCTTCCATTTCTTCAATTACTCTATTAGCAATTGTTGATGGAACTATAGCAGTAACATCAGACTGAATAGTTGTTGCATCTGCTCTTAATTCTGGTTTAAATTCACCATTTTTCAAATATGACATGAATGCCATACGATATTCTTCAGTACCTCTAGGATCTAAAGAACGTTTACCTTGAGCACCTGCAGCACCTTCAAGGTCAATAACTTCGTTAACAGTTGTTTTTACTGGAAGAATGTTTTGTGCCTTTAGCAACTTATTTCTTTTTTCATCTAACTGTCCATATTCTGTTGTTAATGCTTCAAGTTTTTCCATATCTTTGGCATCACTTAAAGTACGAACTTCAGTTTCAATTTCATTCATACGTGTTTCACATGCATTAATTTGTTCTGTAAACATAGATAATTCCTCCTATTTTTTATTTTTTTTCTGCATAAAGAACAATGCTTTTTGTTTTTCTAGCTCAAAATTTTTATTGTTATCCAACAATTGTGAACGAACATTCTCCAATGCCTTTTTATCACTCTCCAGCGATTCACTATTTTGTCTAGCATATATTTCAGTGTCTTTGTATTGAGGCATATTTACTGCTGAAATTTCAAAGACTTTTGAAAACTCGACTATTGATCTCTTTGGAAGATCACTGGCTACATCATCCCATCTTACTTTTGAAATTAAGAATCCAAATGACATACCATCAATATCACCACGTTTTAGTGCTGAATATAAATTTCTAGCTTCAGAATTACCTTGTATATCTAAAACTGCTTTAAATTTAAGACCTTTTTCATCAGCTTCTAGATATAAAGTAGAGTTTTTATTATTATTTCTGCTTCGAGCTAAAGGAACTTTTGTCATATCATGATTAACAAGGAATGCTACATCTTCTAAAGAAGTTTTAGTAAATGCTCCTTTCATGATTCTTTCTTCAAAATATCCAGCTACATTTGTCCACTTATCAAAAACTGCTGCATAACCTTCAATTGTTCCTTCTTTATCCTGAACAAAGTTTAAATCTCTAAGTTCGAATACACGTTGAACTCTTTCTTCAACATTTTCAATTTGATTAACGCTCATTTTTAGTTACCCCTTTTGTTTAGATTTTGACTGTTGTAATTGATACTCATCTAAATTAGCTTCATTTACAAAGTTTAATGATACTCTATCTGGACCACCATCTGGTTCATAACCTATTAACTCTCTTTGTTCTGAACGAGATAAGTAATTTTTTTGTCCTAACAATTCAACCATTCTAAGTCTTGTTTCCATAGTAAAGTTTTGAACTAATTTGTCATATACTTTAATCCTTTTACCTTGTTCTCTTTCAAAGTCAGTAAATAGAATTTGTGTTGCAGCCTGTTCTAATTGAATTTTGAATGGTTCAACATTTCTTTGATATAGTGAGTTCCAATCATTTTCAGTACCTTTACCAGCAATAATTGCATCAGATACTCCGAAATCATCATTAACTGTATCTTTAAATGCTTTAAGTAGATCTTTATCAACTATTTGTGGATTATTGTTAACTGCAGTAAATTCACCATCAACACCTACTGGAACAATACCTTTAGTACTTTTAGCCATGGATGCTTCAAATTCATCTCTATAAGCATCTAAATTTGATCTAGCCATTTGTGATTTTGCAACAATGACACCTTTAAGTTCAAGTGATGCTGCTATAGCTTTAGGCAACAATTTTTCTGTTTCTTTAATTATGTTTAATCTTTCTAGTAGTCTTGTTCGATCAACGGATCCAAAATAATAGTTTTTTCCAAAATGCTTTCTAAAATGAATAACATCTTTATATAGAATTTTATATGTAGTTCCTGTATCCATTTGAAATACTATATACCATTCATCATTTTGTCTAACCATTTCTTCAATTGTTGAATTTAATGGATATATTGCCAAAAGTTTTCTGATTTTTCTTCCATTTGTGTATATGCTTTCTTCAAATACTGGATACCAATACGCATTCATTTTTGTTTCAAGTTGATATGAAGTCCATTCTAACATGTCTCTCATAGTCATAAGTTCATTGGGTTTAGAAAAGAATAATCTATTAATAGAATCTTTATTTTCTTTGACATCTGTTTTTGAAACTAAAACAGATTTTACAACCATTTTTGATACTTCAGAAGTAATTGCATGAATTGCTGCAAGAACATAATCATCTTCATAAACGTTAGCTAATGGTGATGATCCATAGCTTCTACTGTATGTATAATTTGAATTACCTTTATTCCTGTTTTTAGGTAAAAATTGACCCATCCAATCAAAAAATCCCATTAGTCATCACCACCAAGTTCAAAATATTCAAATTCACTGCTAAATCTTTCTTCAACCGCTTTACAAATAATCATACTAACCGCTCCATCTATCCTATCTGTAGAACCATGAACTTTAACAGGCATTATTTGACCATAACTATTTGTTTTAATAGCTACATTTGATAAATTCCATAATGTTATAGGATTATTTTGATAATTTATTTTTTTGTCTTTTAAATCTGCTCCAAGAATTCTCATTGGATTAGTTAATGTAGAATAATTCATTTGAATTCTTTCTGTTATTCCTGTTCCAAATTTGTACTCTAAATCTTTAACAAGACCTTTCGCATTCCATTGGTCATATCCAATTTTGAAAGGTTTTAACTGATAATTTTCAAATAGACTCCATAGATACTCTGTAATTGCTTCATATGTAACAGTATTACCAGGTAAAATTGTTACATATCCACTTCTACTCCATTCTCTATAATTCATTTGCTCTGGGTTTGTATCACTATCTGATCTAGATTTAGCAGCAGGTATAAAGTACATTGTATGAAAATAAGATATTCTATTCTTCTTTATTTCAATAGATACTGTAGTTAAATCTGTCGTTTCAGATAAATCAATACCAGCAATATAAGTAGCTCCTCTAAACTCTTCTAAATCAAAAGTCTCAGTGTTTGTTATTTCTTCAATGAGTAACCAAGATAATGCCTTATTTTGCTTAATATTGAAGTCTTTACATAATATGAATGCTCTATCTTCTCTTGACACACGTGCTTTATTAATATTCTTTTCTAAAGCAGTATATTGTTTAATCACATTTAGTGATGGATTTGATTTCCACCATGTCATTGGATCAACGAATATTTCTTCGGAATCATCTTGTTGATAAATCCAAGGTAAGAAGTTATCATCTTCGATTTCTTCTTTTAAAACCTTGTCAGCATAACTCATTCTTTTATCTAACCTTCCATCAATCAAGGTTCCTTCAGTAGTTATTTCCCAAATCAATGGATTTTCGACAATTGACATAGATTGTTGAATCGTATAGTATAAATCATCAGTTTTCATCTCATGAATTTCATCTATACAAGCTTTGACTAAGTTATTCCCATCTTTAGTCTTTGATTTATCAGACATTTTAAATACTCTTGATTTTGTCTTTACATTAAATATGCCTTTTCGATTCTTATGCGTATATTGACCACGAGGATCCATTCTTTCACGCATATTATTAACTTCATCAAATACTAATGCTGCTTGGTCATCATTATTTGATGCACAAGCTATATCATCACCGGTGTTTGCAAGAAATAGATCAGTATTGATATCTCCTGCAATCATGGTAGATTTACCATTCTTACGAGCTAATACAACAAGTACTTCATTGTACTTTCTACGAGTTGAATCAGGATATTTGAACGAATATACAACCTCATATAATGCTTTTTGCCACTTCATTAGTTGTAATGGCTTACCAGAAAACCTATTTTTTGATTGTTTGCAATATTTTTGTTGAAAATCAATTCTCATATGTGCATATCGTTGATCGTAATCCCAGTTTTCCAAGTATTCCAATTGCTTTTTCATGACTTGCTTTAATTTATGGCCAGCAATCCAACCTTGGTTAAATACTTTATTGTAATATTCTAAGAAATAACTGTGGATACCATTGATTGTATTGTGTTCTAAATCAATATTATTTCTCATTCGATATTATATTGCTTCTTGAAATCATCGACAAAGTCATTAGATCTTGATGAATTATTTCTTTTTTGAGTAGATGCAAGACTTATTCCAAGGATCTTATTAATGATTTTTGTTTGTTCAATCTCAATTTTCTTTAATTTAATGAGTAATTTTGCAGCTTCTGTAGGTTTTTGAATCGTTGGATTTGATTTATTAACCATAATCAGTTGAAATCCTTCAAGATCTGCAATTCTTTTCTTTGTATCCACTAGTGATTTAATAAAATCGATGTTTATTTCAAATTCTTTTGACTTTCCCATCGATATAAATATCTTTTCATAATCTTTTAAATCTTTTTGCATGTTTTCCATGATTTTGACTCACTTCCTTGACTTTTTAAACTCAGTCATTTTTTTTGCTCTGGAACTTTTTGAAAAAACTTTTTTTGATTTTTTTTATGTGCGATGAATGGAGTTTAGGCTGTGGGCTGTAGGATTTGACTATATATCCTCATTTGATGGGGGGGTATAAGTATCAAACCATTTATTGATATACCCTAACCATTCATCATAATATTGACTTCTAAGGTCATTCACATTGTTTAATCTTTCAATGCATTCATCCTTGGTCGTTTCCATTAAGATGACTTCACTCACATTAAATTGTTTTATTAATTCTTCTCTCTCATATGTTGATGCAAGTGTTGCAATAATGAATGCTCTCTTCCATTTACCATATCGAGTCTTAATATTGTCATATAGTGTGTCTCTCACTCTAAATAGATTTAATCTGATAGCATCTGCCTTCATGTATCCTGGATTAAGAGTGATTGCTTCTTGCAGCTTATCCATATCAACAACGAGATCATTATTATTCTTTATTGATTTAACAAATGAAGTCTTTCCTGATAATGGTGGACCAAATACCAGAATCACTTCTTGATTAGAAACAAATCGCCCATGCTCTTCATTGTGGCACTCATGACAGATAACTTCTACATTATCTTCACTTAATGTCTTTGTTGGGTTGTTATAGTCCTCATCACGTAAATAATGAATATGATGCACTTCTAATTTAGATGTATCAGTGAATATCCTTCCACATCGATTACAAACACCGCCATTCTTATTAATAATGTATGATCTGAACTCTCTCCATGTCTTAGATGTATAAAATCTATTACCAGGCATTAGTCCCACTCACTATTCTTTTGTTTAATGATTGCTGCTTTACGATCCATATCGAGTCTTTTTTCCTTTAATTGCATATTATGTGGATCTCTTATATAACGTTGTTTCTTAGGTAAATCCTTAGTATATTGCTCAAGTAATCGTTCAGCAACATCAGGATTAGGTGGAATCTTCTTAGTAGTCCTTTTAACTGAAACTACTGTCTTACCTTCCTCATCTTGCTTATCAACTTCAACAACTTCGGCATTCTCTAATGTATATCCAAGTGCTGCATTCAATAGTACTTCTTTAAGTTGAGGCACAACAGTTTTCATTCGTTTTTGTCTAGCCTCAGCTATAGCAGCAGTTAACATCCCACGTTCTTTCATGTACTTATACCAGGTTGCTTTTGATATATCCAAAGCTTTATAAATCTGTGAATATTTCCAACCATCTACTAGCCATGAGATGATATTTTCGTAATTATCTTCAATTATCTTCAGCTTTGCATAGCTCATTTAATCACCCTCAAAAGTATGTAAAGTATAGGTTGTCCCTATTATTAAAAGGCTTATCTCATTTATCATTGATAATGGATAGAACCTTAATTTCACTGTTTAAGATTGCCAAATATCTTTTTCACATGGACTATACTTGTATGAATTGTGAACCTTACCAGAGCATTGGAAGGAGTGATAGTCCATGTAAGAAAGATACCTGTCCTCATACTTCAAAATTATTGAAATAAATAATACGTGTCAATGCAGTTTTGATCTATTGCCTAATTAATGGAAATCTATTACGTAGTAATACTTAAAAGTTTTTGTATGCATAAAAAAGAGCCTTTGATAGACTCTTAATTCGTATATGCCAAAATTTCTTTTTTATGTGTATTGATAAATTCTTGAACAAGTGATGTGATATTTTTATCAGTTTGATTTTTCTTTGTTCCACATTGAACAAGCTCTCCTTCCTTTATTTCAATAGTGAAATAAGGTTCATCAATATGCTCTTTATCTCTCAAAAATAAGATTATTCCTTCTTTGTTCACAATTTCATTAGCATAATGCTTTATCATTGATTTCCCTAAACAATGATCCAATACATTGCTTTCATGCTGCATATCTCTAATGTTTTTGGGTGTTGTTAGAATAAATCTACCAATTTCAAAATATAAATGTTTCTTCTTTTGCATTGCAATATCAATATCTTTTAACTCTAACAATCTTTTTTTCTCATTAGCTTTAATGATTTCAGCATTGATGATATTTTCATAATATTCTAATGTATGGTTCTTTTTAAGTTTATCCTTAAATCGATTAATTTTTTCTTTATT
>JBFWMH010000017.1:0-11112 GCA_050251655.1 Acholeplasmataceae bacterium
CAACATTCCTAATCTAAATACAACCTCATTATACATCTAAATAAAAAAACCAGCAAGTACTGGTTTTTTAGTGTTTATAAAGATTAAGTTATAAAAATTACTTGACAAAGCTTATCTAATTTTTATTGACTTTATTCTCAAATAGGCATAAAATATAAATATGACAAGGTTGTCATATGAGGTGTTCAAATGGCAAAAGATACATTTCTTAATTTAGAAAAAACAAAAAAGCAGCATATTATCGAAGCTGCTATTTTAGAATTTTCTAGAACAATTCCTGACCATATTAATATTCAAAATATCATTAAAGATGCACAAATTCCAAGAGGAAGCTTCTATCAGTATTTTGAAAATAAAGAAGATTTATATGTATTTATCTTATTATATATAGGTGAGCAAAAACAAAACTTTTTCTTAAATCATACATTAAATACAGATCAACCATTTCTATCCTACTTAAAAGATTTATATGTTCTCTCATATCAATTCATGATAGAAAATCCAATTTATTATAAAGCTGGAAAAAACATGATGAGCTTTAAGTATTTTGAACAATTTGAGATGCTTAAAAACTCTAAAGAACAAGCAAATAAGTACTACGAATCACTCATAAAACGCGATCAGGACAATGGACTCATTGATCCATCCATTGATCCAAAATTGTTATCTAGTATTACAGTTGATTTTATGGATATGAATAAACTAGATACCTACTACGAAAAAGGCATGTCAATAAACGATTTTACAATAAGAATAGAAAAAATCATGACGATTTTAAAGAAAGGAATCGAAAACTATGTTTAAAGTGACAGATTTACATTTTAAGTATCCGAAAAACGAGAAAGAAACGATTCAAGGAATTTCATTTGAAATTAAAAAGGGTGAAATCTTTGGCTTCTTAGGGCCATCAGGAGCAGGAAAATCAACCACCCAAAAGATACTGATCAAATTACTAGATCAATATCAAGGGCAAATTGAATATGATGAAAAAGACATTCAATCACTTGGTTTTGATTTTTATGAATCCATCGGTGTGAGTTTTGAAATGCCTATTCATTTTTCCAAAATGACTGCTTATGAAAACATCAAGTTTTTCTTAGGTCTTTATAAAAAGAATGCAGATGTTGAATCACTGATGAAACAAGTTGGTCTTTGGGAAGACAAGGATAAACTAGTCAGTGAATATTCTAAAGGTATGAAAATTCGACTAAATTTTGTTCGTGCGATGTTAAATAATCCTGAGATGTTATTTTTAGATGAACCAACAAATGGATTAGATCCTGCAAATGCAATGATCTTAAAGGATATGATTAGAGCATTTAGAGATCAAGGTGGAACAGTCTTCATTACAAGTCATATCATGAGTGATATTGATCAAATTTGTGATAGAGTTGCATTTATTGTTGATGGACAAATTAAAGAATTAGATAGTCCTAGAAATTTAAAACTTAAATACGGAACTCGTAAATTAAGTGTTGAATATCAAGAAAACGGTAAACTTGAACATGTTGAATTCGAATTAGATCAAATTGGTAAAAATGAAAAATTCTTAAAACTTATACAAGAAAAAAATGTTGAAACTATTCATAGTGGTGAAACTACATTAGAAGAAATATTTATTAAAGTCACAGGCGTAGGATTAAATCATGCGTAAATTTAATCAACTTCTAAAGGGTGAACTGCAAAGACTGATTAAGTACAAAGTACTTCCAGTAAGTTTATTTGTAGCAGTCATTTGGTTTTTATTTCTTGTATTTATTGAAAATGACGCAATTTTTAGTTCATTATTACCAATGATTATTATTCTAGACACTACATTAATGAGTATCTTATATACAGGTGCTACACTATTCTTTGAAAAGTCAGAATCTACTGCTTCTACACTTTTAGTGACACCTGTAAGTTATCGATCCCTTATATTATCTAAAACATTAGCAGGTATCATTCAAACACTATTTTCAACTGGACTAATCATTATTGCTTTTTATGTTGTTAAAGGGATTGAAATCAACTTGCTCATCTTAATTTATACATTAATATTTTCTACTTTATTTCATATACTTTTAGGCTTTATAGCAACTTATATGACTAAAGATTTTACTTCATTATTAGTCGTTACAATGATTTATTCACTAGCTATGATGATACCAACTGTTTTAAACGAATTAAGTGTTGCTTTAACTGGTGAGTTTTGGAATTACTTTTTGTTAATCACACCAACAAAAGTATCTATCGTATTAGCTGCTGCTTCATTTGGTGGTAGTATAACAACTGAGTTTTATATTTCAGTGATTTATTTATTCGTAGGTTCTTATTTGCTTTACCAATTTGTCGTATTGCCTCACTTTAAAAACTATGTTTTAAAACAAGGAGGTATTTAATATGATTAAACGTATATTTAAACACGAACTAAACAATTTAACAAGAGATCCAATGTATATCTTCTTTGCATTATTTCCATTTATATTTGCACTTATTTCTGTTTATTTAATGCCTTATTTGAAAAATAATGCTCCAATGGTCGCATATCATATGGTATTTATTGTATTCATTCTGATGAACGGTTTAATCTATGGTGCAGTGACCGGATTCACATTGCTTGATGATCAAGATGATCATGTACTCTTAAGTTTAAGAATCACACCGATTTCTGTAAGATACTATATTTTATTAAAACTTATTTTTAGCTATCTCATCGGTATTTTAGGAACTGTAGTACTCATTTTTGCCAGTGGTTTTTATAAAGAGATATCAGCATCAATATTCATCATGATTGCTTTAATAGGGCCACTTCAAGCACCTATGTTAGCACTAATCGTTAATTTGTTTGCTACCAATAAAGTTGAAGGATTTGTTGCAATGAAATCGAGTGGACTTATTTTAATTGGTCCTATCGCTTCAGTCTTTTTAACAAATTGGACTGAGTTGTTTGTTGGTGTTCTCCCTGGATTTTGGTCTACAAAACTTATTTATAGTCAACTTCCTAATACACAGACTTATCTTAATGCACCTTGGCTATATTTTGCTATTGGAATGCTTGTTCATTTCATTGTCATTTTTATTGTCTTTAAACTCTATTGTAAAAAACAACATATTTAAATTTAAAAAGCTCAAACATCAAAGTTTGAGCCTTTTTTTTAACTATAAATTTGCCATGCCCAAGTCGTGATATCAGGTTGATACCCTTTATTCCAACTTGCTGTTGATATATAATATGTCCCATTGTATAAAACAATGTCACCTGTTGTATATAAATTATAGCTTAACCAGTTTTCACTCACTTCATTCCATGAGTCACCTAATCCTGAAATCGGATTGTTGTAACTTGCATAGGATGCAATGGCTACATAATATCTATCAATATAATAGACAACATCACCAATTTCATAAGTAGATACTGATGAGTAAATACCGCTAGCATCTTGTAATCCTTGCCATGCTCCAGTGCCTGGAGGATTGCTTGGATCATATGTGTAACTACTGCTTATAACTATCCATGTTGTACCATCATATGTAAATCTGTCACCATCAGTGTAAGTGTGATTTATATCTAGAGCTTCTGCAGGTGCTTCATAATAAAATAAAGCTTGATATCCCCAAGAGGGCGAGTTTGGTGTTTCATCAATAATATGAATAGTTACATAATATCTTCTTGGAATTCTTGAACTTTCAAGATAGACTAAATCTTGAATATATGATTGTTCAAATTCGACTTCGAAGCTATAACCCTCAGGTAAATCAACATATACAACATAAAAACCATACATTGATGTTTCAAATTGATTGTTATCATATGAATCACTTGATGGGTTATAGTATGAGAAAAGACCCATAGAGACTAAAATATCATCATATTGCATTTCACCTTGGAAATCGCTAGCATATTGATATACATTAACTTTAACAAACACTTGTTCGATTAAATCTTGAGTATCATTTTCAACTGTAATGTCAAATTTGATGTTATTTGTCGCATCTTGTACGGCAATATAATAATCAGTATAATGTGTAGGATAGTCATTGTAATCTTCTGCATAAATACGATAGTGAATATAGTTAAGTGATTCACCTGTACCAAAATCAGTAAAATCTGCAGATAGATTTGTTGATTGATATGTATAATCAATATTTGCTTCATCAGTGACTCTATAAATTGATGATCCATCAGGAATATAGAATGTAGGCATATATGCGGTTAAATCTGTTTCTTGTACCTGACCTATAATCCAGTAGGATTGATAAGATTCATAAGTACCATAGTCGATACCAGATGTAGGGAGCACTGAAATAATTCTAGTTGTTGGGTTTTCTTCATCAAAATATGCTAAATATTCTGTTGGTGTTACTTCATCGATATCAATGATTGTAACAAATGCATCTAATACTTCATCAAACACTGAATCACTTGCAAATAAGACATTATTTAAATGTGAATTATCATTTCTAAGTTTAGTCACTTGAAGTTCACTAAATGTGTAATGCCATGTGAGTGTTTGACCATTGACACTTGCAACTTGATCATAGCTTAATCGGTAGAAATAACTACCTTTAGCAGTACTTTGATTTAAGTCAATTTCATAACCAATGTTATTCATTGGATTTGTAAAATAATCAATACCTTCTAATGCATCTTCACCTGCAACAAGTGGTGTAAATGATGAGTCGATAGTTAAGATGTCTTCAGTTGCAAAATACGTATGTGAAAAATCATATTCTACTCTAATGGTTGGGCTTTCTTGATATAATACATTAACATTTGTAACAGGTAAGCTTAACGATCCACCATTTTTATAAACTGCACTTGGATCTTGACTTAATGCGCTTTCTATAATATAGTGTGTAAATACATTTGTAGAGCCATTTTCTGCTGTTAAATGATAACTAATTGTATATTGATGGCGATAACCATCAACTAGTGAAACAGCGAAAGTAACATAACTTATTTCTGCAAAATTAGAGATGACAAGACCATCTAAATAACTAGGAAGTTCATTTGCAACTTCATCATAATAAACATGAGAAATCGATGATAAATTTGTGAAATTAACCACATGTGTTGCTGCTTGTTCACTCAAATAATACATACCATAATCCACATAAGATGTATATGAATTTGATGTAATGTCTATAATTTCATCTTGATATGTCATTTGTAAAACATCTGCATTTGCGCTTTCTTGTTTTGAAAAATGAACTCTAAAGATTTCACCTGAAAGCAATGTTAATTGTATATAATAATCACCACTTGCAAAATCTTCATTAGCTTCAAAAACAACTGTCGCTTCTCCATATCCCCATTCACCTGTATCATTGTTGAAATCATTAATTGTAATGACTTCACCCTCCGTGAGCTTATATAATGAGGTATAGACTTTTACACCTGTGTTGTTATCAAAGACTTCTACATATGGCAGTAATTGAAATTGATTTGAAACATTATAAGTTTCATATGAAATTCTGATGATGCCATTTTGTCCAGTCGTATCATAGGATAAATCATTAAGGGAAGTTAAATTATTAACATTATAATATTGTGGAAGACTTGCAACACCATTGACAAGCAAACTATTGATATCAGTGATATCTTCATTTGCTGTTCTAATAATTCTTATTTCATAATCTTGATAAGTTGAAGTATCTGCTTGATTATATTCTTGTGAATAAACTCTGACAGAACCATAATGATCCTCAACTGAATCTACATATGTACCTTGACTATCATACATTGAATCATAAACACCATAACTTCTTGGGATTGTGATTAATGATGTGTCATCTGTTCCATTATACTGAAGTGATGCAGTATCAGAAATCGTATATGATCCATCTGATGTATCTGCTTTAAAATAAACACCTGATTCTGGATAGACAAATACACCACTTTGATTCTCTGATAATACATAAGTGACTGGTTCTGTACTAGGTCCTACATATCGATAAAGTGTTGGATATCCTGAAAGTGAGAATGCTTCATATGCACCATATCCGTAATTAGCTGTAGTTCTAGTAACGCGATAGCCTGTTGCATCCCAAAATGTCCACCACAAGAAAGTTGTTTTAACATGTGGCTCATGCGTAAAAACTTGATTTGTTGCATCTACAGCATCCGTTGCCCATGTTAAATCATAAACAGGAGTATTTCTTGTAGTTGAATCATAGGGTTGTGAATCATAGGTTGTAAGGTTATATCTGCCTGTTGTAGCATATGGACCAATTTCAATCATCTGATCCCCAACCTTTTTATGTGTGCCCACCCATGTATATCCATCAAGTGCATTATCACCAGTTAATAGATTAGCAACTCTTCTTGCTCCAGTCACATATGAGTCTTCAACTTCAATATACCTTGAAACTGTTAACTGTTGATATGACTGTGTCCCAAGGACTGCAGCATTTGATGGTAGATAATAAGTGAGCATTTTTCGTTCTTGATCAATCACTGGATTAGAAAGTGTTAATCCAGATGCTAATACATTACCATTTACATCAGTTTGTACAATATCTAAATTATAGATAGTTGTTGCAAAACTGACTTTAATTTGGCGCATCTCACTGTAGAGTTGATATGCAACCGTTGATTGTGTAGATGCATCACCAATCCATGTGGTATCTGCAACCGCACTGTCTAAGTCGTATGGATCTAAACCTGATAAATCAAAATTATCAGGAATAAAAATACCATTATTAATACCTAAACTTGAAGATAAAGCATAGATTCCAGGAAAATCATATGTAGTATCAGCTTCAAGTTTATTTAAAATTGAATCGTTGACCTTAGATGCAGGAATATATTCAATATAATCTTTGATGTATTGATCAGTACCTGCATTTGCAGGTCTTGGTGATCTAAAAGGAAATAGTTCATAAAACATGCCAGCATCTGTTTCTGATACATCATAATATTTAATCACTTGTCCTATATATGAGCCAACCCAACCAGAACCTGTATAAAAATAGGTAAATGGCTCTACTGAGTCATCACTAGGATTTGTGGTTGCCATGTATTGCACCATGTTAATAAGTACCGTATTTGCTTCATCAATACTTCCATTAAAGATAGATTGCCAATTTGATGAAAGTGGCGGTGCACTAGCAAACATATTAATTTTTGCATCAAAATTTAAAAGATATCCAAAATATATAGAATCAATAGGATATTGTGTGTTACCAGCAAAAGCCCAAGTGGTTGTACCAGTATGAATTTTACCTACAACTGCACCAAATGCATATGGTAGAGTTTGTGGAGGTGTTGTCGACATGCTATATGTATATACATGTGTTGATGGATCGTATGCAGTGACTTGTCTTATTTTTCCATAGTTAATAAGATTTGATACATATACTTCATCTGGATTGATTTTGTCAAATTTAGAATAATACATAAATCCAAAAATCCCTGATGCCAAATAACGACTATAAATGTTACCGTAGTTAATGTTATTTACAACAGATAGTATACCTAAACCTAAGATACCTGCTGCTTTACTTCTTGTTTCATTTGTGATGGTATAACTTGACTCAGATGTAAGATTATATGCATATATATCACCATAGTTAATACTAAACATAATTTTAGAAAATTGATGATTCGAGCCTGTTGTTATATCATTACCATTTTCTAATTTATCATTTCTTACTGCAATACCTGCGGCATGTGCATATCCAAGTGTTGAATTTGATGCAACCTTAATATCACCATTATTAGCTGCATCTCTTATTTGTGCATATTCTGAAATAAGCGCATAAACAATACCAGCTGCTTCCATTTGGTCATTTGAAGTTTGTGCATCATTATAAACTTCAATATTACCTAAGTTTATAGCATTTGTTAAAATACTTTCATTATAAAGTATGATACCTGCAACTTTAACATGTCCATCAAAATTACCAGTCACTAAAATGTTACCTGAATTTAACATGGTATCAACCGTGCCATCAACAGAATTAATATCAATTGATAATGGATCAATTTCTAACTCGGTATAGATATCTTGATTCCTATTAGCATATCCCATACCACTTACATATAAGTCATATGCGATATGATTAGCTATATCTTTTTCGATTGAAATATCTCCACCTTGATATCCATTTGTGACATAAAATCCTTCGCTAGCTTCTAAAAAGAGACCGTTGATGTAGAATTTCGCATTTGACAATGCGCTTGAAGTGTTTTGATTCATGTATATAGAAATATCATTTTCTTGTCTAAGATGATTTAAACTTAAATGCGTACCATAAACATTAAAAGATAAATAAATGTTTTGATTAACGAGTGTTTGTGATGTATAAAAATCAAGATCTCCTGATTGATAACTTTGTTCAATTGTTAAATCTGTTTGACTAAGTGCTAGAACGTTTGCAGCAAAATAATCAATAAAACTTAAATCTAAGTTTTGATATGATAAATTGAAAACACCTTTAATTGTTCCATTAGCATTATATGTAATTAAACCAAAAGAAAGATAGACATCAATTTGATTAAGAATCAATTCTGATAGTGATGCTTGTGGTGTGAGTGTAATTTCTCCATGATTTGAAACACTTAAGATATCAATATCATTTTCTTGATCTGTGACATATCCATAACCAGCAACATATACTGTTGATGGGCCAAACATCTTCACATCTATATCTCCATTTTGATAAACATATGAAATACTTTGTGATAAGTCGTTTTGATAAGCAATAATGCCACCTACATAAATTTGATCAACTAAACCAGAGACTTGTGTGTTAATATTTCCAGTATTGATCACTTTATCCATAAGTTCAATGTTACCAAATCCAACGACACCACCATAATATGTTGTATTTGTTGGTGTGTTTTGATATGAAAGTCCATGAATGTTGATATCATTAATCACATGATCTAATGTCAAATGAGTCGCATAAGAAATGAGTCCTGCAACATAATTAGATGTCATTCTCTCATTATCAATAACATACATATTTTCAATATCACCTGTAGTTGTTGATTGATAAATGTTAGATGAACCATAAGATATGAGTCCTGATACAAAAAGATTACCTAGACTTTCTTGATCAGCTGATAAAATCACATCAACATCTACATGCACATCATAAATATAACTTTCATTTGATGCACCTGCAATACTAGATACAAAAATGCGATCTACATTTTGTACAAGATTGATATCTGCTGTAGTAATGGTCATTTGAATAAAATTAATTGATGATACTTGACCAAAAAGCGCTGAAAATAATGCATAAGACGCATAATCACCAACGAAACTTGCTTGACTGATGGTTAAATTAATAATGCTGTAATGATCTTCACTTCCACCAAATCCTTGATGGGTATATAATGTGTTTCCATTAATGACATTACTTGTAAAGATACCATCAAAACTTACTTCAGCAGCAACAAACGCATCTCTTGAGACTTGTTTCATATCAATATCAGCATTTAAAATATATGTTGATGATCTAAAAAAACCAGATAATGTAAGTAAATGATTCATGTATATAAGATCTGTAGCATCCGTAATATATAAACTTTGATTAACAACTTCTAACCCTTGTAAGATTGGATATGTTTTATCAATTGTTAACTGTGCAGCTTGATAAGGATCATTACTTAAATCAAGATATGAATCCTGAAAATACCAAGTTGTTGTAAAAATTGATGGATTTTGGAAATCTTCTGTATGAAGTGGTGTTGCATATAGGCTACTTGAATCAGTATCTAGTAATATATCTAGATCATAGTAAAGATGATCTACATTACCTGTATTTTGATACATCATTAAAGCTGAAGTTAAATTTTGAGTGACTGATTGAGATTTTACATATGGTGATGCAATATAACTATTTGATACAGTACCTTGATTGACTGATACCAATCCAGAAATGATAAAATCACCCTCAGCATTAATGCCTGCAGATGCTTCTCTTGTATCAATATAATAAACATTTTCAAGTAATCCTTCATTTAAACCAACAAAAGTTGATACATGTGTCATAAGCCCTAAGTCTAAAGCTTGTACAATGAGTGGATTAATAAGTCCAAAGTTTTTAATAACAGCAGTTGGTGATGTCATTGAAAACATTGAATAATAGATAAGTCCTGACATATATTGATTATATGCATTTTCAGTATTGACGCTTCTAAAAATAAGATTGGTAATTTCATAACCTTGTCCATCAAATGTTCCAGTAAATGGTTGTTGAAATCCGATTGGAATAAATAAGTTATTCATAGAAATTTTAAGAGCATCAAAATAATCGATATCATTACCTAAAACATAATCAAGTGATAGATAGTCTGATTGATATGATCCTTTAGCATTAACTGATAGTTGATATAAATCTAACGCAGTTTCAATAACGTAAATCTTATTTGTATCAATTGCTCCAGGATTGTTGCTAATGGTTTCATAAGGTTCATATACACTCACATAGTTAACATTTTCTAAAGGAGAAACACCTATGTCTTGACCTACCCATGCACTTGATTCTTGATAATTAATAGCTGTTGCTTGACTAAAATCAAAAAAACTGCTTGCATAAAATACTGCAGTTGCTAGAAACAATAATAAGATTGACTTTTTAAATATTGTTGCTATTTTTGATTTTTTCATTAAGCACCTACACGGTAAAGAAACTATTTTCTATACCCCATTTTTCATAAACTCTATTTGCTTGAACAATGTCAAATATCATATCAAAATATAAATAACATTCTTCATATAAAACTTGATTGGATCTTACTGGATAAGCATCGCCACCATCAATCACATGAATCGTAACATCATTAATACTTTGATTAACGATATTTGGATAATATACATATCCTTCTTGATCAAATAAAGGATTACCAAAATTTGAGTCAAACTTTAAATCTGAAAAAGGATAGTAAGGTAATTCCGTTTGATGATGATAAAGCGATTGAATGACTGGTGGAATTGGATTTTCTTCATTTTGATTAACATAATATGTTCCAAGTTCCCATTCTTGTTCAATTTTAAATCTAAATCTTGATGCGACAATTGGTTTTATTTTGAAATATATATCTAAATTTTCAATATAATTAGTCGCTTGATCATCATAAGCATTCACGATGACTACACCTTTATCCTGATCATAATA
>JBFWMH010000017.1:11212-32819 GCA_050251655.1 Acholeplasmataceae bacterium
TTTTAAATCTAAATCTTGATGCGACAATTGGTTTTATTTTGAAATATATATCTAAATTTTCAATATAATTAGTCGCTTGATCATCATAAGCATTCACGATGACTACACCTTTATCCTGATCATAATAAGGACTGTTATATGTCACAATTTGACCATTAAAATAGACAAGCATTTCAACCTCAAAATCTCCAGTTGATATAATGATGCCATGATCTTCAGCAACTTGGAAATATGCATAAGTTGTTACCATTAAAACCACAAACATTGAAATAAAGATAATGATAGATTTAATTAAAAGTGATTTATGTTTCATCAGTTAAAATCTCCTTTATCATTAATCATTAATATATTTAATTGCATGTTAAATGTAACATCTAAGTAAGTGCTAGGATCATCAAGACCATCATAATCTCCCCAAGCAACGATTTGAAAAGTGAGTTGATCAGCTTGAGATAAAGTATAACTACTTATTTGATCTAAAACAGCTTGATTTTGTACTGAAATTGCATTTAGTTGATCTTCTTTTGTTTGCATACCAGAAATCACTTGATTAATATAAGTTTCATAATCTGATGTGATTGGTGTACTACCAATATTTAATCCTTCAAGAATGATGATGTATATAAGTCCATTTTCTGATGGTTCATCTAGTGTGATTTGAAGTTTAGTAAGCGGTGATTGATCGTCTAATACAATATCAAAACGATGAGATGATGCCATGATGTTTAACATATGATCTTGTTGATTGATAAAATCATTTTGATAATCTATAAATGCTAAGTCATCAAGAGCAATTTGAGTGGTTGCTGTTTGTTCATCTTTATATAGAGAAATAGACAAAACACCTGCATCAAACTGAGCAAGTGATTTTTGTTCTACGTATGTGAACCATGCGTAAGTAACTGATACAATTGAAGTGATTAATAATAAGATGGATAATATCGTAATGGCATATCTTCTCATAATTCCCTCCAATTAAAACAAAATAGCCGTTGATCTATATAATAGATGCAACTGGCTATCCGATTAAGGACCCTATAGCTTTGCGTCCCTAGATTACTCTAGGTTTGCCAAATGAGTAAGTATGTTATTGTTTTAATTTCTCTTCTTCGATGATTTGTTTTCTCATCTCTAATTTTAAATCTTCTAATTCTTTTTCATGTGCTTTTAATATATCTGTCTGTTTTTCTTTTTGATATGTTTTCATTAAATCAATAATTTCTGAAACCAATAGAATTGTTATAACGATAATGAGAGCAAAAAATATATAACTTCTATTAGATTGAACCAATAGTGATATTGGTTTTAGAAATGTGATTTTTTCAACATATTGACCAACTAAATTATCTGATGTGATATATGCTTGAATTCCACTTTGGTCAGTTTGTGATTCATTATCACCTTGAGTAATAAATCCTAAATCATTTTGATCTACAATTCTATGGACGATTAATATATCTAATCCATCTGCAGTTTTACCCTGATAAACAATGACATCACCAATCGTTACATCTTGAATGTTAGCTTTATGCATGATATACATATCATTAACATTTAGTGAGTCTTCTTCTTCACCAATCATAGAATCAGTAGGTACTACACCTAATGAATATCCAAAGATAAACACAGGTTGATTATTCTTTATTGAGAGTGTTGCAGATATCATAATGCCAATCACTAAGATGACAGTGATGAAACCTAAGATACTTGCAACCATTTTAATTATTTTTTTCATATATGCTCCTAAGCAGATAATACCATGTTCACTGTTTGAATTTTTAGAGATTGACCCATAAAAATATTTGAATTTGTGTAAGGATCACCAAATGGATCAACACCATAAACAAATGGATCAAAATAGATGTCAAAGTATATCACTGTTGATGAAAAGTCATCAATATTGAGTGGAGCATCATTGATCAATTCATAATATGCATGAACTTCACCATCAAAAAAATCATTTTTATAATCAAGTGCATACGTATCTTTTATGTCAGATGTCTCAACACCAGACATATTCATAAATGATACTTGAGTAACTTCATAACTAAACGCATTTTGTATCTTATTGACACTTGTTGCATAACCAAAAGAATTCACATTTGAAAATGAAAGTGACACATATCCTTGAGTCGTTCCTGTGTTATGAATCTTAATCGCAAAACTAAAACGTTCACCAGGTGCCACATACCCATCAATTAAAGTCGTCTCTGTTGGATTTGGTATATATAAATATTTATCATACTCTAAAGCATCTGTCGTTGTATTATCAACCAGTGTTAGTGAAGTGCTTCCTTCATGCGTAGGATCATTATAAACATAAAACTCATATGCTGCTTCAATACCTGAAATTTGTGATATGAGATTTCCTTTATTGAGGTTTGTTACTGAAAACCATGCATAAGTTACTGTTGTAAGTAATAAAACAATAATGAGGACATAAATAGTTGTGAGCATGAATAATTTGTTTCTTCGATTTACTTTTTCCATGTCATCACCCCTTTAATTTTATCCTTTTTGACTTAATTTTTTTTCATGACTTTCTTTTAACTTTTGTTGTTGTTTTATAATGCGCTGATCAGATTGTTTTTTAATTTTTGCTTCTTGATTTTCAAGTCTTTGTTTTTCAAGTTTCAATTGTGTTTTAACTTTTTGATTAAGTCGCATTTGTTCTCTTTTTTGTTTAGCTTTAATCTTTTTGATTTCTTGATCATAAAGCATTTTAGCCTTTTTCTTTTCAGCAGCAATAATCTTAATCTCTTCTGCTTTAACTTTTTTACGTGTCGCTGCTATTTTCTCAGTGACTTTTTTATGTTCTTCACTCATGAGTTTCTTTTGAGCTGATACATAATCAAGATATGTTTTTAATGCTTCCTGATTTTCAGTCAAATGTTGTCTTTCAATCTTAATTTTTTCTTCTACCTTAGCAAGTTCTGCCTCTTCTCTAATACGTTTTTTAGATTCTTTAGCAAAAGTTTTATCTAAATTTTCAATCTCTTTCATTAATCTTCGTTCAAGTCTAATCGATTGGTTATAATCAACTTCTTTAGTTTCTCTAATGATTCTAGCGATATGAAGTTTATCTTTTGTTTTAAGAATTTGATCTTCAGTCGTTTCTTTTATAAGTGATTTAAATAAATAATCATCATTTAGAACATGATCATTTAAATCAAAATAAGATTCATAGAGTGCATTTGTAATATTGATGGTATCTCTTAACGCTTTTTTTAATCCAACTTCATACGAAGAAGACTCATCTACATAAGCTTCGATTGAATCTTTAAATGTTTTCTTATTTTGTTCTAAGTAGTATTGATTAATCTTTGTATCTTCAAGTTCAATTTGCTGTGCATTATCAACTATTGTATCTAAATGCTTTTTAACAATTTTAGGACTTTTTTTATGATACTCACGTTCATCTAAATATTGATAATGATCTTCAAGTGCTTTTTGATTACCATAAATGGTTGTGAAAGTTTGAAGTGCGAGTTGATAAATGTTTTTCATATAATAACTATCAAATGAAAGATTTTTTTCGTTGACTTCAGTATCAAAATCTAGTGTATTGTACTTATCTAAAAATAACCATAATGTGTAGCAATTCTTATAATCAATGTTTTTTGTAATAATAGATGTTTGCATAATTGGAGGATAAACAGGTTTAGCATTTTTAAGTTCATCCATAAATTGTGTTTTTTTTAAGCTATTGATCTGTTTTAATAAATATTCGATACGTTTTAATAATGCATGATTTTCTTTATTAATACTTTCATCTTGAACATCTTCTTCAATGACAACATTAAGATTAAGTTTAACTCTAGAATCTTGAATTTGAAATGCTGATTTTAGATCAAAATGTTTTTTATCAAATGATTCCACATTTTTTTTAACGATTTGATATCTACGATCAATAAAATCATATAACCTGTCAACTAAAGTTTTAAAGAATCTATTTTCATAAATCGCATATTCAATTTCTGCATTCGTAACTAATATTCTTTTAGGGACAACATTTTGATTTCTGTATTCTTTAATTAAATGCGTGTTTGCTGCTAAATGCCTTACTGAATCACTATTCACACGCTTTGCTTTTTCAATCGCTGTTACTTCTTGTTCATAACGTAATCCTGATTTAGGTGTATTTGCAATTTTGAATAAACTTGGGAAAAAAGATTCAATCGTTTGAATCCATTCCTCATGAAATTTCTTAATTTCTGTAATGCTCTTTTGATAAATTTCATTTTCTCCATCAAGTAGTGCAGAATAAAAGTAATTTGGAAAATCCTGATTTAACTCAATGTCATAATATGCATCATTGATGGCTTTATGAAATTTTCTTAAATCAGTTAGTTTTTTCATACAAAACCTCTAAAATTGTTTTTTAATTGTTGTTAAATAACTTTGGCATTCTTGAAACCCATTTTTACCAAATAAACGATCTAATAATACAGATAAATCATTAATTTCATTTTGCAAAAATGGTAGATTTAAGCTTTCAAATTTTCTTAAGATCTTTCTTGCTACCATATAATCCAATGCTTCAGTTTCACTACCACCACAAGCAACATAAACAGGAACAAATGCTCTAATTTGTTTCATGATACGATTCCCAAATGTGACTTTAAAGTTTTCAGTAATGAACTTATCTAATTTTTCTAAGTTTTGAAGTGATTTAAGTGTGATTGGATGTTCCTTTAATGCTAATCTAAATAATTCGTTTAAGTAATCATTTGAGATATTAACTGGTTCTGTTTGAGGTGCATCAATAAATTCTGATTTTGTATTAATCTCAATAGGTGTTGCACGGTCATAAACTTTGTCAGTAATTGTAAATGTTGAATCATCTTTATTAGCTGTTCCAATAAACCATACATTTTGAGGTAATAAAATCTTACCTTTTTGAATGTGAATTGGATCACTTTCTTGTGTATCAGGAACAACATCAATAAGCCATTGTTCTGGATCAGGCATTTCAAGTAATGATAAGAACTCTGCAAAGTAATATTCAACTCTCGCTAAGTTCATTTCATCTAGAACGATAAAATTCGGATCACTACGATATGTAGTTTCATAAATAGCTTCTAAAAATTCAGTTTCATTGAATTTCTTAGTAAACTCATTTAAATATCCCATCATTTCAGCGCGATCACGCCATGAAGGTTGTACTGCAATAATATGAGAGTCATGTCCAAAAAACTTACCCATTGCATAAGGTAGAGAAGTTTTCCCTGTCCCTGAAATACCTTCAAGAATCATTGTTTTTGAAGATGCCATACCTGCAAAAAATGCAGAAATAATTTTACGATTGTAGAATAGACCAAGTTGAGATGCTGAAAAGTTGATAAAACGTGTAACGATTTCATTTAAATTAAGCATATCTTCTTCTCGCATAAATATTTGTGTCACTTGATTTTCATATTCTCTATCTACACGTTTAAGCTTAACAAATCTAGAAGGTTCTTCAATAATCTGTTTTGCCTTATCTTCTTCTCTATCTTCATCCTCATAGGATTCACCAGATGGGTTGATACCTAAGTTTGACACTTTAAGTGCTAATATTTTATTTCGTTCATCGACAAGTTCAACAGTCTTCTGATTAAGAAATGCGATTTCTTCTAATAATTCATCTTTTTCAATTTCTCTTCCAATAAATCGTACATATTTACTAATCCATTGATAAAGTTTTAATACTAAAAAAGTGATTAAAGCTAGGTTGACGATCAATATGACAAATCCAATGATCCAATCTATCACAGTAAATTCTTCAGATGCAATTGAAAATCTTTGGAAATATTGAATGAAATCAGAAACAAAGAAATTTGCAATCGCTTCGAAAATTTGTTTGAAAAATTCTCCGATATTAGCAAAAAATTGTCTGATAAATTCAATATAGAATCTTGCAAATTCTACCATATGAATCCCCTTCTAACTTTTATTATGACTTGTTTTTTTCGTTTTCTAGTTCTTTAAGTATTTCAGCACGCATTTTTTCTTTTTCTGCTTCTAAACTTAATTTTGCATTTTCTTTTTCTATAGCAAATTTTTCTTCTAATTTGTCTTTGTTGATGCCAATAAGATTACGTGCTAACATGACACCCTCAAAAGCTAAGAGTAATACGACTGGTAAAATAATGAATACTGCAAATCCTGTTGGTGTTTGTAAATAATCTAATGCATTTCCAAAACCTACAAGTTTATCACCATGATAAATCGCAAGTACATCTTCAATATTAACTGGTTGATCAGGAGATGTATTGTTGTTGTTAGATATGTAATTATAATCAGCTTGAGTAATTAGATAACCTTCTGCTGCATTGATTTCTACAATTCTATGGGTATTAAACTCATGAATCGTTGTATCAAAATATGTAACAACATCACCTACTTGTAACAAAGCTCTACTTTCATCATCAAGCATAGTCACAAATAATAAGTCACCTTTTTGAAAAGAATCTTCTAAATCACCATACATCGAATTAGATTGTACAGCGAGCATACCTTGATTAAATATATTTGCAATATTATCTTCTCTTTTGACTTTCATGTTGGCAAATGAGAAAACTAATAAGAAAACAATGACAACGTAGAAAATAACATTTAAAACGATACTCATTGCTTTTTTGAATTTTGATTGTTCTTTAGTCTTCATTTCGTTCTCCTTTGGTGTGTTAATCACTAGTCAGATCCAATGAAGGATTGGTAAGTGTGTGGGTTGCACACACTTACCGACTAGAATGAATTATGTCAATTTAGAAATTAAACACCTTGGAATGTAAATGCTGATGATACGATTTGTGAAAGAATTGAGTTATAAGTATTAGCATCCCAACCTTCTAACCAAATACGTACTGTTACTTGACCATAATAAGTTGCACCAAAATCTTGAACTTCACCAGAAACATCAACCATATCAACAACTGTTTGACCTGCACCAAGTGTAGTCATAGTTGATAAAGTAGTTACTGTGTCAGCACCAAATGGAAGTGCATTATTTTTTGCATAGTAGTAGTTCATTGAACCATTGTCACCAACGCCACCATTATATAAGTCGCCACCAACACCTAGTACAACATTTGAACCACCAACTGGTTTTTCATAAGCTACTGTATAATCACCATAAGTAATATCACTTACCATAGCAATTCTCATACCATCAGATGCATCAACTGAAATTTGAGCACCAGCTAATCTTGCAGTACCACTAGCATCTGTAAATGGAACGTCTACTGTCCAAGTATATGCTGTAGAACTTAAACTAATTGTTGTCCAATTAATTGCTTGAGCTGTATCTGATCTAAAGTTAAGTGGTAATTCAATGTATCCAGATGTTGTATCTGTCATTGCTAACGCACCTAATGTTTTAAAGTTAACGCCATCTACTGTAGTCACATGATTAAATATTTGTGTATTACCATATGATGCAATTAAATATGCTTCTACTGTATCTGTAGTTAATGTTGTAACCCAGTTTGCATTTTGTGGATCTGCATAAACTGAACTATGGTTACCTAAAGCAACTTCAATCCCGCTATCAGCGACGATTTGTGCTTCAAAAGCTTGAACTGTTGACGTATTCGTCAATGTAAACCACGCAAATGTTGTAGTTCCAAGTGCGAACACTGTTAATACAACCGCAATAATTGATAAAACTAACTTTCTCGAAATTTTACTCATTTTTCTAGTCTCCTTAAAAATTTCTTTTTTTATATTTTAATTAACTCTCGTTAAGTTAACCCATTGCTATTCAGCTGATCTAAGTAATTTAAATTGAAGCTGAATCTTTAAGCGATCATTGTTAATCGCATCGAATGCATCTGCATCCCATCCTTCAACCCATAAAGTAATTCTTAATTTACCTTGATAGATTGATAAACCCTCTTGTGTTTGTAAACCTGTTTCCTGAAGTACTGTAACCATTGATGTGTCATCTAATGCTTCATATGGATTTCTTGGGTTTGGTACAGTTAAATCATATTTAACTTCTTGATTAAGTGTAGTGAGTGGAATAAATCTTTGTGATCTTTCAGTGAAATAACTGTAAGCACCATAGCTTAATCCATATCCTCTTTGTGGATCTCCTGATGGATCAAATATCCATGAGAGTAATTCATCTTCACTTCTTTGGTCTAAGGTATTTGTGTCATCATTTAATTCTACAAACGATAATCTTACTGCATCACTTGCATAATAGATACCTTCATCACCATCGTGTACCAAATCACCTGCTGCGTTATAAGTGAAAGTTTCATTAGAACGCCAATTCACACCTCTTGATACAACATATGTTCCTACTGCTGATGTATCAAACGCGACATTTTGACTTTGATTATTAATCACATAAACTTGATGTATCGTCTCAGTTGTTCTAAACCAAACATCAAATTGTAAATAATCTTTGTCAGGATTAATATCTGTTGTATCTCTTAATCCACCTGCTTCAAAATGTTTTCCATCAATACTTGTAATTTCATTTAATGTGATATTTTCAAATAAAGATTCTAGTTCATCTGAAGTTAAGTTGTTAGAAAAATTGATACCATCAAGTGATATTTCTAACTCTTCACCTGAAGTTGCTGATAACGATAATCCTTCTATATTATTAACAGTTGATAATGATATCCATGCGAATGTGACAGTACCAAATGTAATAATTAATATAATCATTGTTAAAACTGTTAAATGAATCTTATTCGCCATCTTCATAAGTACACCTACTCATTAATGGAGAAGCTCATTTGCATTTTAATGCTTCCACCTGCGATGCTATCTGTTGTATCAGGATCTTCACCTTCAATCCACATGATGATTGAAAATTTTCTGATTTGCTGTGGAATAAATCTTGTGATGGTTTGTCTTGTGACTGTATAATCATCTAGGAATAATGATGTTTCTGGTAAATCTACTTGATACTCTGGTAAATTACCTAATTCATCAGCTTCATCTCTTTTTTGATAGATTGTTTGAATACCATCATCTATAATTAAGACTCTAATCGCTTGATCTAAGTCATTAATCACTTGTGTAATTCTAATACTATATGTGATGTCTACTGTTTCTAATCCATTATTTTCCAAGTAAAATGTATATGCCATATAGTCGATATCTGGATCAATATAGTTTCCATCTGTTTCTTCAACTTGATCAATTTGAATCCAATTGTATGTGATATCTTGTGCACCCTCAACTGGATTTGTCATTAATCTTGAACTTGTGACATCAAATGATTTTGTTTCAGATAAGACAATACCTCTATTAAACGCATCATAATCCACACTCATGACGAAGTTCCCTGTATCTTGTCCATAGAATGTCACAACTAAGAAAACAACGCTTAAGAAGAGTGTAACGACTAAACCTAGTGTGTAAATTCTTCGTTTCTTTTTGATTAAGTTGGCTTGCATGACGGTAGATAGTCTCATCAAATCACCTCTTAAAAAATAAAAACCAGCTATCATCAAATAAAATGATAACTGGCTACCTTTAACTAGGCCCTATAGCTTTGCGTCCTATGATTCCTCATAGTTTGCCTTTGACATACACTGATTAAATTATGAAAAATAAAAAGCCAGCATCATCATATCAATGATAACTGGCTACCTTTAACTAGGCCCTATAGCTTTGCGTCCTATGGTTCCCCATAGTTTGCCTTTAACATAAATATTTAGTTGATGAAGGTACAAAAAAAGCCAGCATCATTATCATTAATGACAACTGGCTACCTTATTAATTAGGCCCTATAGCTTTGCGTCCTACAGTTTCCCATAGTTTGCCTTTTTACATTTGTATCTATATTTTATGACAAGTTTTTCTAATTGTCAACTACAAATTAAAACTTTTTTTTAAATTTATGATAAAACATTGTGCCATGCTTCAGTTCCTAAGTACCCACGTAGTGACTCTGCAGAAATAGGTTTTGAAAAATAATAACCTTGTTGGATATCTATACCATAATGCATGGCTTTATCCATCATTTCTTTATTTTCTATCATCTCACAAATGATTAGAGTGTCATGTTGTTCTGCAAAATCGACAAGTAATTTAGCAAATTTAGATTTCATGTAATCTTCGTCTTCTTTTAAAAATTCATTGTCTAATTTAATAATGTCAACTTGAAGATCTGTAACCTTTGATAAAGTTTGATAATCTAGTCCAAAACCATCAATAGCAATTTCAAAACCCATTTGTTTAAGTGTCTTAAGATTCTTAAGTATCGTTTCTTGTTTTTCAAAAATTGCAAATTCGATGATTTCTAAAATAATATTGTTTGCTTGAGCTCGATATTTCTTTAGTACTTTTTGCATATCCATAGCAATGGTATCACTCATAAGTTGTTTAGGCCCAATATTCATTGAGAACTTGATTTTATCATTTGGAAAATATTGAGCAATTTCTTGCTGAGTCTTAATGATGGTTTCTAATCCCCATAATGTAATCCAATGAATATCACCAGATTGTTCCATAATACCTAAAAACTTAAATGGTGATAAAAGACCATGTTCTGGATGATTCCATCTAATGAGTGATTCGACACCATAGATTTGTTTTGTAGCTACATTGATCATTGGATGATAGAATAATTGAAATTCCTTATGCGTAATTGCATGTTTAATTTGATAATAATACTCGACGTGCTCTCCGCCTTGTTCACTCATTTCTTCTGAGTAAATACGGATATTGTTTCCACCATTTCTCTTAATAATATATGTAGCCAATAACAATGAATTCATTAAATCCTTAATACTATGCCCGTGTGCGGGATAGAATGCAACAGCAATGGATGCAGTTGATTTCACATCTGTATCACCAAATAGTCTAATTGGTTTTTGAATGGCTTGTTTAATCTTATGTGCAAATGTGACCACTTCACTTCGATCATAATCATGATTGAAGAAAATTAAGAATTCATCATTTTGATATCTTGCAATCTTTACACCTCTAGGTAATGCACGTTCCATATTTTTGGCAATCTTATGAATAATACTTTCACTTTCTTCTTTACCAAATGCATTTACAAAGTCAGTAAATTTGTCTAAATCGATATAAACTACGCTAAATTGGATATCTTTTCCTGTTTTAGTTAAGTATGACATAATTAAATTGTTCATCTCATTTTTGGAAAGGACACCTTCAATGGATAGTGCTTTCTCATCTTTTATTTTTTTTCTTTCTTTAAAAAATGAAAATGCTAAAAAATAAACAACTACAATAATTAAAGCGATTAAAAGAAACGTTAAAATGATTGCTGATGCATCATTTAAATATATAGGATAACTCATTTTCTTCTAACCTCCTTCTTATTTTTTATTAAACTGACAGTTTTTGTTTTTTCTAAGTTATAAGCTTTGATGAGTTGTACTGCTTGATCTTTCGATACCGGTGGAGAAATCATATATCCTTGAATGATATCGCATCCACCCTTATATATGATTTGATTTTGCTTTTGAGATTCCACACCTTCAGCAATTACCTTTAAGCCAATATCTTTTGCCAAATTTGAGATCATATGAACAATGGCTCTTGAATGTGCATCTTCTTCAACACCATCAATAAATGTTTTATCAATTTTAATTGCATTGATTGGTAAATCTTTTAAGTATTGAAGTGATGAATATCCAGTACCAAAATCATCTAGATGAATATTAAATCCGTATTTTCTTAAAATGTTAAGTTTTGCAATGACTAATTCAAATGAATCAATTAAGAATGTTTCAGTAATTTCTAAACTAATGGATCCTTTTTTAAGTTCATATTGTTCGAAAACACTAATGATTTCATTAACAAATCCTGCTTGAAGCATTTGCACAGGTGAAATATTTAAAGAAATTTCTACATTATAATGTTCTAATTCTTTTGCTGCTAAGAATGTTTCATGAAGTGCAATTCTACCAATATCAATAATCATTGAATTTTGTTCTGCCATACGAATGAACTTAAGTGGTGATTCACTTGCATATCTAGGATTATTCCATCGAATCAGTGCTTCAAATCCAACTATACGTTCTTCTTCATTGCTATATTGAGGTTGAAATACCATTCTGAACTCTTGATTTGTAATAGCTTTTGCTAAATCCATTTCCATTCTATTACTTCTTGATGCGACAATACTTAGTGACACATCATAAATAAAATAGTTTTTAGTGGTATTACTTTTAGCATGTTCTAGTGCAAGCGTCATATTTTCAATACATGCTTGAGGATTTAGTATTTCATATTTCTCAAACTCCATTAAGAATATACCAAACTTTAGATGAATATTTAGTAAGTTTCGATCAATGGTTAATGGTTGACTAAATATTTCGTTTAATTTCTGCATCCATAAATGTACCCATTGGTAATTTTCAATGTTTTCTAATAACACTACAAATAAATCACCTTCAAGGTTAAATAACATCGATGGATAACCTTCTAATGTTTCAAGTGCATTATCAGAAACAAGTCTTAAGAAGTGATCTGCACTTTTTTTACCTAAAAGCAAACTAATCTTGCTATAGTTATCAATTTCAAAAGCAATGAGTGCATTCTTTTTATTGATGCGCTCTTCAGCTTTAAATAAATCATCTAGAACTTGCATCAGTGAATTCTTATTTGGTAATTGTGTGATGTTATTCATGAGCGCAAGTGTCTTGTACTCATCAAACTTACCCTCTGATTGAGAAACATCATCTCCAACTAAAATAAATCCACCTTGTGCTCTTGTTGGAATGAATCTAATATATTTTAGTTCTTCATCTTTTTGAAACAATGCTGTAAATGGTTTTTGGCGATCAATACTCTCAGTTAAGGTTGTTGCGATTTCCTCTTCTTTGATTCTAAAGTCACTGATATTGTCATAAATATCTTGATCACCTAAAAATTGTGAAAATGATCGATTGTATGATTTAATGTATCCATCTTTTTTAATTTTGATGATGAATGGTTTCGTATAAAATAATTTTAATCTTGCATCATGAATATCTTCAATGCGTTTTGAAAGAATTTTGTATATGAAAAGTGTTGCAATCGAGTAGATGATGAAAATGATAAAAAACATTGCCCAAAGAACACCAGTCAAATATGAAAGTGACAAACGCACAGATGAAGATTCATAACTGAATGTGAAGTACATACCGCTCTCTGTTGTTTGTTGGATATGGATTGGTGCATATGTTAAATAGTCATCTCCTGTGAAAGCTCTTGTTTCTAAAATACCAGATTGAAGTGAGTAAATTGCAGAAGTGAAATCGTTGATATATGATTGTTGATAACCTGCTTCTCTAAAGTAGTCATTAAAGTATGGGTATGCTTCATTTGGATTACTTGAATAAAAAATTCTATTGTCAGTTGAAATGATAAAGTAGTTATCAATAAGTTCATTAGATTCGAAAAATCTTGATACAAAAATATCAGCATCAAAAAAGCCAATAAATTCGTTAACTTTAAACACAAAATATGTACCTCCAAAATCGGAAGTATTAAATGCATCATTAAAATCATAAATCGCAAATTGTTGATTAAAATCGACATTAAAAAATTGTGGTTGATATGTGTAAGTTTCACCATCAATTGTGACATCTCTACCATCGATAGTCCCAAGACCTAAAAGTGATTGATCTAGAACATCAAAATCAGCAGGATTAATTTCAGCTATTGGATCTGTTGATTCAGTAATGATATCTGCGAATCTTTGATAGTCATAATTAACTTGTAAACTAAAAAGAGACGCAACATCTTCAGTTGATACGACAAGTTCTTTTTCTGCTTGTTTTAAGATGTAGTTATTTGAAATTTCGACATATGCAAAAAATATAACAGCCATTAATAGCATGTAAGCTAATATGAGTGTGAGTGCATACTGCCATGTGTGTTTTCTCATATAAATATCCCTTTTTCGTGTGCTCCTACGATAATTCAAGTATATTATATAACAAATATTTTAAAAAAACATAGCATAAAACCACATCAAAAACACGTAAAAAAGGCGTAAAAAAAACTATATAATTATATATTATATAGCTTAATTTGGTGTTTTGAAATTTTGTTCTAATTTTAAAAGTTTTTCTTTTAAGAAGATGTAGTTTTTTCCGGAATATCCAGTCAATTGTTTATTTTTACCAATGACTCGATGGCATGGAATCATAATCCCAATAGGGTTTGATTTACATGCTTGACCAACTGCTCTAACCGCTTTTGGATGTCCAATTTTAACAGCAATTTCTTGATAACTTCTTGTTTCTCCATATGGTATTTTAAGTAACTCATCAAGTACTTTTTTTTGAAATTCCGTCTTGTTTTCATATGAAAATATCAGTGGAAACTGACTCGTTTTACCATCAAAATAATCACTTAATAATTGGTTAATTTTAGGGTCAAAATCACTATTCACTTCTTCATCAAAAATAAATGATAATTGATATATAATATCGTTGTCATAAACGTATTTAATAGGCCCAAATCCACTTAAAAAATAACCTGTTTTTTTCATTGTTTTTCCTCGAAATTCATCTGTATGAAATACTGCATAGCGATGAGAGTTTTGACATCATGAATTTTGGTGTCTTTGATGAGTTTTCTCACTTCATCTTGAGTGTAGAATTCAACATCAATAAATTCATCCTCATCCATCGCTTTTGGGTTAATAATTTTCACAATATTTTTAGCTAAATATAGATCAATGACTTCATCGCTATAGCCTACACAATGATAGAGTTGATAAATAAGTTTTATGTCATTTGATGCATACCCAGTCTCTTCTTCTAACTCTCTTTTAGCACATGATAAACCACTCTCGTTAATATCATCTTTTTTACCCGCAGGAATCTCTAATGTGTATCCTTTAATTGGATATCTGTATTGTTTTATTAGACATATTTTATGATCTTTAGTTAATGCCATAACACATGCAGCACCTGGATGTTTAATGTAAATTCTCTTAGTCATTTTTTGATTTTCTACGACTAAAACATCATCTTCATAAACATCTATGAAATTGCCTTTATGAATCAGATTTTCTTTGATTGTTTTTTCCATTATATACTCCTAAATCATGATTGGATGATCATCTTTATCATGGTTTTTTCTTTGCTTAATAATAGGTTTAAAATCTATTTGTTTATATAAAATAAAGCCTGGAATCATAATTAAAAAATTGCTGATAAACATTGCAATCCAAATACCAAGATGTGCTAAACTTGTAAAATATCCAAATAATAAAATCATTGGTATTCTTAGAATCCATAATCTTGTTACAGTAATGATGAATGTGAATCTTGTATGACCAGTACCATTAAATAATCCTAAGAAAGTTTGAAAAACAGCCATCAATGGTATACCTAACAATAGATAAAACATATATTCATATGCTTGTTTATAAGCAACGGGATCATCATCTAAAAACACTAATATCATTGGTTTTCTTAAGAACATAAATATGGTTGCACCAACAATCATGATGGCAACTGATAAAGACATCGCTTTTTTAAAAGCTTCACGTGCTCTTTCAGGTTGATTATTTCCAATGTTTTGACCAATATATGTTGCAAGTACAGCTCCAATAGCCATAACTGGTTGTAATATAAGACTATTGATTCTGTTACCAACACTAAATGCAGCTACAGTTTGATCTCCATATCCTACAATCATAGCATTCATAATAATAAATCCTATAGCTGTAAATGCTTGGCCTAAGGAAGCAGGAATTGCTCTTTCTGTAATTTCATGGATAATTTCACCATCGATTTGAAAATCGCTCTTTGAGACTGTAATTCCGCTTTTTGAGAAAAATAAGACATAAAGCATAAAAGGTGTAATGACAACATTAGAGATTAAAGTTGCATAAGCTGCTCCTGATACACCCATGTTTAATACTGAAACAAAAATAGGTGTTAATATAATATTTAAAACTACAGTTGCAATTCCAAAATAAACAGCAGTTGTCGTATCTCCTGATGACTGCCTAATCGATGTGAATGCAAAAAATAAAAAGACAAATGGAAGTTCGAAACTTCTTATCTTTAAATAGAGAGAACTTTGTTCTAAAACATAATCTTTAGTTCCCATCAGTTGCATAATACTAGGTGATAAAAAATATGAAAATATATTTAAAAATATACCTAATAAAACTGAAATAATGAGTAGATTACCTGCATATTTTTTTGCATCTTTAAGTTTATTTGCTCCAATGAATTGGCTCATTAAAGCTGTTCCTGCTGCACTTAATCCTATACCTAATGAAACATAAGTAAAATTAACAGGAAATGTTAAAGAGATTGAACTGATTGCCTCAGTACTAAACTCTGGAATTTTACTAACAAAAAACATATCAATGATATCATGGATAGTTTTTATAAAATTATTGAGCATGACTGGAAGTGCTAAAACAATCAAGCCTTTATAAATATTGGGTTGATTGAGAATTAAATCTTTCTTTTGTTGATCTTTGTTCATAATGTATAAACTTCTCTTTCTAATTAGCACTTTTATTATAACATGATAATAAAAAAGTGAGACTTAGTCTCACATGTTTTTTATGATCTTAAAGGTTTTAATGCTTGACTCCAATTAATCACTTGTTCAAATACAAGTTTTAAATTTTCCTCATGGAGTGGTTGAGGTTTAAATGTTACATAATTATCAAAATCATTAAATAATGACATAAGTACTTGAGTTCTCACATCAGCAACCATAAGTTCACCTAAAACACCTCTTAAATGTTCTGCTGCTCTCGCACCTCCTGCTGATCCATATGAAACTATTCCAGCAGCTTTATGATGCCATGCATCTCTTGCAGAATCTAATGCATTTTTTAATGCGCCACTCATAGAGTGGTTATATTCTGAAACAACAAAGATGAAACCATCAAGTGTTTGCAATTTTTCATTCCATTTAACTACTGCACTTTGGTCTTCTGTTGTTCCAAGTAAAGGTAAATTAAATGTTTTGATATCTACAATTTCAAAATCTGCATTTTCAACTTCTTTACTCTTATCTAATACCCATTGTCCGACTTGTGGACTCACTCTACCTTCTCTAGTACTTCCTAAGATTATACCTATTTTTAAATTATTTGTAGCCATTGCTTTCTCCTTTATATTACTTACTTTATGTTAGTATTATACTTTTTGTAAGTATATTTTGTAAAGTCTTTTGCTTTTTAAATTTTTTTCTATATAATATGTGTATAGGAGTTGATAAGATGGATCAAAAAGTGTGTGTAAAATTTGAATCAGCAAGTAAATTATTAAGCAGACGTTGGATTGGTCTTATCGTTAATCAATTATTGGATGGACCTAAGCGTTTTAAAGATTTAGAATATGAGATTAACATTTCTAGTAAAGTTTTAGCAGATAAACTAAAAGAACTAGAAACTCATCAAATCATCGTTCGTCAAGTGCATCCTGAAACTCCAGTGAGAATTGAATATGAACTTACACAGATGGGTAAAGATTTGAAACCAGTCATGGATGCGATTACTGATTGGTCTCAAAAATACTACAAATAAAAAAGGATATCCGAAATTGGATGATCCTTTTATTTTTTATACTTCCAATGTATACCTATGGATAGTTCTCATTTCACTATTTAATAAGAATATACTTAAGAATCCAGTGAGAAAGTCGGCTGCACCGAACGCAATCCATATACCAACCATACCCCAAAGTGAGGAAAATATATATACAAGTGGTATAAAGAATAGAACTTGTCTAGATATAGTTACAACCATCGCCCTTAGTGGATATCCAAACGATTGAAAAATTGAAGAAGCAACAATTTGGAAACCTACAAGTGTAAAACCAAAAGACAATAACCTAAATGCTTGTGCACCTAAGTTTATAAAATTAGCATCATTAGATTCACTAAATGCAACAAATATATAAGGTGATACGAAATAGATGAATATAAAACCTAGAATAAAATATATGATGACAATCGTAGTTGCAAATTTAATAACATCTTTAAGTCTTTGATAGTTTTTAGCACCAAAATTGAAACTCACAATAGGTACGAGTCCCTGAACAATACCAAAGGATGGTAAAAATACGAAATTAATCACTCGATTAATAACCCCATAAATTGATTGATATGTTGTAATTAAATCATCACTTCCAGCATATTGTGCAATTAATCTAAATATAATGATCGTGATAATCGCTCCTGTTGCATTTCTTAAAAAAGTAGGAAAACCAACACTTAGTGATTCCCATACTAATTTAAAATCTAAAGTGAAAAAATGATTAAAGTGTACATTTAGATTTGATTTTTTCCCATATGCTTGAAAGAAAATAAAAATAAAGGATGAAAATTGTGCAATAACAGTTGCTATTGCAGCACCTTTAACACCCATTCCAAAAGCAAAAATGAATATTGGATCTAAGATAATATTTAAACCTGCACCGATCATAAGTGCATACATAGATACAACTGCACGACCTTCAGCTCTAGTAAGATTATTTAATACCATTGAAAGTGTCATAGGAACTAAACCAATCAAAATAATAGAAAGATAATCTATACCATATTGGAAATTACTCGAAGTTGCTCCAAAAAAAGATAACAGTGGTGTCAAAAATATATAACCTAACACTGCAAATATGACTGCAATAATAATATCAGTCTTAATTGCTGAATTAACCATTAAATCCATAGTTTTATAATCTTTTTTACCAAAGGCTCTAGAATAGACAGATGCACTTCCTACCCCAATCATAAGACCTACCGCCATCAAAATCATTTGTACAGGAAATGCAAATGCAAGACCACCAATAGCATCTTCTCCTGCACCCCTTGCAACAAAAAAAGTATCGACAATATTATATAGAGCATTAATAAGCATTCCCATCATGGCAGGAATTGATAATTTCATGAGCAATTTTTTTACATTCATTGTGCCTAACATTTTTTCTCTGTCGTTGTTCATCAAAAATAACCCCATTTCGTTATCTTATTATAACATAAACCAAGTCATTTTTATGGGTATTTGACACTCTATAAAAAATCCTCCACAAAAACGGAAAATTCTACAATTTATTACGAAATTTCAAATTTTTTTCTATAAAACAATATAATTACGACTTTTTGTAGAGTAATAGTAATAATCATAGAGTAACTTTTGTAGAATTTAAGATATAATATAGTTAATTTAGTAGAGAATTTTAGGTGATTTTATGGAATTTATTAAAACAATCATATCTAGTAGAAGAAAAATGCTAAATATGACACAAAAAGAGTTAGCTTAAAAATTAAATGTATCAGATAAACTTGTGAGCAAATGGGAACATGGTGGAAGTTATCCAGATCTATCAATTATTGATAACTTAGCTAAACATCTAGAAATTGACATCTTAGATCTACTTGGTTATACAAATTACAACGTTGATAATGATGAAGATCCAAATTGTCATCGTCAATTTGATGAACTCTCAAGAAAACAAGGTGCTTTATATTCAATTATTTCAACGATTTCTAGTAGTTTTGCAAGTATGACTGTTCAAAATTATGATGATACCATTAATGAAGCATTAAAAACATTAGGTGAGTTTGTCAAAGCTGATCGTGTTTATATCTTTGATTATGATTTTTCAAAAGGAACTACTTCTAACTCATATGAATGGTGTTCAACTGGTATTTTACCTGTTATTGATGATTTGCAAGATGTTCCACTTGATGCAGTACCTGAATGGGTAGAAACACATTTAAAAGGTGAAACTTTATATATCGCTAATGTTTTAGAACTAAAGCGTGGTGACTCATTAAGAGAAATTCTTGAACCACAAGGGATTAAGAGTTTACTCACAATCCCTATGTTTAGTGAAAAAAAGTTATCGGGATTTTTAGGATTTGATTCCGTTAAAGAATTTAGACATTATAATGATTTTGAGCGCAGCGCTTTATTTGAGTTTTCATATATTTTAATAAGTGCAATTAAGCGTATTAGTCTGGAAAAAAGTATTGAAAGTGAAAATCTTAAAACCCAATATATTTTAAGATCATCAAATATTGCAGCATGGGAATGGCACATCGACACAGATGAGATTATTGTTAATGATGTATGGGCTGAACTTTTAGGATATTCAAAAGCTGAATTAGGACCATATACATTAGATACTTGGAAATCAAGAACAAACCCACATGATTTAGAAATAGCTCAAGAACTTTTAACTAAAACACTTAATAAGGAAATACCTGAATATAATTGTGAAATTAGACTCATTCATCGTGATGGTCACGAAATATGGGTAAGAGATAGTGGAAAAGTCATCACTTGGGATGGCGACAAACCTTTAGTCATGATTGGAACCTACATTGATATTAGTGAAATCAAGCGTAGAGAAGAGTTTAACCGAGTTATTAGACATACCATTGATTTTGCACCTATATCCATATTAATTGCGGATAAGCAAATGAAGACTGAGTTTGTTAATAAAGGTTTTGAAACTATGACTGGTTTAAATAGTGAAGACATCATTGGTAAATCACCTGATAAAATACTTAAATCTCCATTTAAAGACGATGATTACTATGTAAATATTAGGAATCATGTAACTAAGGGTGAAATGTTTAGTGATGTCATTAAATCTATGCGTGCTAATGGTGAAATATACTGGCAGAGCATGGAAATCAAGCCAATCACAAATCAACAAAACGAAATTATTAATTATATTACCATTACTCATGATGTTTCTAAGGACATTAATCGTGAGAATGAAAATAAGATTTATAAAGAAAAACTTGAAGATGAGCTTAGATTAAAACATCAAGAGTTAGATGAAGTATATAGAGCATCAGTATATTCACTTGCTAAGTTAACAGAATCTAGAGATTATAATACGGGATCACATACACTTAGAGTTCAACACTTATGTAAGTTATTAGCAACTGAACTTCAAACAAAACCTCATTTCTCTGATGAAATCAATCCAAACTTCATAAACCATATCTTTAATGCTTCTGCACTACATGATATTGGTAAAATCAAAGTTCCAGATGCAATATTGCTAAAACCTGGAGCACTTATTGATGAAGAACGTAAAATTATGATGCAACATGTTAAATATGGTTCTGATACATTATTGGAACTTGTGAGACAATTTCCAAGTAATCCTATCATCTCCATGGCAGTTAACATTGCAAAATTCCATCATGAGAAATGGAATGGCACAGGATATCTTGAAGGTTTGTCAGGTTTACAAATACCTCTTTCAGCAAGAATTATGACAATTGTTGATGTCTATGATGCACTCAGATCTGAAAGACCTTATAAACCTGCATTTCCTCACAAAAAAGCATGTGACATTATTGTCTCTGAATCAGGTACATCTTTTGACCCAGCAATTGTAGAAGTATTCATGCAAATACATGCTCAAGTTGATATGATTTATCAATCACTTATAAACTAATTGAGGTGAAATAATGTATGCTACAATAGGTATTATTATCATTGTTATTATTGTTATTATTATAGCAATTGCTGCACCAGGAAAAGATTATTTAGATGACTAATAAAAGAAAAAGGGACTGTAAATAAATAAACATCCCGATAAACAAAAACTGGATCTCGTTAGAGACCCAGTTTTTTGATATAATTAGAGTATGACAAACACTAATTTTAATCAAGAATATTTTAACCCAAAAC
>JBFWMH010000018.1:0-29819 GCA_050251655.1 Acholeplasmataceae bacterium
ATTGTATAAAACAATTATAGTGGATTTATATCAATGAAAAAAGTAACCTCCTGATTAAGTTTATATTTACCATTATTGGTAAATCTTAAACCATCATTATTGGTTACTTTTATTTTAATATTAACACCAAAGCAGTACTATACATGTTTTTGTTATAGTATCTATTTGTGTCCTTGTTTTCCAGATTTGAATAAAAGTCCAAGAATATTACTGGCATGATAATCCCCCTACTTTTTTATCGTGTTCTTTGAAAAAACCTCATATACATGCAAATAATCTAAAAAGTTTTTTATTTCAAGTGAGTTCATATCACTAGTTATTTCAGATATTTTGTCAATGATAACTTTCTTGGTTATGTCGTCTAGATGCCCAAGTTTCATTATAATCGCTGAATGATTCTTACTTAGCTCTAGTTGAGCATTAGCTTCATTCAGTTTTTTTTGAAGTGTTTCAATAGCGACTGTATCTTGAGAGGCTTTTTCTTCTTTATCCTGGAAGATGCTGTCAATTCTTTCTGAGTACTTCACTAATACATTTTTGTCATTCTCATCTAGTAAGCGTGACAACTCACTAACAGTTTCTTTCCCAAATAGGTAGAAAATCTTATACTGTTTATCATTAGGTATTTGATCGAAACTATCGAAATTTCGATAATTATAAATCGTCGCTTTGCTCACTTCTAAGTATCTTGCTAAATCATTGACTTTGATTGAAAACTTTGTCACCAAACGTTCAAATAATTTTGATTGAATCATATAGGATGCCTCTTTTCTTCGAATATATTTCTATTATACTATTAGATTCTTTTAGACACAATATAGTTGAGAAAAATTAATTAAAATTATTTATTATTAGATGTATTTAGACTATTTTTTACGTTATTTATCGATTTTGAATATGATTTTATGACATTTTTGTCTATTTTACTTCACATTTATTATTAAACTTGAATGTAATACTAGAATCTCTGTGAACTAAACTATACCCTGTAAAATAGTCATAATCTATTGTTGAGACTTGAACTCACAAAAAGGCCTTATTTAGCGCAAAAAAAGCCTGATACTTGATTGTATCAGACTAATGCTTTCAATATGTTACGAACGATGAGACTTAAACTTATAATAATGAAGCACTTATTTATCTTTTTTCAATTTCATTAAATATCTCAAACGTATTGCTAACATCGCTTACTGAAATTTTCTTCTTAGATTTCATATTTTTATTTATCTCTGTTTTTAATTCATCAACAAACAACAAATCCATTTGTTTTCTATTTCTTGGTAATTCTGCTTTTTCAGGAAATACGATATAACTATAAACTGGTAAATCTTTTTTTAATACTTTATCAATAGATAGTTTTATGTTGTTAATAACTTGTACAGGATTTTTAAACGTGTCAGTAATACCCTTATCTTCATAAGTCCACATATCTTGATCTATGTTTCCTGAAATCTTACCCTGATATGGAAATTCACTAATTGCATGTATGCCCGATTGATTTATGATTAATTGACTGATGTTTGCGTTTCTAATGCCATCATGAAAAGATATATCAGATAATACATAATAGTTTTTATCTGGGTTTGATTCACCTATGTTAACAAATAATTCATTTGAATCACTTTTTTTCTTTGTTAATTTTACGATAATAAATATGATTAAAATGATACCTAAAGCACTTCCGCCATAATATAGATAATCCATTTGACACCTCACATAGTTTTATTTTTATGATACCATAAAACACATCTTCTCACCCAAAGGTCGAGGATATGATTTATAGGTATGATTTATTTTTTAATCTTTTAATGCAAATTTTCATTTCGTTGATAAAGACACCTAAAGTGAAACCAAATATCAAAAAGACAACAACACTAAACTTGATAAGATCAGAAACCAAAGCAAAAGCATCTGGTTCAATAAATATATAATATGGTATGGTTAATAAGATGATGATTTCTAAAGGAATCATCACACATGAAACAATAAGTCTTCTTATGATTTGTTTTTTATATGTTAAATCTTTTGCTAATGTTATGTAAGGCATATGTCATCCTTTATATTTAGTACTGTCGATTATTTGGTTAAAATCAACACTTGAGTATGTGATCATTTTACTATACGATAAATAAGATACTTCTAATGTATTTATCTTTTTCAATTCATTTAATATCTGATTTTTCATTTTATTTGCATATTGATCTCTATGGCCATATATAGATAAACTGTGATCAAGAAATGGATAGTATACTTTAAACTTTCCTGCTTCATTTTCTAAAATGATTTTTAGACAGTATGTATGAATACTATGCATGCCTCTATTTTTTACTCTTAAAAGTTCAATAAATTTAATATTTACTATATTACCTTTTACTCTATCTTCAGATTGATATTTAAAGTCTAACTTCAATCTTAAAACATGTCGATAATATGTTTGAACGAATATATTAAGTACTACAAAAAACGTAAAATACCCGCATAGATAAATCATATATAATCCAAAATCAAATTCATAACCTTTAAATATAAAGGCAAGTATCAGAAAAATAATAGTAAGCACTAAACTTAGTGAATTTAATATTTTATATCTTGAATGTTCGATGATTCTATAATAAAACTCACGCATATGATAATACTTCATATTGTGTGGTTGCTCATCTAATGATAATAAGTGAGGTTTTATACTGCTCATATCTTTAATCATATGAGCATCCAAAAGATATGATGCTTGAGCATCGTTCATCTTTAATTTTTGCTTAATCATTAAAATGATTTTTTCTTTTAGTTCTTTACTGAATGTAGGATGAGAAATTGTTACGTATTTTTTCTTTGTTGTTTTACTTAATATTTTTATGTATTTATTTAATATGTAAAATATTGTGTGTTTTCTAAAATCTGATTTGATCATAAACATCCCCTGGCATTCAAATTTGATATCATAAATTTCTATATTTATTGATTAGTTGATCATATCTTTCTTCAAAATGATCATCTATATGTTGGATCTCTTTATGTTCTTCATAATATGCAATTACTTGATCAACAACATCTTCATATCCAATATGTGAAGTGTATGCTTTGCTAATTCCTTTTATTTTAGAATTATCAAAGATTGCACTCCAAGTTTTATCACCTAATAAAGGTCCTTCAAGTTCAGGAAAATCTTTAACAATTTCATCTGTAGGTATATGAACAACATTAGCTTTTACACCTAAAGCGTTCGCCATAATCTCAGTTAATCTTTCCCATGTATATACGCGTTCTCCTGTGATGTGATATATCTCATGATATGTCTTTTTATTTCCAAATAAATAGACAAAACTATTTGCGAAATCACTAGCGTGCGTGATGGTCCAAAGACTTGTTCCATCTCCTGGAATAATCACTGGTCTTCCTTCTTTTAAGCGCTTGATATGGGCATATTCTGCTCCCCACCAAGAAACTATAGACATAATCATTTTATTGTTATATGTATGTGAAGGTCTTACAATTGTCCAATTAAAATCTGATACAGTTTTTAAATAAGTTTCGCAATCAGCTTTATTTTTGCTATATTCCCAATAAGGATTATCAAGTGGTGTTTCTTCTGTGATTGGATAATCTTTAACTGGTTTTTGATAAGCGCTTGCGCTACTTATAAAAATATATTGATCACATTTATCTTTAAAGAGTTTTACATCTCTTTTAATATCGTCTACTGTAAATCCTATAAATTCAATGATGGTATCAAAATATCTGCCTTTTAATAACTGATTAATTTCTTCTTCATGTTTGATATGACCTACAATGATTTCTACACCATCGGGTACTTCATCATTATGCGTACCTCTATTTAATATAGTTACTTCATATCCTAAAGATAGAGATTTTTTAACGACTTCTGTACTGATGATACCTGTACCACCAATCATTAATACTTTCATATGTCACCTCATAAATTTCTAATTTAACTCTAAAGTAATAAAAACCGTTTCGCTATGCTCATCGTAATCTTTATCTCTAGATATGAGCATCATATGAATCTCTTGATCATAAGATTCTCTAATCAAATAAAGATATGGTGTATAACATACGTCATTGGTTTGATAATACAATTCGTTAGTTTCATAATCATAGATAGATACATATCCGATACGATGAAATCCATCTAATCCTTCACCACTAACTGCATAATATAAATGATTGTTGATATGAATAATTCTCACAAATATTATAGCTAGTTCTAAATGAAATGATGGCATATCTTTGATAGTAACTACATCATCACGATCAATCATGTAATAAACTAAATGATTATTTTCTTTCATGATGATATGACTTGTCAAATCATCATCTAAATATATATCCATCGGTGCAGATGTTGCACAATCTTTTTCTGTAGATTCATCTCTTAAATCTGAAAATATAAAATCATTCCATGTATGACCTTCATAAGAAAAATATCTTGTATAATCTCTCATTGGATCAATACTATATGTGCCATCTTCTTTTATAGTTGTGTCTCTGTTAGAAATGATTCTTATATGATTGATACCTTTAATTCTGACATAAGGATATAAGTTACAATCATTTAAATATGTTTCATCACTATATGTGATGCTATGTTCTATCCAATTCTCATTTAAAGCATCATACACATGGACATACATTGTCCCTGTGTAGTTGCTATAAGCAACTGCGATATTTCCTAAGTCATCAATATCTGCACCTACTCGAGGGTTAGCTTGATATGGATTTTGTAAATCATCTTTTAATGTTTTCTCATCAATTCTTATGGGTAATCCTTGATTGTAATCATATGTATATATTTTAACTTGACCATAATACATATCGTAATCAAATACTTCTTCATATGTTGTGTAATAAATCAAAGATTTCTCTTCATCAACTAATACATTACCATGCATCCAAACAGGTATTGAATCAAAGATGGTATATGTTCCTTGATCATTAATCATTAATAATTTTAAAGTTTTGTCATTACCTCTAGCAGATGCATCTACACATCCTGTATTATCAAGATAATAAGTGAAGATGGTATCACCTAGTTGATCAATCTTTCTTTGATTGTCACCTTTAGCTGTTGAAGTAACTTTATAGGTTTCACTCTTAGGAAGTTCCATAAACTCTACTTGAGTCCATGTGTCTACAATCATATCTTTTATATAAACATATTTAACGTAAACAAAAGAAATAACTAATATAAATAAAATTAAAAGAGCTAATGTGATACGTTTTAATGTTTTATGTTTTTTGATCATTATAAATAACCTCCTACAATTAAAGTTTAATATGGATAGGTCATCATGATTATTTTATGAAAGTGTAGATTATAATGAAAGAGTTTCAATAATCATCTTGATATGACTGATCTCTTCTTGATAATCAATAAATAAAGAATCATCTACATCTTTATTCAAAGGTATTTCAAATGCATTTTTCCCATTATTGATCGCGATATATAATTTATTCTCAATAAATGATAGAGATACTCTATCTTTAAATGTTTCATCTAAACGCATAAGTTTTTCCATAAATGCAGGTGTTAATAAATAAAACGCAGCTTGCTTATCTTCTGAATAAACAGACAGTTCAGAATTAAACTTAATACTTTCAGTTTCAACAAGCTTATGTTTATTGATAAATGAAAGCGGATGATGTTGTGTAATAACAATCATTTTTTCAAATGTTTTCGGAAAATCAAATTGATAGAATCTTCCTTCAAATACAGTTGTTGTATGTGTATGTCCTTTAGAGTCTGTACTTACATCTTCTTGTTTCACATCGCTACATTTAAAATCAATCCCATCAAGTGTCCCTTCTATCATATCTTCACTGTGAAATCGATCTTGATGTCTTAATAAACCACTATTAACTACTTCAAGTTCTGTAAAACCATCATGCATGCGATAAGTCGCATTTGGAATCATTTTCTTTAGTTCTGGTAATACATATTCGCTTTTAACAGTTTGGCTTAATTGATTAATCTTTCCACCATTCATACCAGCATAGATAAATCCACCTAAAAATGGAAATGAAATGATAAAAAATCCTGCAATCCCCAATGATAAAACCATAGGAAAAAATAAAACAAAAGATAGAATCGAAATAAAAAATCCTATCTTCATTTTTCTTTTATATATTCTTTTTTGTTGATTAATATATTCAAACATTGTCGTATCCCCCATGAATGATTCTACTTATATTATACGACAATCTTAACCTATATTAAAATACTTTTATTGTTTCTTGTTTTGCATCTTAACAAGATACATCTCTTTATCGGCTTTCATAATGACTTGATCTAATGTAAGTGCTTCTCCACTATAGTGATAGTATCCTATACTACAATTGACTTGATCTTTAAGTGGATTTTTGTTTTTAAGTTTACAATCTTGATGTGTCTTTCTAATTTCTTCTTGTGTTCTACTTAAATCAGTGGAAGCTACAATAAACTCATCGCCACCATAACGTGCGACAACACTTTTATTTGGAAATACTTTTTTTAGGATATTAGCAATATCCATTAAAATCTTATCGCCTTCGATATGTCCATATTGATCATTTAATGCTTTAAAATTGTCAACATCAATCATATAGACATCAAAGGGTTGTTTACGATTGATTAAATGATCAATATACTCTTCTGCATATCTTCTAGTAGATATTCCTGTTAAATAATCCACATTACTTGAGGTTGTTTCAAATACTAAATACATATATGCAATCGCGAGTGCAGTCATTGACCATGTGATGAGTAATCCATAAAAAATCATTTGTAGTGCACTACCAATGATTGGTGCTAAGATAAACACCAACACACCAATTAAATATTTGGTTTGTAATTTATGTCTATTTCTAATAACTAAATAAACCAAATAGACATAAATCACTAAGGTAATACCAATAGCAATCCATAAGAGCGGTAGATCTGCATACATATTATTCTCATCCACTGTAAATATGATTGGATAAAAAGCATTAATCAAAGCTAATATAAGCATAATACCTGATGGTATAAAATAATAAGGTAGTTTTTTTCTAAGTTTCTTTTGATCTTGAAAAATAGTAAATTCAACATAATACGAAAGAATCGCAGGCATCATCACTGCAACTATAATTAAAATCGAGTTGGTTAAATACACTAAAAATCTAAAAAATGATCCTGGTACACCATCAACCAACCAGACGAAACATTCAAAAAGAAGTATCGTAAGTGCTGAATAGATAAAAATTCTAAAAATCATAAGTCTATATGAAAATCTTTTTTGATTTATTCTAATAACAAATAAGATGACACTTAGTAATGCCATAGCGAATAAATCAATTTGAAAAAAGCGAAATAATTCCATATATGTACCTCCTTATAATTTACTTCATTATACTTTAAAAGAATACATATTGATATCGACTAGATAGAAAACAGCACTTTTGTAGAGTAAAAGTGCTGTTTTGAATAATTAATTTGTCTTTATTACATATTTTTCCAAATAAAGTATCTTACCACTCGCGTTTTTTTGAGTGTATTTTGAATCTAGGGTTCCACCTAAGCTTTGTGCTATTTTTTTGCTTGCAATATTTCTTCTATCCACAGGATAGATAAATCCTTGATATTGATCTTTAAAATACTGATAAGATGTTTTAACTGCTTCTAATCCATAATGATGTCCATGAGCACCTTTTTTAATCCAAATACCTAACTCTGGTATTTGTCTATCTAAGTGATGCACTCCTCCACATCCTAAAAACTCATGCGTATCTTTATCTAAAATCATATAAGTGAAATCTGTGCCATCTAAGGCTTTTAGTTCAGATGTAGTGATAAACTCAAGTGTTTCTCTGATATCTGATGCTTGTTTGGGAAGCATATACAGAGTGATTTCTTGATTAAACTCTTTATAGATATCTTTTGCATAATCAATGGATACGAGTTTTAAAATGATACGTTCTCCTTCAATCACTGTTTTACTATAACTCATCGGTTTCTCCTTTTATACTTTGCATTAAGATTCAAAATAATCAATATATATTGAAAATTTATTGAGTTAAGGAAACAAATAATTCATATAATTCATAGATATCTTTTTGAATTGTCTGATACACGATCGTTATATCCACGTTTCCATATTCGTGAACAATTCTATTTCTTAACCCTAAAATACTATGCCATGGAATGTTTTTATGTTCAATCTTGAACTCTGTTGTCAGTTTTTTAATATGCTCAGAAATTTGGATAAATCTAAACATGACTGAATCTTGCAAAATTTCATTATTAGAAAACGATTCTTTTGATATACCTTTTGTATGGCTGATTAAAAACTTTAGGTCATCTAATACTTTCTGTATATAATAATTATCGTCTTTTCGATTATCCATAAATCTTAATACCATCCTTTAAAATCTCATTGACCAAATCTTTGTTATTCTCAAGTGATTGCAGAGAAATTAAGTCAACTTTTTTATTTAGTGTTTCTCTTAACTCTTCTATGAGTCCATAAAATGCAATACCAGTTGTTTTTGTAGAAATCAATAAATCAACATCACTTGTCTCGTTAGCAATGTTTTTTGCATATGATCCAAATAAATATGCATATTGAACTTCATACTTATTAAAAACTGGTTCACATAACAATTTTATTTTATCAATTGTTAATAATCCATGTGTTTCATCTATAAAATTTAATTTGTTTAATTCATTAAGTATATATTGATATTTAATATTTCCTACTTTAGATTCATCGTTTTCGTAATTTAAATAAGTTCTAAGTGGAACTTTTACTATTTTTGATGCTTCTTTTTGTGTTAAATTCAATGATTTTCTTATTTTCTTAATTGACATAGAATCACCTTCCATGCCTATCATATCATAATTGCACTTTTTTGTAAATAAAATACGCAATTGTTGCACTTTTTATTTTTTAGTGTGCAATAATTGCGTTTAATTAAATATGTGTTAAATTATTCATCCATTTTCCAGTCTTAGTTCTTCTATATCCTAAAACAAATTTAGTGATTTCTTCAAAATTAACAAAGATAATAATCACATATAATTCTAAATGTGTAAAATAAGATAAAATAAAAGCAAGTGGAACACCAATACCCCATAAACCAAACGTTTCAGCAAATAAGGCAAACTTGGTGTCTCCCCCAGATCTTAAAATACCAACGATCATAATCGCATTTAAAAACTTAATCGGTGCATACACTGCATAAACTCTCAAGATAAGAATAACCATGCTGGTTACTTCATCTGTTAGATTTCCAAAGAGTGGAACAATCACTGGAGCTAACGTAAATAAAATAGTTCCAAGAACAATCCCTAACATAAATCCTAATTGAATAAACTTCTTCTCCCATTGTTTAGCAATATCAATTTTATTTTCTCCAAGTTTATTACCTAACATCACTGCAGCAGCGTTTGCTATAGCAATGGTTGCTACCCAAAAGATGTTATTGATCTGATTGGATAAATACACGCTACCAACAGCCTTGTCACCAATAAAACCATAAGCGACTAAATATACAGTCATACCTAATCCCCATAAACCTTCATTTAGCAAAACAGGTAATGAAGTCTTCATAAGTTTTTTCATGAATGCTTTACTTATATCTTTTAATGCACTTAATTTTACTTTAAGTGCTTTTTCTTTAGTTACAATTAAATAAGTGATGGAAGTTATAGCAACAAAACCAGATGAAATCAATGTAGCAATCGCTGCACCTTTAACACCTAATTGTGGAAAACCCATATGTCCATTGATTAAACCATAATTTAAAAATGTGTTTAGTGCAACACCAAACATTTGGAAAATAGATGGCCATAAAACTTTACCAACATTTCTTGCTAACATGCTGATCGCAAACGATATAGTCAATGTGATAAACGCAAATCCAATAATACTTAAATATTCAATCCCTAAATCAATCACTTCTTGATTTGGTGTTTCACTTAAGTTAAACAAATGAATCATTTGTTCAGGAATGGTAAGCGTTAAAGTTAAAAATACACTTGCAAATACTAATCCCATAATGAGCATAATCCAAAAGACTTTAGATATCTCTTTATAAGATTTTGATCCATAAAACTGAGCTATGAAAATAGCAAGCCCAGAAAATAATCCAAATTGAATAATATTTAGTAAAAATAGAAATTGACTTCCAATCCCTACAGCACTTAATGCTTCATCTCCTAGTTTTGTGACCATAAAGGTATCGATAATACCTAAAAGAGAACCCATCAATTGTGAAAAAAAGATTGGGATAGCAATTTTTAATAGTGTTTGATAAAAATGTTGTTTATTTGTTTGATTCATAGTTGTTCCTTTATATATATTATGTTGTTCTTTGTTGACATTGTATAGATTACTCTATTATATAATCAAATCTAAAAATAATGCTTAATTAATTTATAAAAGATTTTCTATCTCTTTTAAAAATGATAAATTCACATCAAATTCATGTTTAATCATCTCTAACTGATACTTAGCTGATTCGACATTGTTTGAGATACCACCATATAATATTTCATAATTTAAATCTAATCTTTGTTCTATTCTTCTTTCTACAACATACATATCATCTGGATGTTGATCAAGAACCTTTAATAAATGATTTGTTGCGTATACTTGTATCATCAAGAAAGCAGCAGCTTTCTCTCCTCTTTTTTGTCTTAATAATCCTACATAAAGATTCGACAATAAAGTGTTGATTTCATATTTGATATCAACAACATGATGTTTTTTTTGTTTGGGTTGTATGCTTTGTTCATCAATATCTTTTGACTGATAATAAATCGTGGCTTCATAAAAATCAATATCTTTGATTTCATCTTCAGTAAATACAGCAAACTCTAAATAGATACCATCTTCATAAATAGCTTTAATGCCATCTTTGGTCTCTTGGTACCACCAAGTAATTTCTTTGACATTTAACCAATCCATACGTTCTAAATATGTTTGTTTATATGCATTTTTAACAATGATAAAAAAATCAATATCTGAATAAGCATCCATTCTTTTAGTACTAGACATTGATCCCATACCAATAAAAGCTAATACTTCATCCTTATGTTTATTGTATTCAATGATTTCATCAAATCTTTTTAATAGTTTATTCATATTCACTCCTTTAAACTTATTCACGTTATGTTTCTATATCTATAGTATCATGAATATATTTTTAATATGCTCTATATATATTTAATTGCAATTTATCAATATATAGCATTGATTGTCCAACTGTTTGATTATACATATAAAAACTCATCAGTGTTTATGATGAGTTTTCATTTTTATGTTTTATTAACAAAAATGGTTAATTTCAAAAATTGATTTTCAATCTATATCTTTTTTATAATCCATATACCAATATAAAACTCCTATACATCCACCAATGAAACCAATAATGATTAATATGAGCCAAATATGATTGAATACATACGCTTTAAATGATTCTTCGATAGCCATTAAAATACCACCAAACAACCCAACGATGCCACCAAATATAGTTGCTACTTTAGTCCCTTTTTTTCTAGGTTTTAATTTCATGAATAACACCTACTTATACTTGTTTAATGCTATAGATTTCTTATATGAAAATATCAAAATAATCATAGATATCACAAAATACGTAATTGAAATATAGATGCCTGTATTAGATGCTTCTATCAATACTCTAATGTCTCCAAATTCTAAGAAGTTCCCTGTTAATATCCACATTACACTCATATTGATGATTGTGATCACTGCATAAAATATAGCTGCATATGCATTTCTTTTTCTTGTTTTTGTCACATATGCTAAAGGCATATATAATCCAAAAATAGTAAGATAAAATGAAATAGCATATAAATTACCAATAAATCCAGTTGAGTCAACAGCATCTGATGTTTCTAATAAACCTCTAAATATCAGTGCCAACAAATAAAATACACTTATAAAAAATATAGTTACAGACAGATACATAAATATTACGTTGATATAGTCATATTTAACTCTTTGTTTTGATGTTACTGGTAATTGAAATATGATATTATTAGATTCATTTCTTATTTGAAGTGCGTACATTAATCCTATAAATAGTGATACCAAGAAATAAAAACCTAATCCTAAATTAATAGAATTAACATCAGAGAAAAATAAATCTATTTGAAAAACGAACAAGCCAATCAATATTGCTATAAATCCTAACCCTTGTCGACTGACATTTTTAAGTCTAAGCAAGTTATAATAATCTAAATAGTTCATATACCGCTCCTAACGACACAGATTGATAAAAATCTGTTCAATATTCGTTCGTTGATATTCTAATCCTAGTGCTTTAGCTTGGTGTGTTTCAATTAAACCCTCAATCCCTAATGAATTTTTGATGGGATTAATTAAGTATTTTTGGTTCTCATCAGAATAAGCCATTTTGACATTCACATATTTATCTAATAATGTTTCTTTATCTTCAAATAGAATAATCTCTCCTTGATTGATGAATAAAATGTAGTCTGCAATTTTCTCGATGTCTTCTACTTGATGGCTTGATATCATCATTGTATGATCTTCATTTTCCATATATGTTTGTAATAAATCTATAAATTCTTTTTTATCAATTGGATCAATACCTATAAATGGTTCATCCAATAATAAGATTTTAGGTTGTGTAGATAACGCTAAAATAAGCATAAATTTTCTGATTTCACCAAATGAAAATGATTTGATTCTTTTATTTAAATCAATATGATATTTATCAGTGAGTGTATCAAATATATCAACATTAAAATGTGGATGAATTTTCTGGTATGTTTTTTTGATCATTTTTATTTTTGCATAAGGATTAACATTAAATGTATCATATACAACTGATAAGATTTCTTTTATCTGTTTTTCATAATTCTGGTATGACATTTGATGTATACTTAGTTTCCCTGATGTTTGAATATAAGAACCATTAATTGTTTTAAATAGCGTTGTTTTTCCCGCTCCATTTTTACCTACCACACCAATAATATTACCTTTAGGAATATTTAAATTAATATCCTTAAGTTCAAAATTACCAATGTTTGAATATACGTGATCCATTTCTATACTGTTCATCATTTCCCTACCCCTTTTCTTTGTCTCCATAATTTCTCGACTAACTCATCACTAAGATTTGCTTCATCTTGTAAAGCAGATACTTTTTGAAATAAGTCTTCTATCTTACCTCTATACTGTTTTTCAATTATTTTTTGATTAATTGGTAAAATATAATAGCCTTTAGCGGATTGATTGATGATATATCCTTCAATGACTAAGTCATCATAGGCTCTTTTGACAGTAACAATCCCTACCTGTAGTTCTTTTGATAATGTTCTAATGCTTGGCAACATCTCATTTGATTTATATTGATTGGATATAATTGCTTTTCTTATTTGATCCTTGATTTGTTCATATATCGGTATCTCGGAATAAATAGAGATTTGAATACTCATGTATATCACTTCCGTTCTACTGTTATCATACTATAGATACAGTTGTATGTCAATACTAAAACCATCATACATTTTAATTTATAACATTTTATCCAATTCAAAAATATTTTTATACACAAAAATATAGAGAATGAACTCTTGATATTTTGGTATATAATATATTTTGGATGGTGAAACTATGAAAAAGAATCCTATTACTTTAGAAACGTATGTGATTTTAGTTTTATTCTTAGCTGTATTTGTTTTATTCTCTTATGAAATGGGTGTTGCTTATTTCATGAGTACACTGATTAACACTGCTTTTTATTTATTGATTAATGTTGCGTTCTACATTATGGCATTAGCAGTTTTAACTGGTGCAATTGCAGGTATATTTTCAGAATTTGGCGTCTTATCTTTTTTTAATATTATCTTATATCCTTTAGTCAGATTCATTTATCGCTTGCCTGGAGTTGCTGGTATTGGTGTTTTAAGTGCTTATCTCTCTGATAACCCTGCAGTTATCAGTTTAATTAGAGAAAAAGAATTTAGAAAACGATTTAAGAACTATCAGATTCCAGTATTAATTAACTTAAGCACAAGTTTTGGTATGGGATTAATCATCGCAGTATTCTTTATGACATTACCTGCAAAATTAGGCGATAGTGTTGCAAATTTTGGTAATTTTACCAGTGCTGCATTCATTGGTATTCTATCAGCTGTTGTTGGTAGTATCGTATCAGTCAGTCTTTTGACTTATTTTTCTAAGAAAGATCATGGGATCAATAAAAAAGAAAATCCTATCAAATCCCTTGAAGGTGAAGAGTTTTTTAGAGAAACCAGAAAAGGCACTGTCATCAATCGCTTTTTAGAAAGTGCACTTGATGGTGGTAAAAATGGTGTTGAAATCGGTATGCAAATCATTCCAGGCATTTTAGTGATTTCAACATTTATTTTAATGTTAACTAATACGATGCCAGATGGTGGATATACCGGTGCTGCTTTAGAAGGTATTGGATATTTGCCTAAAGTTGGACATTACTTAATGTTTATATTTAAACCTTTATTTGGTTTTCAAAATCCTGAAGCGATTGCTTTTCCACTCATCAGTTTAGGAAGTGCTGGTGCAGCTATAGGGATAGTGCCTGATTTTATCTTAAATGGATATATCACCATTAAAGATATCGCAGTCTTTACAGCCATTGGTACAACCTGGAGTGGTTATCTATCAACACATGTGAGTATGATGGATAGCGTAGGCGCTAGAGAACTCACAGGAAAAGCTATTTTATCACATACTATTGGTGGTATCGTTAGTGGTGTTGTAGCAAACTACTTATTCATCTTATTTACACTTATATTCGGAAAAATATAAAAGGACTTATAGAACATTGAAGTAATCAAACACTTCATCTCTTAAAGTCCTTTTTTAATTATTTATCTAAAAAAACTATTTTTTATGAAATCTTTTCATATCTTAATTGAAACACTGAAGGGTTGAACGCAACCAGTTGTAAATAATATGTGCCAGGTACTAAATGTGCAAGTTGATAAGATGATCCAGTATAATTATTAACTGCTTTAATCACTTGATTTGATTCATCATAAATTGTGCCAATATTACCAATGTCATTATATACATTATTCTTATAAAATGCGTAATCGCCTTCTTCTGTGATCTCCAACTTAACATATTGCGAAGCTAAATCATCAGATGCAACAAACATGTGATCAAAGGTTGATGTTAATGTATACATTTGATCTAAACTCGTAAAATTATTGCTTTGATAAAAGACTTCAAAAGTTACCGTATATGTTTTAATGCCATATTCATCAAAAGGAATTAGATAAACAGTTGTTGGTCCAGTCACACTAATAGCATTTTTATCTTGATTATAGAAAGAAGAGATACTAACATTTTGTATAGTAAAGAAACTTAAATGATCTCCAAGACCATCGATACCAATGATAGCATTACTACTTCCTGTGTATTCAAAAGCAACTGCGTCATGTAATCCTTCTATTTCAAAAGAGTAAGTACCACCGTTTGTGATATCCATCGTTGAATCAGAAAGATAAGAATCATAATCTAGATGATCAATAGAAAATGATGATGCTTCATATCCATTAATAAATAAAGAAAAATAATAATAACCAGCTTGATCTATTTTGATGGCACGATAAGGATAATTTTCAAGAATTAAACGGTTTTCAATCATGTCTATTAAATTATAGTTTTGATAATTCAAATCCATAAATGTAGGATACATTTGTGGTGAGGATGCATTAATGTAATAATGTCCTTCTTCTAAATAAATCTTGAAATACGCCTGTGTATATAAATCCCAATTTTCTGGATAAGAAAAAGGGTGGTCGACAAAAATTTCAGTTGCCTTCATAATATCACTAGTCTCAAGAATTAAAAATCGTTCATCGTTTAGAACATCTACTGCCTCTCCTTGAGCAATTTTGATATCCATAGTTAACGATATGGTCATTGCGATATCTTCTATATCCATGGATAGATTTAACATCATTTTAATCCCCTGATTAAAATCAACAGTAACGATGACTTCACTAGCTAAAAACGCATCATATTGATCACTTGTCATAAGATCTTCTAAAGTAGCAAGGTCTGCAAATGATTGGTCTTCTAATAGATTTTTAAATGTTGTTGTAATTTGAAAAACATGATCTTCTGTTTCTTCAATCTTTCCATCAATAAATTGATATGATGGTTCACCTTCAACATTAATGTTTGAAAAGCTTTCAGCCATTTCAACATTAACAATATTTGGAGCAATCACATAATATCCAGTATCAGTTAGTGGAGATCCTAGGTTAGCTTGATAATAATAACCTTCATTTTCATAAATGATCGATGGTTCTGGATCTTCAATATAGATAAAATAAGGATCTATGCTCATAGAAAAAGATACTTCATCACTTACACTGTTGATTGAACCATGATCATTGATTGAAATATCTGTCATCACATTTACATCAAGCAAATCAGCCTCAAACAAAGCCTTATCAGCTGCAGCAAGTTCTTTTTCATATGCACTCCAACGACTACAACTAGCAAGCATCAATAATAAAACAATCATGACGCTTAATTTAACGTATTTCATTTATTGTCTCCCCCTTGTATTGGATAAATTTAAGTTCTACTTAATTTTACAATAAATATGTCATCAAGTAAACCGATATTAAAGGCTTTAATGCCATGTTTTTTTAAGCACTAAACTTTTATTATCATCTTAAGAAGATGATTGCGATTGATAAGTATGAAGTTTTAATTATAGAAAAGCTCTTCTCACATATGAGAAGAGCGATGCTTATTTATTTGAGTTACTTTTACCGGAATAGAGCAAGAAAACTTTATTTAATAGATATTTCATTATAATTAAGGTTTTTGGAATACTCTAGATTATTTCCGTAAATTAAACTTAATACTTCTTTGTTTAAAACGTTACCTGATAGAATTTTATTTCAATGAATCCTTTTGTTTTTTGTGGCCTTTAATAAACATATAATATGCTGCACCAAATATAATAAAATAACCAATGATGCTATATATATCTGGTGTTTCACTAAATACGATGACACCTAAGATAGATGCAAAGACTACATTTGTATAATTAAATATTGAGATATCTTTAGCTGGTGCATATTTATATGCTAATGTTGTCCCAAATTGACCTACAGTCGCAAATACACCTGCAAGAATCAAATAAATGATATCACTTATGTCCATAGCAACAAAGTTGAATAATGGCGTATCAATGATCAGCATCAAGAGCGAAATGCTTACAACACTAAATGATGAAAAATATAAAACAATCGTATAATATGCTTCTTTTTTACCTAATGCTCTTAGTACAGTATAGGCAGCACCTGCTGCCATCGCTGCTGAGATAGATATAATATATGGAAATATATCAATATCTAATGTAGGTTTTATGATAAAGAGTGTCCCCATAAAAGCAATAACAATCATTAAGATTTGATATGGTTTTACCTTTTCTTTTAGGAATAATGCACTAAAAATAATTAAAAAGAATGTACTTAACTTATTGAGCATATTGGCATCACCTAAAGGCAGTTTATCAATTGAATAAAAGAATAAAACCATGCCTAGTGTCCCAAGTGCACTTCTTAATAATAAAAGTGGTTGATGTTCTTTTGATCCATAAAATGAAGATCTATTTTTAATCACTATTGAAAATGAAATGATTAAACTGATTGCATTACGAAATAATACTTTTTGTGTCGATGGAATATCGCTTGATGTGAATTTAACAAATAAACTCATCAGTGCAAAGCCTAAGGCTGCGATTGTGATTGCGATAATCCCTTTTGTTTTGTTATTCATGTACTCACCTTTTCCAAGTGATTATATCATATAATACTATTTGTGCTAAACAGTATACAATAAAAAATCAGTTTAATTTTCTAACTGGTTTGTTGTATAAGAGTTGTTTCTTAATATTTATTTAATTTTAAATTATTAATCGCGTTTTATATATCAAAATACCCTTTAATCCCATCTATAAAAATATCGTTTTGTTTTATTGAGTATTGAATTAAAATGACACCATATTTATTCTTATTTTGTTTTATAACATTCTTATATATTATTGAATACAAATCATTATGAAAGCTACCATATTTTTCAACAATAACACTAATTAATATCGGAGAAACCAAATCTTTTACAAATTCAATCGTCCCGGGATGCAATCCTACATTTTTCTCCATAATGAACCTATTTTTAAACTTAGTTTATCCTTAAATGGAATACCAATAATATCCTCATCATTTTTATCTACTAATTCCTTTATAAGGAATGTTCCACCTACATTAATCTTAACAAAGTTCCTAATAACAAGAATTTGAGATGATACTAATACGATATTAGGGTATCATCCCTATTTGGTTATACATTTTTCTTATAAGTCATGTTTGAAAGAATCCTTCTTTCATTAAAATGACAGGTTCATTCTTAATATCTTCAATCGTTAAATATTCTTTTTGAGTTAAAAGATTAGATTTTGAAACACAGTATAGTAACTCTGTTTCTAGAATCACTTATTTTTGATATCCCTCATGTACTGATTCATTTAAGATAGAAAACCCTAAATCTAATGTATGATTCATAATCTTATTACGAATCGATAGAGATCCATCTTCCCATATCTCAAACTTAGCATCAATATGCTCTAACATATATTTATCATATATCTTAGGGAATAAGAAAGAACCAATCATTGGTGGTACACCAATACGGATGGTTGTTTTCTTATCAGCTAAATCTTTTAGATCTTTTTCAAATATTGAGATTTGTTCAAGGATTGCTTTCGCTTTTTCATAGAAAAACTCACCATCCTTGGTCAAGATGAGTGCGTTCCCTTTTCTTTCAAAAAGTTTGATATTATATTCTTTTTCTAGATTGTTGATAGCTGATGATAGAGTTGGTTGTGTAACAAATAAAAATTTACTTGCTAGACTTAAAGAGCCATGATCACAGATTTCAACAAAGTATTTTAATTGGATGAGTCTCATTTTTTATCCTTCATATCTTTTAAATAAGAATATTATTATTCATTTTACCATAACTCATACATTAATGATTTGATCTGCTACGCTATTCATTTTTTAATTCATTAACAGATGATATCAGTAAAGAAAACGAGTGAATTCTTGAATCTTTTGGTAAATCTTGTTGGCTTTCTTTCTTTTTCTTATAGATATCTCTTAATTGTTTCCAATTTTGTGTTCCCGATATTTCATTATATTTTTTTGAAAAATCCGAAGCTTTTGGTACTTCTACAAAATGATAAGGTCCATTACCATTATTTAATTTATCGTTTTTTAAAATCACATATTCTTCTTTTTTGTTTTTCTTTAATAACGCTATATCGTAAGAATAGATTAATTTATTGCCTTCAATTTTTTTTGTTGTTAACACGTGGGTAGAATCTTCACAATTAGTTAGATTGAATTTTGGTACAATCTCATCTAATAATAGCCTGAATTTGTTTTTTATATCTTCCGCTTGCATGTTAGGGTTTTTCACTATATAGATATGATAATCTAAATCATAACCCTCATTTCCCACTAAAACTAAATTTCGCTTCGAGCTTCCTACCAACTTATAATTAATTGTCCATTCATTATTTAATTTTTTTTTAAGTGTATCAAAAATATGTTTAAACTCTTGTCTATTAATTTTTGTATCTTTCTTATATAAATATTCCATTCTTAAATCTCCTTAAACAAAATCTTGTTAAATTAGGTGCTTCACTATCTATTCTTCCTCCACGATAATTACCTAAATTTATTTCTTTTTCTAGTGTATTACTTAGATTATAATCTAATAACTGCCAAAGTACTTCGATGCTTTTTTCAATGGTTTTTATTTCATTTAGAACCTCTTCGATAGATTCATTGATAGAAAACAATAACAAATTATGGTGCATTACAGAATTCCGAAGTTTTTTCAACATTGCTGCATGTTCATTATCTAATTCAATGTCTAAATCCTTACTCTTTTGTTGGATAATTTCTATGATTTTACTAAGTGTGAATTTTTTATTAAATGATGCCCAATAAAAAACAGAATCATTTAAATTAACTTTTTTTACAATTTTTTTTAAATCAATATTGTTATTTATTAATTCTTTTTTTGTCGAATTATATTCTAGCTTTGAGAAAATTGTTGCTCTCCATTGTTCTTCTAACGCTGACAAAAACTTATATAAAGTATTTCTCAAATACTTATCATATCTAATAATTTGTGCAATTTCACGATAGTGTACTTCTTCATCGGTTAAAAGTATCAATTCATAAATTTGTTTATAGAGAAATTGCCCTTTAATTAATAGATATTTTTTGAATTCTTCAATTTCTTCATCCTCAATTATTAATTTAGGAAATAATTCTTTTATCATATGAATTACCTTTTCCTTTAACAACCTTTATAATCATTGTTTTTCACACAAATCTAAATATTTAATTGCAATTGATTTTGTTAATCCTATCTCCATAAGTCCTTTAATAATAACTGCCTTATATTCATCGGATGGCATATTCCTAGACCCATTATTATTTTTTTGGGTAAATGTGTAAACTTTAATTCCGTCAACTTCATCAATTGGATCCGTAAAATCATTTTGGGGATATCCATACCAGCTTAAACCTCTTCCTTCTTGACATCTTATTTGAGAAAACTGTTCTTCGGTTATTTTATATATTCTTCCATAAGCAAATCCTTCATGCTCTAAATCAATAAAAGCAACGCCTTTTTTACCCCATTTATTACTTTTTTTATCAAAATATATATTGTGTTTGAATTCATAAACTTTATTTTCTATAGGTTTTTTTATGTTGGTACATCCATTATTCTTAATTTTTATACCACAGATTTCTCTTTCTATTCCATCAATATAGCATAAAAATCTATCTTCACAAATATTGCTTCCATAACATGCATACCAAACAAATTTTTCTTTCATGATTCCTCCCATCTATAGACGACATCTCTAACTATTTTTTTCAAAAATAATTTCAGGTAGCACTATATAATATCCTTCTTCATTTTCTTTATCAAACCAATAAACCATATAATTGGCAGTTATCTCTTTAATTTGATAACCCTTTAATAATAATTCACTTAATTCAGCTTTATATTTATTTGAGAACTTGAGTATTTTATGATTATATTGATTACAAACGATATCTTCTTCTAAATGTAGTTTTGCACCACTATAAATATTTTTCACTGCTTTTTCAGTATATTTGAAGTATCCGAGCTGAACATCTCTATGTGACAATTGATACAACAATCGTTTAGGTTGTTCATATACCGTATCATCTGTTATAACATCAACTTCTGAGTATGATTGAAAAATATTATGTGTTGTATGAATAAATAAATTTGTTTTTGCTCTTGTCATACCCACATATAATAATCTCAATTCATCCTCTTTCAAGAAACTCTTATTATTATAATAAATAATGCCATTATCAAATTCTTTACCTTTGGCTTTATGAAGTGTTGATACATAAACTACATTTTTTTCTACAAAGTCTTCAAGTTTTGATTCCCTAATAAACTCTTCAAAATCCGATAGAAATGGCATATTATTAAGTGATAGAAATTGGTAAAGTACTTTAATTGCCAATTCAGTGTATTGACTCTTATGTGAATTAGTAAACTCATCAACAACTTCTGTTAATTTATCTTTATTAATTATCGGTGTAGTATTATGTTTATATAAAGTTGATAATAGATCTCTAAATTCAATCATTTTCTCTATAGAAAAACTATCAATATTTTGAATAAGTTTGGCGTTTACTCCGTGTAATCCCAATAATCCATAAATAATTGATGCTTCGTTGTTGTCTCTAGTTAAAATAGCGGTTGTTCCTTCTAGGTTTGAATTAAAGAAATCAAATACAACACTATCATATGCAGGACTTTCATTTGTATGTTTAACTATTTTTATTTTCCCACCAATTTCGGATTTTGATTTGATTTGAGATTCTTTAATTCTATTTTTCAGCATTCTAACAAAGTAATTAGAATAATCAACTATATTTCTCTTGCTTCTATAGTTAATAAGTAACTCGTATAGTTTTGCTCCTTCATCAACAAAACTCTTCATATATAAAGACGATGACCCTCTAAATTCATAAATGTTTTGGTCATCATCACCAACTGCTATAACTCTCAAATCAGGATTATAATCCATCAGTGTTGTGATTAATTCATATTCTTCTTCTGATATATCTTGAGCTTCATCTAATACCAAAACCATCTTTGTGATTTTAGTTAAATCAGCTTCATGATTTTTAATGAGTTCAGTTGCTTCTTTGATAACATTAGTTGTTTTTTCAATATTCCCAATTTGCCCTAACAGATCAAAAGCATAACTATGGAAGGTTTTAATATCAATATAGTATGCAGTAGACCCAATTAAATCAATCAGCCTAGACTTAAATTCACTTGCTGCTGCACGTGAGAAAGTAAGCATAAGTAATTGTTCAGTTCGAATATCTTCTGTCATTACAATAGACGCTAACTTATGGACAAGTAATTTAGTTTTACCACTACCAGGTCCAGCTCCAACGACTATTTGTTGACTATCTTTATCTTGAATGATTGAAAGTTGCTGAGGTGATAATTCACCAAACAACTCTTGAAATTTTTCTTTAGACATGTTTCTTGTTATGTCTTTTTTTCTTTCGCCAACAAAATATTTATTTAAAAAATCTGTATATTCTAATTGAAAATAATCATCAACAAAACTTAATGCAGCTCTATAATCTTTAGTCATTTTTTCTGCATATTCACCAACAATATGAATTTGTTGAGCTCTAGTTTCGTAATAATGATTGAGTTTTTCATAATCTGCTTTTGTATATACTTTTTTATTATCTATTTCTGTTCTAGTTATTCGCATAGGTGAATAGGTAACTAAAAATCCACCTTCTATTTTTAGAGCACCTATACGTTTAAGATAGTACATTGTTTCTTCTACATCTTTAGTTGTATAGTTTTCAGTACGAAACATTCCTTTATTTTTATTGATATAATCTTTAACATCCATAATAGAAAAATATACACTAATAATTTCACTTGTTGTATTATTTCCTTTGTTTATAGGGTGGTTATATAAAAACTCAATGAATAGCCCTGCGATATCATGATAAAATTGCAAGTCATCTAAAATGTTTTCTTGGTAAGTGTGTATCCTTAATACATCACTACCTTCTTTTTTTACTTTTATACGTTTAGTGATTGCTAAGTAATTAATAATATCTTTTATATCTTTTATAGTAGATTTAATGCCATTTTCTATTGCTTTTTCATTTAACATCTTTAGATTAATCATTTTCTCATCCCCAATTAATAAAGGAATGATATAATTTTCTAGTTTTGCAAATTTATCTTCAATCTTGCTTGCAGAATTTAGTTCTGTTTTCTTCTCTAGATAACAAACTATATCTTTGAAATCTTCTAATATTTTGGCTTCTTTTAATTTCTGCACAATGTGAATAACTGTATTATTATCTAATCCTAACTGATCTGCTAAATAATCCATTCTTGTTTCATTTTCTGTACTTTGTCCTTTTGTATGATAATCAGTTAGTAGTCTTGATACTACTCTTTCTGCATTCATCACTTCAATTTCGGTTTCAAATAGTTTTGAATTAATTATTTTCTTTCTAGCTTCTTCTGCATTTCTAACAATTAAACTACTGGCAAAAACTCTTGCTACATTTTGTCCTCTTTTAACATAGCCTGAATCTTCTAAGGTTGCAATTGAAGTCTTAACTCTAGTTTCAACATCACTGCCTGAATCATCCCAACCAGACGCTCTTGCAATTTCTAACGCAGATTTTGTAATTTCGTTTCTTTTACCTGTTAATCTCTTAATGCCTTGCCAAATTTGATATATTTCCTTTTGATATACTTTGGTTGAATTCAATAAAGCAAAATGTTCATCTAAATCTTCTTTATGGTATAAGACATAACATACAGCATGTAATTTTTCATCTCGTCCAGCACGCCCCGCTTCTTGAACATAATTTTCAATAGAATCTGAAATGTTAAAATGTATAACTGCCCCAACATTACTCTTATCTACACCCATTCCAAACGCTGATGTAGCAACCATAATTTGAGACTGATCATTCATAAATGCGTTTTGTTCTGCAATTTTCTCATCCTTTTCCATTTTTCCATGAAATTTTGAAACATTATATCCATCGATTTTTAGTTTTTCACATAACTCATCTACTAATTTCGTTCTAGATGTATAAACAATTATTGGTTCTGCGTGTAAATCGATAAGTTCACGTAATTTAGCATATTTTTTATTTTCGTCATCAACCGCTATAACGCTATATGATAAATTGCTTCTTTGAGATGTTGAAATGATATCAATCATATCAACACCTAATTTATTTTTAAAGTAATCTTTTATATCTCTAATAACTTGCTTCTTTGCAGTTGCAGTAAAACATGAAATAGGTATTTGCTTTTTATTATTTTTCTTATCTTGAATATTTTTGATAAAATCACCAATATATAAATAATCAACTCTAAAATCTTGTCCCCAAGATGAAAAACAGTGAGCTTCATCAATAACAAATCGAGTAATATCTCTTCCCATTAAAACTTTTTCAATTGTAGTAGATCTTAAAGCTTCAGGTGAAACATATAAAATAGAAACATCACCGTTTTTAACGCGTTCAATCTCTTTTTGTCTTTCAATTGGATCTAGCAGTCCATTAATTGTTGCCGAAGCAGTGATATTTTTACTTTCAAGATTATCAACTTGGTCTTTCATTAACGATTGTAATGGTGAAATAACAACAGTTAAACTTCTAGTCATCTCTCCTCGCATTAATGCAGGTACTTGAAAAGTGATTGATTTGCCTCCACCAGTAGGAAACACAGCTAATAAAGACTCGTTTCTAAGTGCGTGCTTAACTGCTTTTTCTTGCAAAGGTTGGCCATCGAAATCTCTGAATTTCTCATAACCGAAAAATCTTTTTAGTCCTAAACTTCCATTTAGTTCTTTATTACAATAAGAACATCCTTGTTCACATGGAGTTCCTCTTAAAACGATCATACACGTCTCGACATATGGATAAGTTCTAATAATCCATTCAGGAAATAACGATGTAACATTATTGGTATTAATAAGTGCCAGTGTATATGCTAATTCTATTTTATGATAGAGAATTAAATCTTCTAAATCTGAATTACTGCAGATCATATCTTCAAAACATGTTCTTATGAGTTCTGTTATTTTAATTTCAATAGGTTCAAAGTTTAAATAACGAAAAAAACCTTCGAATCCCTTCTCTTTTCTTAATAGCTTATAATAAATTGATTTCATTTCAATACTCAAACTATTAAATTTCTCCACTTCATCATAAAAAAGCTTCATAGCATTTTTAGAATCATTAAGTGGATTATTGGAATCTTCCGGTTTTAATTTATCTTCTTTTATTAGACTGTGATATGGTTTATTAGGAAACAATAATGATGATAGCAATAGTGTATCTATAATCTTATTAGAATCAAAATTCATTCCTCTATATTGTAAATCATTTATAAATAATAAATCATGTGCTACGATATTATGGCCACAATAAAAATCAGACCCAGAACATAATTTAATAAATTTTTTAGCGTCTGCAGTGTGGACTTCTTTTCCTTTATCGTTAACAGCACCAAAATCATAAACATGTTTTGTCTTTTTGTCAACTTCCAAATCTATAAATGTAATCATATTTACCCCAATTTCATAATTACTACTGTCTATATTTAATTATAATTTTTTTATTGCTATTTATCAAACTCAGTATATTTTTTTGATGATCCAAATGCTTTTTCAACAGGGTATTTCTTATTGTTTTTATCCATTTTCTCTTTTGTAATTTGTAATAAATCAATTTCTAATTCTTTACATAATAATAATAAGTAAACAAAAACATCAGCTGCTTCATCTTTTATATTATCTAGATTAGCATTTTGAGGTCCCCATTGATAGTTTTCTAATAATTCATTAGCTTCTATACTTATACTTTTAGCAAGATTTTCAGGTGTATGGAATTGTTTCCAATTTCTATTATCTCTAAACTCAATAATCTTTTCTAATAGTTCTTTGATATCATTCATTATTATTCACCACATTAAAATACTTTCTTAAATATTCATAAAAGTTTTCATTACATGCATACATATATATACCTTGAATACCTCTACTCATTAAAGTTGCGTAGATATTTAAAATATATTCCTTTAACTCTTCTTGATCGTAAATGCCTGCTTTTCCTTTTTTGTCAAAATACATATCTTTATTAATAACTATTCTATCTTGTTTAGGAATATAATCTATTTCTTTCCCAAATATTAAGAATATATAATTTAAATCGTATCCTTGCACAGTATGAATACATCCAACTTCATCAAGTGCATTTTTAGAATTAATCCAATCTTCATCATCGCTATTCCATTGTTTTTTGATACCTTGAATTTCAATGTCATATTTAGAAGGATCATTTTTAGATATCCAATCAAATGAGTATCCTGATACCATTCTACATAAACCAAATTCTTTTTCTTTACTATACAACTCAATATTAAATGATTGGAAGTCTTTATATAGTTTCACATCATAATTATTAAAATCTATTCGTTGTGGTTTATTGTTTTGTAATACTTCTTTACTATATTTGATATATTCGTAGCCACCTTTAACACGATGTTGTGTTTCAAGATTGAATTGTTTCCATTTTCTTTCTTTGTATAACATCATCTTTAGATTAGTGAAATACTCTCGTGATATATCTGTAGGTTTAACAGACTGATCTTCATCATAGAAAAGAATTTGATGATTTGATTGTGCAATAATCCAATCTAGTTGATTACCGTTTAATATTTCTAGATTTTTATTGATATCATCAAATGCTTTATAGTTAGTAAGATTTTTTCTTTGTTTTAATCTATGTGCTTCATCTACGATTAAAACGTCCCATTTTTGTGATGCTACTTGATTTGGGTTAATAACATCGTTTTTTCTTAATCCTTTAATTGTCCCTGCAACTTCTTTTAATGTTTTTCTAAGTGATTGCATAGAAACAACTAAAGCAATTTTTAAATTAGGATAATCGTGTCTTAGTTTTTTAAGAAGATACATAGCAAGTACTGTTTTACCAGTTCCAGCATTACCTTCAATAAACGTTGTAGAGTATGCTTCATCTCTAATATCTTCAATAATCATTTGTGAAATAGCAAATTGATCAATTGTGAGTGATTTATATGGAGAGTATTTAAATAAATCAGAATTTTCAATATCAAAAATATCTTTATTTGCTAAGCCTAAAGATTGTAGTTTTTTCCATATTGCTGGAATTTTATTTAAGTAATTAGTTCTATTGTAATAATCTTGACTTATAGACCCTGCATTCACATTTAATAATTCATATTTTTTATCAGCATCAAAATAACTAATTAATTTTGACTCAACATCAAGAACCGCTGATTTATTAAATTCATTGTCAATAATACAATATGCTGAATCTAAATGTGTCCTTTCTGGATTATCAAGATGTTCGTTCATTCTTCTTCTAAAGTTATTAGTTTGACCTATATATACTTTTTTAACGTTTTCTAAAATATATACTACTGGCCAGTCTTCTCCTTTAGAAAAATTAAGTTGTTTGAATTTATCTCCACTAAATGTGTGTTTATTAAATATGAAATTTTTAATTTGCATGCGTTTACCCCAATATAACTATCTTATTTATTATTGTACCATTTTTATTTTATAAATAAAAAATCTACTGATATAATCCAGTAGATTTTAAATTATCAATCTTTAAAATTATAATCCTTGACAATGATGTCTGCAAGAATTCGGTTTCTAGAATCTATTTGCTCTATGTTCCATTTATCTTTATTAATAACTTCTCTGTTTAAAAATAAACCATTTTGCAACCCTACCGCTATGCCATCTTGAACGAGATTTTTTTTATCTTCGAATGAATGATTACTCAACTCTGAATTATAAGCGGTTAAAGTTAAATTCCCAAGATGATGCACATTGTCCTCAAGAATGTCTGATATTGTTATATCTTCTGGTAATGGTTTCAATGCCTCTTCCCAGTAGTCCGGCATATCATCACCTTGAGGTAAAATATGTTCTACAGTCCAACGATATTTATCTCCCACTTTTTCATCTAATGTATCAGGATTCTCTTTGTTGAATTTATTTCCATACTTTCTTTCGATGTCAATTAATACATATCTTGTAGTATCATAATTATTGTCGTAAATCCCCTCATTCATAAGTATATGTTTAAAAGAGTTATCATCTTCTGATATTTTCTTTAAAACATCTTTAATTCTATTGAAAATATCATCCTGTAGATCATTATTATATTCAATTAAATCTCTAACTAATGAAATCATTTTTGCTCTTATGTTTGATGATTTGGGTTTTTGGCAAAAATTTCTTCTTACATAAAAATTGATTAACAAATCGAGAATTTTAATTACTAAATTTTCACTATAATTTACAGATAGAATAAACAATATTAGAGGATAAGCTTGAGAACTATCTAATTTTGTTAATGCAGTTAATTTATTATCGATCTTAGAATTGCTTGTCGGGTTAATAATATTAACAAATATGTCTGCATTGCCAATTAACTGGTCGATATATGTTTTGCTACTACTAAATAATTTTTCATATTTGGTGATTATTAGTGATTTAGTAATTGATGATTTGTCATTTGTTTCAAAAGTATCAAAATTATTTAATAAAAACTGTGTTACTAATTTGGGATCATGTTCTTCATTTCCATTAAATTTAAATTTAGATAATAATAAATCCCACTTTATTAAAGGTTTTGAAACTTGGTATTTGTTTGCATTTTTTAAGTAAGTTACTTTTAATAAATCCAATTGCGTTAATGGTAATCCTTTAGAGTTTAAAGATGAAAATGCATTAAATGCATCTGTCAAATTATTTACTTTAATACTTAATAATTCTAAATTAATTATTTTAGAATATAAATCAATTATTTCATCTACAGTGTCAAGTTTACCTATCAAAGTATCTTTAATATATTTGTAACGTTTATGAAATGACCATTTCCCATATTTACCAACCGGTTGTTTTTTCAACACCATAAGTAGTGATACCCAAATTGTATTATCATTTTCTAATAGAGTAAGTCTAGATTCATACTTTGAAGTGAATAACATACGTTTGATATCTGCAGTTGTTGCAAATAATATTTCTTTTTGTTCATCAGGAATAACTTTCTCTAATATCATCAAATTTTCATAAATGGCTAATAAAAATAACGATATAGTTGTAAGTCTTTGTTGACCATCGATGACATCATAAGTTTTATCATTATTATCGACCAATAGTAGATTTCCTAAATAATATCCTTCTTTTTCCTCCATCAAGTCCGTATACAATGTTTCAATTTGTTTTTCTTTCCATGAGTAATTACGTTGATACTCTGGAATTTTATAGCATTCTTCTGACTGTAATCCAAATAATGCAGATAATTTTTTAGTTTCTGGTGTTATATTCATAATAACCATCCCCTTTTATTTAATTAGATCACACAATATTGTCAAAATCAAGATCTAGTGGAAATAAAAACTCTAAATCCTTAAAGATCTAGAGTTAAACTTTACTATGTGTTAAATTATTAAGGTATTTAAATTCTGAGGTGGTAAAAGATAGGCTTTAAATTTTGAGGTGGTAGTTTTTAGAGAAAGCGGCTGCTTCTTTTTGATATATAAATAAAAGAAATCCTCACTTATACTATAAGTAAC
>JBFWMH010000019.1:0-29131 GCA_050251655.1 Acholeplasmataceae bacterium
TCATCAATCACAGGTTTTCTATATTTTATCACTAAAATAAGATGATAATATAATTTGAACACTGAATGATTATTATTATCTAATTTCACCTTTGTTACCCCATTAATCGCACTTATGACTTATATATTAATTATACCATGAATTTAGTGAAACATTTATAATTATTTATATTTTTTTTAATGTTGCGGTTTCATTCATCTCCCACTTAGACAATCGTCTTGAAGAAGGAGTTTTCTGAAATGTTTAGATAAAAAAGTAATAATTTCTTCATATAATCACCTCGATCTACACGACTTACATATTTACGTCATTGGAAATATATCTTGGAAAAAAAGAATACCAAACATCATTAAAACAACACCTGAAACATCAAAAAGAAACATCCATGGTATGGTTAAAAATAAATATTCCTTATAATGAACATTAAAAACTTTGGTTTTTTCATAGAGCAATAAATACACAATAAATGGTTCAACAAATACATAGAAGCTTAACCAAATGATTGCGATTACTGGAAACAGTCTGATAGATGGTACAAGCAATTGTATGTATTGCAATAAAACCAGTACAAAAATAAAAATAGCAAATAATATAATTTCTAATTGAAAGCCATCCCTTTTCGTTGTTTTCTTAAGCGCATTAAGTTTAATGAAAAACGCCGGAACACCCATTAATAGTGCAAAACCTAAAAATCTTAATAATAGTATCAACATGCAAATCCCCTCCACACATTTGATTAAATCATCTAAAATGATTCTATATGCATATTTTATCATAAAAAATACTGCGAAAGTAAAAGATTATGACTCACCTTCAATTTATGATAAACTCTTAAATAATAGGAGATGCTCATGAACACATTTGGAACTGCAATCAATTGCATGGATGGTAGAGTACAAGTTGCGATCCATGAATACATTAAACAAAACTATGGTGTTACCTATGTTGACACCATTACTTTAGCTGGACCTGTTAAGGTCATAGCGCGAAGAAAACCATTAAATCTCGTCAAAGACTTAAGACGAAGAGTCAGAATTTCGGTTGAAATTCACCAATCAAAGATAGTCGCTCTTGTGGGTCATACTGACTGTGCAGGGATTAGTGAACCAGATGAATTACAAAAAATCCATTTGATTGAATCTGTAAAAAGAGTTAAGAAATGGTATCCAAATATTGAAGTGATTGGTTTATGGCTTGATGATGATTTTCAAGTTGTAAAAATCATACTATAAAATAATAGAGCAAAGCGGATGCTTTGCTCTTTTGTTTATATTAATAGTGATCAACGACTTGATTTCTTCCTTGATTTTTAGCGATATAAAGTCTTTCATCTGCAAACTTATATAATTCTTCGGTTTTTTCCATTGAGTCTTTAAAATGGGCATATCCGATGCTTATGGTAATTGAAATCTTTTGACCATCGACAACAAACTCATGTTTTTCAACCTTATCTCTAAATCGTTCAACTTCTATTCTATTCTCTTTTAGATCGCCGTGATTAAAGATGATACAAAACTCTTCTCCACCAAGTCTTCCAATAATCCGTTCTTCTTTAAAATGCGCTTTTGCCATTTGACTTAACATATATAAGATTTGATCTCCTGCATAATGGCCATAGTGATCATTGACTTGTTTAAAATAATCAATATCAAAGATAGCAATGGAGAGTTGTTTCCCTGATTCCTTACTGATTTTAAAACTCTGTTTCAATTGATTGATGATATATCTTCGATTATATATTTGAGTTAAGTCATCGATTTCAGAGAGTGTTTTTAATTTCTCATTCATATCATTAATTCTATCAAAGTGTTCCTTGCTTTCATTTGAAGACGTGGAAAAAATTAATATCATTGACATGAATAAAAAGGCTGATGTGATGATTTGAGTTAGTTTTAAGTGTTCAACTTCAATATACAAAAATGGATCTATGGCAAATTCTATCATTTCTATGACAAACCATAAAACAAGTCCTAATATACTAAGTAACCATTTATATTTTCCAATTTCAGCTTTAAAGAATACAAAAGGTAAACCTACTGCAGGTAAAAAATAGAATTGGAAATAGACTTGGTTTGGTCCATACAAAATAAAATATATGCTTAATAGTACATAAGAAATCAATATGAATAAAATTCTTGATAAAAAATAATGATGTGTATAGTTTAGGATATAAGGAATCAACATGATCAATGCTGAGATTAAATTGATGATGCCTAATACAACATTATATTCAAAGATAAAATTAAGTAGTGCAAATATGAACAACATCACACTAACGAATAAACTTGAAATGTTTAATAATTTAATTTTGGTCGCAAGCCATACATTTGTGTGTTCATCAACACCTGTTAAAAATAGAGTGTTCCATCGCATATTTTTTTCCCCGTTATTGTTTATTTTTTGTTTTTTATCAATATTCTCTATACCTATATCATACATTTGACACCTCTTTTTTACAAGTTATTCTATAAAACAAAGAAGTAGCAGATGATGCTACTTCTTCTATATTTATAAGATTTAATATGACTTATTAATTAAAATACATATTGTCAAAAATGATTTCACATGCAACATAATTTCCAAGATCATCTTTAGGATGCCAGAATCCCATCAATTTTAAAGTTTGGAAATCAACACCTGTAAAATCAGCAAGTGGAATCGTGTAAGTTGCCCAATCTCCATCAATGGTTGGAGTATAACTAGAGATGTTAACAAAGTTATTATTTGTACCATCTTCTAATTTAACAACCAAAGAATCAACTGCTACACTTGTCTTCATACTAAAGACGATATTTGTATATGAACTTACGTCAATCGTTGTATCAAGTGTTGCGAATATACCACCCCAGCTAAGACCATCAAATGTCATTTTAACTGCGAAGTCTCCATCAATTGCATCGTCAGTTACACTGACAACACCACTGTTAGAACCAATAAATTTGCCACCAATACCATCAAATAAAACATCTGTTGAATTAAATAACTCAGAGACATAAGCAACACTAACAAATTGCATATTATCTACTAATACAGTTCCAGCGATATAATTTGAATCAACATCTTTAGCATTCCAGAATCCGAATGTTTTAAATGTTTGGAAGTCAAGATTTGTAAAATCTGCCATAGGGACAACAAATGTTGACCAGTCTCCATCTGTACCTGTTTGATAATCTAGTAAGTTGACATAGAAGTTATTTGTGCCATCTTCTAATTTAAATGAGATCCAAGTCGTACCATCTGGGATTTGCGCAACTAAACTGATTGCATTATACATTGATACATCAACAGATTGTAACATATTGACATAGATACCACCCCAGTTACCACCAGGGAAAACGATTGAAACTGAATTATCGCCATTATAAGCAGTTGTTGATAAGCCTACAGTCACTTGTAAAGCTGCAAGTTCATCAGAAACTGTATTTAATAATGCAAAATCCGAATTAACGATATCTGCAACAGTGACTGCAGCTGGTGCTTCTGCGATTGTGATGTTAATCGTTACAGTACTTTCATTTCCGGCAGCATCTGATACTGTATAAGTAATTGGATAAACTCCAACTGCCATATTATCTACAGTACCAGTAATAGAGATATTTGCTGTAATATTACCATCTTTATTATCGATTGCTGTTACACCAGCTGACAAGTCAACTGTTTCACCAACATAGAATGTTTGATCGACTGCACCAGAGATCACTGGTGCTGTTGTGTCTTCACCAACAGTGTTATTGATAAACTTAAGATCATCAAATAGACATACACATGCAACATAAGCTGCGTTAACATCTCTTGGATTCCAGAAACCTATAACTGTTAAATGAGAGAAATCAACATCAGTAAATGCTACTGTAGGAATAACGAATGTTGTCCAGTCACCTTCAGTACCTGTTGCATAATCTAATAAGTTTACGAAGAAATTATGTGTACCATCTTCAAATTTGATAGAAAGACTATCAACTGTACTTGGGATTTGTGCTTTAATGCTAATTGAATCATATGCGCTAACATCAACTGCATTATCCATAATGACATAAATACCACCCCAGTTTGAGCCATCTAAAGTCATAGAAAGTGATGCATTACCATCATATGCAGTTGTTGAAACTGCAAGTGTTGCTTGTAATTCAACAAATTCATCAACGACAGTGTTAAGTGGTGAAAAATCACTATTACTTAAAACTGCAACACTTGGAACATCTTCATTTACTTCTCCTGGAAGGACAGTAACTGTAATAGATACTTCATCATAGTTGCCTGCAGCATCATAGACTGAATAAACGATTGTGTATGTGCCTGGTGTATTGGTTTCTACTGTACCAATCACTGTAATACTTGATGTTATGATGCCATCAGTATCATCAGTCGCTGTTACGCCATCTAATAAATCAAGTGTGTCGCCAGCTGTTATTGTTATATCTGCGGCACCCGAAATCACAGGATCAACGGTGTCAACAACATTATTGTCATCATTGCCATCATCAATCTTTGGATCATCACAAGCACTCATGGTGAACATGAGTAAAAATGCGAAAATCATTACCATTGCTTTTTTCATGTTTAATCTCCTTAAATATTTCCTTTTTATTTTTTAGCGAATTGCTTAGATTCTTTTAATTACTTAAAACGATGTCATCATGAACAATCGGTTGTCCAGTTAATTGTGACATGAGTGATGCTAAGTCTTTAGCAGCTTCTAGGTGCGTTAAAATGTTTGGATGATAATTTGCACCATATGGATAATCAAAATCAGATCCAGTCATTAATTCTAATGTAAAGATATTTGTAAATTCTGTTCTCGCTTGTTGAGCTGCTTCTAAAGTAAGTGTTTCAACAACTTCTAGTTTAGATAAAATACCATATGTGATAATAATGATTGCATCAGGTGCATATGTATGAAGTTTTAATATAAATGCTTTATAGTCATTCACAAATGTTTGTTCAAATGATGCTTTTTCAGTTTCTGATAAATTAGAATAGTTACTCGTATTAAAATCATTTGATCCTAAGTTAATCACATAAATATCTGGAACAAATTGTTCTTGATTCCATAATGTATCTAATACTTGTCCATTTGAATTGATTGCGACATAATCAAATGCAGACGGTATATTAAGCGATGCGTTTAACGCACCATTGGTATTCCATCCTCTAGAGATGCCCCATCCGCTTGCTGATGTGATTGACCAGTTTGCATTTAACATGTATGCAGATAATGAAGTGAATGCTAACAATCCATTTGAATTTGCAGATGTTTTACTTGCTGTTGGTGATGTAGCTAAATCACCATAACCCGTTGTCGTTGATGCACCAATATATTGAATGTTTAATTGTTCTTCATCATCTTTAGGGTCAACAAAGAAACCATCAGTTTTCACACGTTTTATACCAATATTGTTATCAAGTGATTCATTGACTTTATAAAATGATGCAGTATGAAATCCTTCATCAAGTTCATCAGCAATATAAAGTAGTAACTCTGATTGAGTCAACGTATACGTTGTGCCTTCATAAGGTGCACAACTATCATCAATAACAACTGAAATGTATGCTTGTTTATTTTTATCAGTTGCATTATCAGAAGTTAAAATAAGATCTAATGATGTTCCATAAAATGACACTTCAAATCCACTTGCTGTATAATAAAGCATTTGTGCTTCTGAAGTTTCATCATAAAGTGTTCTTCCATGAATCTCCATATACGCTTCATCATGTAAAGACTCGCCTGTCAATATGTTCTTCTTCAAAGAATCTGTGATTTCAATATTCATTTCCTTTGAATATTCACTATAGACACCATTTTCTAACACTGCACGTACTCTAAATGTATATGATCCATTGAGCACTAAATAATTTAAGTCAAATTGATTGGCTACTTCATATGTAAGATCAATTGAATTTGACGTTAAGTTAATTTCATATGCCATTGCTTGATCATATGTGTCACATGTAAAGATGCCATCCTCTACAGTAATGTTTGCTGGATAAAGTCCGTTGTTTGCATTATTGCAACTCACAAGTACGACTAAAAGTCCAAACAATAAAAATAAAACTGTTTTTTTCATGTGTAACCCCCTTTGGTTAAACGTTTACGCATTTATTTTATCACGGATTTTTTAGGTATGCAATATCAAAAGGTAAACGTTTACTCACTTTATGTTTTATTTTTTCTTTATTTCGGTTTATAATAAGGTGAAAGCATTGGAGGTTTATATGGTTACGATTAAAGATATCTCATCAAAAACTGGATATAGTATAGCAACCGTTTCAAAAGCATTAAACCATACGGGACGTATTCCTGAAGAAACTAGAAAGATTGTTTTGAAAACTGCCGAAGAACTTGGATATGTACCAAATTATTCAGCAAGATTTTTAAAAACAACAGAATCTTGGACTATTGGAATTATTTATGAAGGTATTGCTAATCTTGGGTTGTTTCACCCCTACTTCTCTCGTGTATTAGAGTATTTTAGAAAAGAAGTTGAAGCGAAAGGTTATGATATGCTTTTCTTATCTAAAAACTTTGGTGCTCATCACTTAAGTTATTTGGAACACGCTAGAATGAAAGGTGTAGACGGAATTTTAGTGGTTTGCGGACCGATGGGTGATCCCAGCTTTACTGAAGTATTCGAATCAAATCTACCTTCAGTAGTCATTGATCATATTTCACCATCAACAACGACGGTTACATCTAAATCAGATGTCAGCATTCACGAAATGATTGAAAAACTTAAAGCATGTGGCCATAAAGAGATTGCATATGTTCATGGTTCTACCAATAGTTTTATTGGTAAATCTAGAATGGATAATTTCATGGATGCGATGCATAATCATGGTTTAAAAGTATCAGATAAACTTTTAGTTGAAGCTAGATATTATAGTAGAAATGATGGCCAAGATGCAGTTAGCAAACTCATGACATTAAAAAAAACACCATCAGCTATTTTCTGTGCTTCTGATGATGTCGCATTAGGCGTAATTGATGGATTAAAACAATTAAATATTAAAGTCCCTGAAGATGTATCCGTGATTGGATTTGATGGTATTAAAGATGATGTATATGGCGAGATGAAATTAGGATTTATTAAACAAGAAATGAAATCAATTGGCGTTCATGCTGCTCATGAGATTTTAAATCAAATGAATTTAAAAGAAAAAGTAAAAAATAAAGTTGTTTATATAGATACAACTTTTGAAGCTAACGATACAGTAAGTAAATGTAAATAGATAAAATAAAAAACAGGATATTTGAGAATTATTTCTCTTCCTGTTTTTTATTATGGAAATCATTAATTAATTGAATGAATCCCATATAATTGTTTTTAATGTTTTGCATATGTGAATAAGAAAGCTCGTTATATATTTTTAGGTAGTCTTTTATATATGTTTCGTTTTTATAGCCTATAAATTGTTTTGCCTCATTTAAGTTTAATATCATGGTATGTATTGTTTCAATATTATCCAATTTAATTTTTTCATATGTGAACACATCACCTTGTTGTTTGTGCTTAGGATCAATCAGATATTTAACTTTCGGTAATTTAAAATTTTTAGGATTATCTAATATAGGACTTTCCATTTTATTCGCAATCCAATTCAATTTAGTTATTTCATATTTGTATTTATGAATCCATAAAGGATTAACGCTTGCAACAGCTAATTTCGGTCCTAAAATAATGAATAAATAATTGTCTATGTATTGATTATTTCGATTGACTTCATTTAATGCAATCTCATTTGCATCATTAAACTCTAAGTCTTGATAGATATTAGTTAGAATATTCAAATACTCGTTTTTGAATTTGTCTTCTATTTCAAAGCGAATTCTCTCGGTAGTTGAAGTTAAATCCGTTAGAATGAACTCTTGGTCTGTAGTAAAAAATGTTAAGTATTGTTTGTAAATATCTTCAGAATGGATCTTAACACCAATAAGTTCTTTTTGTTTAATAATTGTTTCCCAATCATTTTCTAAAACATATAACATTTCACGTTTCCAAAAATCTTTTTCTGATTCGTTAGATTCTTTGGAATATTTTGATAACGTTTCTCCTTTATAAGCTTCATTATAAAAAGATGCGTTCATTGGACTACGATACGTTTGAATAAGAATATATTTTTTTATGATGTTCATTTCTTCTCTTGTAATTGAAAAGTGTGCTTCTGAATCTTCAATCTTACTCAATATTTGAGACATTTTATTCTCTACTTTTTTATTAAACAGTTTTTCTAGTCTTTTAATATCTTCAGATGCTTCATGATTTAAATCAAAAAAATTTTCTTTTGTAAAAGCTTTTTTAGTATCAACTTCATTGATATCCATATGTATAATATCAATAACATTTATTTTTGGAGATTCCTGCGTACTAAATTTGTTTAATATAAACTTAGGTATATAATGATTTGTCTTATATAACATTTAATTCATCTCATTTTTTTTGATATTTTGATTTTATATGTTGAACATGTTGTTTTCTCATTTTTTTATCTTCAATATTATGGAATATGAGCATATCTACAAAATCCATCATTATCTCATGGTTGATTTCTCGCTCTGCTCGTTGTTCTAATTCAATGATGGTTCTTGAAATTTGATTACTTTTAATCACAAATACATTTGAACTATGTGATACATCTCTTAGTACTGCATTTTGGCCAAATACAACAATATTATAAATTGGTATGTTTTGATGAATTTCCATCAACTTTACTATTTTATTAATATGCGTTTGGTTTTGTTTGAGTGGATTATAAAAACTATGTTTTGATATATGTGTTGTTTTATATGTTCTTCCACTTCTTGCTCTTTTAGTATTTGTGTGTTTAACTGTCATCGTCCATTTTTCTTGATGCTCTGAACCAAATATGTGCCCATTATAATTTTTTGCTTCCATAACATATAAACCTTTAGTTGTTAAAAGTAAATTGTCAATTTGAGAAGATGAAAAATCATCTTTAAACATTAAATCTCTAAATTCTAATCCACCGAGTCTTTCAGCGAGTTTTTTATTTGTATTGTTTATTTTATTTTCCAATGTTCTTCCTTTACCCGTAGGTGTATTCAAATAATAAACATAAATAATTAAAACAATGATAATTGCTAAATAAACATATTGCATATAAGACACCTCAAATTAATAACATTTTATACGGTTTGATTTAATAAAGCCATGTATCTGACGGCTACAAACAATGCAATTATTGATGGTACATCAAATAATAACATCATGAATGTATCTTTGACTTTATCATATTCTCTATCTTTAATCTTAATTAAATATACGATTAATAAACTAAGCGAAACAACTGCAGAGGCAACTAAGAGAATGTAATATCCAAGATAATCACTGACTGTTTCACCTCTTTGATAAATAAGAATGGTATATAACACGATAAACATTAAAGGTGCTGAAATAGTTGATAATCCTATAGTTGCTTTAGACACATTAGATTGTACTTTAAAAAAATTTGCCATATATTTTATCTCCTTTATTGCTATAACTTTAATCTGAAATCTTCATCTTTACTAACAGATGCAGGATCATTATAAAAGGGCAGGTGTCCTTGTTTCATTAATTCTTTATACATTCTAGTTTTTACATAGACAATATTGGCTTTTTGCATCGCTATTGTTTGATTTCTATAGCTTGTATAAAATGAATAGGTTTCATATACATCATTATATTTAATATCAGCAGCGATATTTCCTAAAAATAAGTCTTTATAGCCTTGGTTATCTAAAGGTGTTCCATCATATTCTCTTGCATATCCAACACCAAAAATTATCATACCTAATGTTTTGCCAGCTGTTTTAAATCTGATCATGGCATATATAATAACAAATCCAAACGTACTTGCATATTTATATACATTATTTAATTCAAATTTAAGTATCAATACTGTAATAACACTAACGATAATGATGATATCTAATAAGTAGGCAGCTAGTATATGCCCTTTTGATGGAATACACATCGTTAGGTATTTTGCTTTTTCCCTAAAAATTTGATCTTTTAATAATTCTTTTTTTTCTATACTCATATGAAAAACCCCCTTATGTTTTGTTATATTTGTTTAAATGAGTGTGATGACTTGATAAATGATAAGACCTAAGCCTAAAATGATAAAAATGCATGGATATCCATAAAGTAATGATTTTTTAAAACTATTCCAATACACTTCATTAGGTGTCATTGTCTCATTTTCTAAATTTTGAAACATGCAATATATATGTCTAAATTTAAAAATGACACCTAATAAGACATAAATCCCATAAATCAATGAAATAGGACCAACAACCCATATAAAACCATCTTCTGTTCCAGAAAACATTACGCCCATTATACCGCCTAGTAATGCCATTATAATAATGCCATATCGAGCTATCCTTGCTAGATTTGTCACTGCTTTAGTTTGATAAGGATTTAATTGTTTTTGATCGCTTTCGCTTTGTTCTAACACCTTTTTAGGATGCTTGTAAGTGATAAAATTTATTTTTAATTTAAGTTCTTCGTCATTTATATATTGATGTAATTTGTTATAGAAAATAACTTTATCTGGTTTACTAACAAAACTGTATTTTGGATATATCCAGGACACACCTTCAATATCAATTTCAAACAATCCATCTTCAGCAAAAATATATTCAAGCATGAGTTTATTTTTATATCGATATGCGATAAATGCCGTGGAGTTGTCCACGGTAGCATCATCATATATAAATCTTATTTCTTGATCTAAAAGCATGTCAAACACTGCTTTATTAAATGCGATTTCTTCTTCTTCAATTTCAAAATTAACAACTTCTAGTGCATTGGTATGGTCATAGCCATCTTTCTTATAGATGAGTTCATCTAAATTGATATTCATGTTGTTCTCCTTACTTTCTAAATGGTTTATTAAATGATCCTATTTCTATAAGATTGCCTTCAGGGTCAGCGATATAACATGTTCTTTGTCCCCAAGGTTCTGTTGTAGGTTCTAATACTGATTTAGCACCCATCTTCATGACTTTTTCATACATGTGATCAACTTCATCAAATGTATCTACATAAAGTGCAATCTCAAAGTGTCCATTAAATCCTTTTATGTATTGGTATTTCTGATGTGTCATGTTTTCAAAATCATTTCTTCCATACATTAAAAACAATGTATCGTCTTTAATAAGATAGACATGAGATGTATCTAAATCTTCTTTAATCTCAAATCCTAAAGCCTCTTTATAAAATGTGATCATTGTTTTCATGTCATTTACAAATATGCCAAATCCATCTAATCTCATATATACCTCTTATGATTCAATATTTGCTTCTTCATCTAAGTTTTCTTGTAGTTTTATCGCATCACTGATGTATGAACTGATTTGATTAGATGAAAGTGTTCCAGATGTAATATTTTCAATTATGTTTGTTTCTTCTTCTGTTTCTATATGTGTTAAAACGATGAGATTAACAACTTCATCGTAATCTGCTTTATTATTTGATCTTGCGATCACACTATATGTATCTTCATCATTACGCGTTCCTATGACGATATGAGCATAAAGTGTGTTTGTTTCACTATATTGTGTTTTATAAGTTATAAACATTTCAACAGATGTAACATCCATGCTTATTTGTCCTAATAACTCATCATTTGTTACTTTAATGATATGACACATCGTATATTCTACGGATTCTATTTCAAGAGAGTCATCGAAACGATTGATATCATACTGATCTCTAAATAAATCATAAAAAATCATGCCCATATTATCATCTAAAAACTTTTCTTCTTCTGTTTTACATGAAGCAAGTGAAAAAACTAGCAAAAATCCTAATAAAAATATTGTGAATTTTTTAGACATAAAAATACCCCTCTTTCTTTTTATGTGCCAACGAAATGTGTTTATAGTATTATTATACAATAATTACCTAAAACATTGAAACCTTTTTTAACCTACCCAAAGCATTTAATTATACAGAAAATGACATAGCGTATATACTAAAATTAGAAATGAGGGATACTTATGAATAAATTATATGATTTTAGTGTTTTAGATAGTCAAAACAATCAAGTTAATTTAAGTGATTATAAAGATAAAGTTTTAATCATTGTGAATACAGCTTCTAAATGTGGATTTACACCTCAATATGAAGATTTGGAATCTTTATATGAAACTTATAAAGATCAAGGATTAGAAATACTCGCATTTCCTTGTAATCAATTTGCAAATCAAGATCCAGGAACCAATGAAGAAATCCAAAGCTTTTGCCAAGTCAATTTTGGGATCACTTTCCCAGTCTTAGCTAAGATAGATGTCAACGGAGAAAATGAAGATCCTTTATATACCTACTTAAAAGATGAACAAAAGGGATTACTAGGAAAAGATATCAAATGGAATTTTACTAAATTCCTTATTGATAGAAAAGGTAATATTGTTAAACGCTTTGGTCCACAAATCAATCCTAATAAAATGATTAAAGATATTGAAAAATTATTATAATATCACATCAAGTCTGTAAACATCATTAAAAAGTTAATGCTATAAAAATTCATAACAAATTTTTGGATAACATTATAACTTAATTTGAAGCAAAAAATTTATAGTAAATAATATAATAAAAACACCTTCATAATTCAATTTTCAAGGTGTTTTTATTATATCAATCAAATATTAAATCAATATATTTACTTTTTATATCTATCAAATAAATAATCAAATGATTTCATGACATCTGTAATATATGTTGAATCATCATTTTCAGTTGTTTTTCCAAAAACATTAACAGATTTGGTTGTTTCTTTGACAGGTGCATTCATATTTGTCCACAAAAGCGTTTCTTCTCTATCGTTATTATTATATTTAGCTAAAATCATTGGAATGCGATACTCGTCTTTATAATAACCTATTTCTATTTTTGATCCTTTAGAATCTTGATTTAATTTTTCAACAAGCTTTGTTACAAGTGCAACTTGCATGATATGATCACCTGTTTTAGAGATACGTTCAAACCAAACTTTTTGTTTACTCTCTTCATCTAAATTCGCATAAAAATCTTTATATGTATTTTCAGAAATTTTCTCGATGATTTGACTTGAAACCATTAAATATGTTCTTTCAAGATAGCATAGATCATTAAGCTTATTATTTGAAAGCATACTATATTCATAATATAAATTTGCTACATCCTTTTTATCTTCTTCACAACAAGTATATGTGTTCTTCTCAAAACTATCAGACATTCGCTCTAACTGTTTATCATATCTTTTAGAATCAAATGGATTAGCAACTAAAAGTTTGATTTTGCAATCATTATCTAGAAGTTGTTGTAAGTAATCATAATAGTCAAGAAAAAAATTATCTCCTGTTAAAAAACAAAGACACACTTCAATAGGTTTAATCTTATTATTCAACCCGAATAAAATCGAACGATCTCTTCGGCTCATTTTTCCACTTGCATACTCAATTTTATCAATACCAGATTTAACTAAGCTATCACCTAAATTTTTGCTTCTTTTAAAAGCTTTATCTAGAAACCAAGCTGCTAATAATGCAGTAGCTGCTGATGGAATTAATGCTGTTAATATATCAACACCTTTTTCTATCCAATAAGTTAAAGCAATCATTGAAACATCAGATATAAAATGAATTACAAATATCATCTTCAATTACCCCCTTTAATTTGTGATGAGCTAATGCCTTGTGTTCTCTCCAATCTTATGATCATCTTGTTGTTATTTTTTGCCCATTGAATTGCTCTTTGAAATCCAGGATGATTTTGATCGCCACCTAAAACTAAAACATCAAAATCAATTGTTAGAATATCTTCATCCACTTGAGTATATGGAATCACTTCATCTACATACTTAATTGCACTTATAAATTCCATACGCTTTTCTAAATCGTAAAGCATGACTGCATCAGGTTTCGTCTTATGAATCTCTTCATCTTTTTGAACTGCAACGATCAAATAGTCGCCATATTGCAAAGCGCGTTCAAAAAGTTTTAAATGCCCATAATGCAAATAATCAAATACCCCAAACGTTAACACTTTTTTCATAATTTTTATCCCTCTATTTAATATATTTTATAAATGAATTGATTGGATCAAAAATGTTTTTGTCAATGTCCCCTTTTATTTTTTCATACATAATAGGTAATTCTGTGCAACCCAAAACAATATTTTTATTTTCAAAACTTAATAATAAACTTTTAAATTTATCATAATCACTATCTTTTATAACATTTTGTTTTACTATCTCAATAAAATAATCGATTTCTTTAACTTTTTCTTGTGAAGGTGTCACTACTTTTATGCCATTTAAAAAATATTTATATATATTAAAATCAATTGTTGCTTCAGTCCCCAAGAGTAATATTTCATTGACATTGTTAGCTGCAACATCTTTACCTAATAGTTCAATAAAATTAATGATGTATTTTTTAGACTCGGGTACTCTTTTATAAATCTCATCAAGAAATAAATGTCCTGTATTACTGCCAAGAACAATGATATTTGCCCCAGCATCAAGTAAGAGTTTTACACTACTTGATAAACCATGTGCGACTTCTTCAAATTTTTCATTATATAGTAATGCTCTTGAACGAGATGGTAGTGTGCAATTATTATCAATAATAATTCTTGGTCTATCCCATTCTTTTTTTGCTTCAAAAGAATCTAAAATTCTTTTGAATATATTCAAAGTAGCATAGGATCCCATACCGCCTACAATACCAATAATATCTTTTTCTATGTTCATATTTTCCCTCACGTTAGTCATTAAATAGGTTTTTTAGTTAAAATAATCATTATATTTTAAACTTTACTGTTTGTTGATAGTATATCATTTAATATTGCATCAGTCTATCATTTATAAGTAATATAAAAAAAGACTAAATGTGAATGTATTAAAAAGGGTTATCTTTTTTTATGTTCATACCATTTAGAATTATTAAAACCAATTAAAGGACCTTTATTTTTATGCTTGTTTTAAATATGATCGTTTCTTATTTTTATAATATAACATTAAATCTGTAAACACCATTAAAAAGTTAATGATGTAAAGAATAATGACAAAATCCATATTATAAAAAATTTTATGCATAATTCCCATCACATAACCAATTAAGATAATGTATAAAAATAATAAGCTTTTTCCTTCAATACTCTTACTCTTAATACTCTTATAAATAGCTGTTGGCCAAGCAAATCCAAAACTGATGAGCATACCGATTTCAAATGGACTCATATTATTCCTCTTCTTTTTCTTTTTTAAAATGATTGATTCTTATTAAATATATCACAATTGGAATCAAATAAATAGATAAGAAATAACTATATTTAATTAATGTCTCAATTGTTATATATAAACTCATAATAGTTGAGGGAAAGTCCAAATAAAAAAACACCTATAAAAAATAAGTGCTTTTTCATTTCAAATCTTTAGCAAAGGTTTGTTTTTTAGACTGATATTTAAAATTTATAGTTTAATAACGTTTGTAGCTGTTTCACCACGATCGCTTTTAGTTACATTAAATTCAACTTTATCGCCTTCTTCTAATGATTTAAAACCATCAGTTTGAATTGCAGTAAAGTGTACAAATACATCTTTTCCTTCTGATGTTGAGATAAATCCATATCCCTTGTCAGCATTAAACCATTTTACAGTTCCTGTCATGTTCGAATACTCCTTAATCTTTAGTATGCGTAAATTACAAATAAATAACCTACCTGCGTTAGTATACACTATTTTTTGAATATGATAACAAATTTTATTTATTTTGTGTAATTTATTTAGATTATATGAAAAAAGACACTTTATTTGGCTATAAAGTGTCTTTTATAATTATTTATATAATAAATTTGTCTTTTCTTTAATCTCATCACTATCAATATATTCATTGAATTCTCCCTCATAGGTATAAGCACCTAAATCAGCGATTTCAATGACTTTATTACATACTGTCTCTAATAAATCATGATCATGAGAAGAGACGATTAATGAGCCTTTGAAGTCTTCTAATCCTTTATTGACTGCTTGGATAGATTCAAGATCTAAATGGATGGTTGGTGAATCAACTAAAAGTGTGTTTGCTTTAGCAAGCATCATTTTTGAATACATGCATCGCATTTTTTCTCCACCAGATAAAACTTTAACTTCTTTTAATGCTTGATCACCAGAGAATAACATACGTCCTAAGAATCCTCTGATATAAGATTCAGCTGGTTCACTTGAGAATTGTCGAAGCCAATCCACAAGATTCATATCTTTGTTGTCAAAGTATTTATTGTTTTCACTAGGAAGATATGCAGTGGTTGCAGTTTGTCCCCAAATGATTTTTCCAGAGTCAGGTTTGATTTCTCCAGCTAAGATTTTTAGTAATGCGATTTTAGCTAAATCATTTTCTCCCATTAAAGCAACCTTATCACCATTATTAATGATAAATGAGACATGTTCAAAGAGTTTCTTTCCGTCTTGTGTATAACTTAAGTCTTGGACTTCTAAAACATCTTTTCCTAATTGCTTTTCAATTTCAAATCCAATGAATGGATATTTTCTGCTTGATGGGATGATTTCATCTAATTCAATTTTTTCTAATGATTTCTTTCTTGATGTTGCTTGAGATGATTTTGAAAGATTGGCAGAGAATCTCGCAATGAATGCTTTTAATTCTTCAATTTGTTCTTCTTTCTTTTTATTCTTATCAGCCATGAGTTTTTGAATGAGTTGTGATGACTCTCTCCAAAAATCATAATTACCTGCATAGAGTTTTGCTTTAAAGTAATCAATATCAACCATATGTGTACACACTTTATTTAAAAAGTGTCTGTCATGAGATACAGTAATGACTGTATTCTCATATTCCATTAAGAAGTTTTCTAACCAACCAATCGCTTCAAAGTCTAAGTTGTTTGTTGGTTCGTCTAAAAGTAGAATATCTGGATTACCAAATAACGCTTGTGCAAGTAAGACTTTAACTTTGTTTTTTGGAAGTATATCACCCATTAATTTATTAAAATCAGAAGATGGTACTTTTAATCCATTAAGAAGCTTTTCAGCATCTGATTCTGCATTCCATCCATCAAGTTCAATAAAACGACCTTCGAGTTCAGCAAGTCTAATACCATCTTCATCTGAAAAGTCTTCTTTCGCATATAAGACTTCTTTTTCTTGAGTGATTTCAAAGAGTTCTTTATGTCCCATCATCACTGTTTGTAATGCAGTGAAATCATCAAAAGCATTTTGATTTTGATTTAAGACTGCGAGTCTTTTATCTTTATCAATAATGACTGTTCCTGATGTAGGTTCTTTTTCTCCTGATAAGAGTTTAAGGAATGTGGATTTACCAGCACCATTAGCGCCAATAACGCCATAGCAATTACCTTGTGTGAATTTTAAATTGACATCTTCAAATAGTTTTTTATCTGAAAAGATTAAGCTTAAGTTAGAAACTGCAATCATGTAAATATACCTCTTTTAATACTAGTTCTAATGCAAAATAATAAAAGCACCTTCCATAATATATATGAAAGGTGTAGAAATGTCAATAAAAATAAGTGAAAGATGGACTGCTATGATTTTTTAGGACACATAGGTACCACCTTTTTTCATCCACTCTATATATTCCTTAATCGGTTCATAAGCTAATAGCTCCTTATATATAGAAAAGGCTTCTCTCAGTTTGAAGAAGCGGATATTTGATTTAGTACTTAAAAATCATCGCTAATTATCTCTTCAAATAAATCATAAAAGCGATTGTAAAATAGCGATAAAGCTAATCGCTCTTTTGAGTTGGGTTTTTCCATAATCATATGCCTCATAAAATATACTATTTGATTGAAAACACTAGTAAAATCTCTCAATTATAACGGTCAGATACAATATTTGAATTTTTTTAATTGCTAATACCTAACTTTTTATTAATCATCATTTTCTTCATCAACTTTAGATATTTCTATTCTCTTGTATACCTCTAAATTAGGCAATACTGTATTTACACTAAGAAAATTCTCCCCAAACTCGTTGAGTTCAAGGTAGAATTTGTAGAATGCAACTTCACCTGCTCTTAAAATACCAATAATGTCTCCGTTTACATTTTGAAGCTTTGTATATAATAAATATTCATTAGATATAATACTTCCTGATTCAGCATAATATAATTCTTCACCTTCAAGAAAGTCCCTATCTATTACGAACTTTGCCCAAGGAAACAACCTTCTGAATACTTTATCATATGATGTATGAGGAAAATAATATCCCCATTCATAAATTTCACTTTTATTATTTGTGCTTATTGTTATTTTTATGTTTCCCCTTCCAGAAGATTTATTAATCCACTCTTCAGAATTTAATATTACATCTTTACCGTCTTTGATTGCTTCCATAAATGGCAATTGAGTCAGCATATAATTGTAGTTATACAAAGCATTTGGTAGACTAACTAAACGTAATGCAATATCATTCAAGTATGAAGCGAAGTCTTCGCGCTTATTTAAATGCAACTTATATTCAACACCTGCTTTTGTTATCCGACTATCATCAATTTCTGAAAATACCATCTCCATAGTTTCGGGGTTATATAGAACAATTATCACTGGAATTGAGTATTTTATCCAATAATTATAATGCCTATCAGAAATTCTATAAAACACATAAAATGAGTTTTGCTCGTTAAAATAGCTAACGCCTGTTTTAATTTGAAGAGCAATTAACTTTGATTCTTTAGTTTTATCATTATATCGTTCAATAATAGCATCAATTCCGATGTCACTAATGGGTTGTTCTCTAAAAAACCAGTTGTTCTCTTCACACACTTTGCTTACTACAGCAATACCAATTCTCTCAGTATGACTCGCCATTTTGTTTTCTCCTTCAGATAAAATTTAGTACACAGTTTCTATGACAAGAAAAATAATCGCCATTATCATTTTTCAATTTCACAATAAAACTGAATTTTGATTGATTAATTAGTTGATTACAACATCACCAGTTACAAGTAAATCTCCATTGACATTTACATCAACCTTTAAATCTCTTTTATTCACAAACCACTCCATATCATTCAAATATCTATTACTAATATGGTTAAAAGTTTGGTTTGTTGAACCAACTAAATTTCGATTTTGATCAAGTTTTTTTTCGATAAATTGTCCGTCAATGATCAGATCAACTGATTCGATTAACTGCTGTTTCAATTGCTTAATTTTATATCCTGTAAATAAAATAACACCAAGATCAATCTTATGAAATTCATGAGACAACTCATTTAAGTATTTTTGAAGAGTCGGTTCACCACCCAAATAAGTGACTCCTTCAATGCCATTTTCTTGTTTTGATTTTTTAGCAATTGAAATAATCTCTTCTAAAGACATAATATGGGCTGTTTTCATTTCTTGGAGTTCTGGGTTACAACAACCAGGACATCCAATCGTACATCCTTGAAACCATATAGCAATCCTTTTATGTGGTCCTTCTGCTTCGGTACACAAATTGATTCTTGCTACATTGAATAACATCTCATTCGACTTCAAAGCTAAATTCCAATCCTTTGTGATTTGTCTTGACTAAAATACTTTGACCTTTGAGTGCTATAAGTTCTTGTTTGTTTTGGAATAGATACATTGCAAGTTCATCTAATAATTTATCGTTGATAGCGTTGAGAATATCACGACCACCTTTGGTGATATCCGCATCACTTAATATGTAATTTACAAACTTGAGCTCATCTTCAAACACTAAATCAATTCGGTATTTTTCAAAAATACCTAGTTGAATAGGTCTCAGTTTAGAGCGTGCTATTTTTATCATGAATTCTTTATCTTGAATAAAGTTGAATGGCACTATATTGTTGTAACCGATACGACCAAGTAATTCTGGTCTCTTAATTTCGTTATCAAAGTAATTTTTGACGATAGTGATGAATTCTTTAGCAACTTCTTCATGATTTTCGGAAGGTTTGACTTCGCTTGCGCCAAGATTTGAAGTGAAGATAATGATGCTTTCACTGAAGTAGACTGTTTCACCTTTACTATCGGTTAAGCGACCATCTTCAAGAATCTGTAGGAAAATATCGAGAATTCTTGGATTTGGTTTAGCTGCTTTTTCAATTTCATCAAAGAGAATGACGCTAAATGGTTTCTCCTTAATCGCATTTGTCAGCCTTCCGCCTTCTTCATATCCGACATATCCTGGAGGTGCACCAATCAATTTTTGATCTGAATTATCCGTACCATACTCACTCATATCAAAACGGATACAGGCTTGATCATCACCAAATAGGAATTGAGCTAATGTCTTGGAAAGTTCCGTCTTTCCAACACCAGTAGGACCTACAAAGAATAGTACCCCTTTAGGCATTGCACGACTTGATGATTTGTGTAAACCGGTTAATCCCATGTATGCCTTGACAATAATCTTTTCAATTTTGTCTATGGCTTCATCTTGGCCAACAACTCTTTCAGACAACTTTTTCTTGATGTTCTTCACATCATTGTAGTCAAGTTTTTCCCATGGATTATCTTTTTCACCGTATTTAAACAAATAGAAAAGTTTGTTAAAGGTCATTTTGCCTTCTTTACGGGAAAGTTTCGATAATTGAATGATTTCACGATTCGTAAAATCATCGAGCATATCGATATACTCGCTCTTCTTTTCACAATTAAGAAGTGTTTCTCCTGGTTTTAATTTCACGTCAAAGGCAGTTTCAATTTTAGCAAGCATTTCTTCTCGTTCTAAACGATCAGGCTTCTGTAAGGTAATCGTTGTGACTTCTGGATTGGATTGGTAAAAAGATATCGGAAACATCGATAGTTTATTCGCAATCAAAATAACTACACTACCATTCGTATCTTCCGATAGATAATCGACTTTGCGATCTTTAATAGCTTTTCCTAATAATGTCAAATATTCTCTTTCATCATCCATTAATTGATTGCCATTGCCAAATAGGTAATCAGCCCAGTTGAGAACAAAGGCTACTTTTCTTTTAGGATTGACCATGTTTTTGAAAACAAGATTGAAGATTTCTGCAGGTTTCTTGAATAATCCAGAACCTGTTTTTTTCTCATTCTCTTCTTCGTCTTCAAATTCGTAGGTATCACCTTTGACTTCAATATCATCTACGAGATCAAGCTTTGTCAGATCGCCATCAACGCCATCAATTCTATCCCAATAAATGACATCTTCGTATGCCATATCATTGAGCATGTCCATCAAGTATTCTTTTAACGTGACAATGCGCTTTTTGTCATTTAAGAAAACATCTCCCACATTTCCTTCAATGACAACAGCTCTCTTAATCCCTGTTTCTCTTCTAATACGATTAAAACTCGTTTGTATTGACATCTCTTTTCCCTCCTAATTCGTTCCTTTATTTTTATTGACTGTTTGATATTTCATTGATTGATTTTTATCCGGATTGCTCCAATTGTCGACTTGCTTTACGACTTTGATATCATATATATCCGATAAGTCTTTCATGAAAGGTTCGATATCCTTTTGACATGCTTGTCCTTCATACCCATCAAACTTATAGATGAACTTACCATCAAGATAGATTTTAAACTCTGCTCTTTCACCACTGATTTTTTGTGCAATGAATCTGACTTCGTTTTTTACTCGATCGATCTTGATGTTTTTCTTGTCAACAATGAAACCTCTTGTTTCTACAGTTTTCATGATGATTTTGAGTGTTTCTTTACGAACTGTTTCACCAATGATTTCTGAAGTTGCTTTATTTCTAACCGATTCAACATCAGATACACTTTGAATCTTCGTTTCTGAAATACTTTCAATGAGCTGTTCATCTACTTTAGCGTCTCTAAGTTCTTGTTTGATATCCTTCATGATTTGATTCTTATGCTTATCTAGAGAAGCTTCTAATTGTGCATCCAAGTGTTGTTTTCCAAGTTCTTGAAGTTCTTTCCAAGATTTATCTGCATTATCTGTCTGAATGGCAACTTGATAAATGCTCTCTCTTAGCATAAAATCATCAATTGTTTCCAGTTTCTTTAAGACTTCTTGGCTTATGGAAATGATACCTTGTTCTTGATCTTTTAGCTTTTGTTGAAGTCTATTGGTTGCATTGATAAGTTCTTCATCAATAAGGTCCTCCATAGCACTTAAGCGGTAAGATGTTAAATTATCGACAATTCTAGATAGATTATTAGCGTTGTTTGCTATGCTCGCATCTCGTGTTTTCGCATTAGCTTTTTCGATAATCTGATTCAATTCAGAGGTAATCTTTGCCTGTTCCTTTTTCAAAAAGGTTTCATATAAACAGACTCGATCTGTAATAAGCATACTGGCTTTATCCTTAATTCTAGCTAACAACGCATCAATCTTACATAATTGCTTTAATGCTTGTTCACAAGTCGCTTTTGCGGCTATAGATAGTGCTTCATAATTAATTGTAGCTGCATGACTCATGCTTTCATTACCTCCTTAAATACAATGGTTTTCCATCTATCAATATCATTTGGATTGAGTTTGACTTCATTATTGGAAGGATGGATTAAACTATTTCTTGTTTTTCTAAATTTATGTAATTCAGGAACAAAATCTTTTACTTCATCTACATCTTTTAGTTGATTAATCATGATTTCAGTAGTTCCGCTTAGCTTATATTGATCTTTTAGAATCCATTCTAGTTTAGCGAATAAATAGACAACTGCAGAGAAATAATCCTTCTGATTGATTTTAGATTCGATAAAATTCTGATTGATACCTTTCGGATTTGAAGAGGCATTCTTTTCCTCGGCAAACAAATTACCTAAGTATTTAAAGTGCTTGTTGTATTCTTTGAGTTCATCGAATACATTCATATTGTATTTTTCATATTTGAGTAGTTCTGAATACTTTGTTGAGAATCCATTAAAAACATCTTGAAATTTGTTTCCATCAATATCCTCTTTGATAATGAATTGATGTGGATTTTTAATGCCGGTCATTTCCTTCAATTGATTCAAACCAAATTGGATAGTTTTAATTAAGTTTGAAAAGTTGCCTGTTATATTAATTTTATCATTATTAATTATTAAGGGAATGAATTCATCTAAAACATCAATCTGAGATAAAATATCGTTTAGTGAGTAATTCAATGACTCTAGTTGAGTGAACAGTTTCATTGGTGCTTCATTTGGATTGCTTTCTATGATTTTATTAATCATCAAAACGTCTTGAATGTTGAGATGTTTAACTAGCCAACCTCCAACCGCGAGTTGATGATCCAATGTTTTAAAAGGTAATTTTTCAAAGTACTGACTATATGCTTTTTGAGCTTGCTCTTGAAACCAATCTTTAATGAAAGTAATGTCTATTATGTCCTTAATCTCCTTGAGTATTGAGATGTTTGTTTCAATATCAGTTGATAGATATTGTTCAAATAAATGCTTAAGGTTCTCTCTCTCATTAAGGATTTTGAAAACATAAAAACCCTCTTTGATATTTTCAGGTGAGTAATTCTTAAATTCGTCCATTAAACCAACAATCATTTTTTGTTTGGTTTCCTTATCAAGTGAAAACTCCGATAATAGATTAATTGAAACGACTTTGTCGCTATGTGGATTTTTTAAGGATACTTTGGCTGGAACATATGCAATTATTTTGTCATTATTAAGAATATGTATTGTTTCAATATTGGGATCAATACTCGATAGAAGTGAACTGCTGTCGATTACATGATCAGACTGTTTAGGCATATAATTAGATTTGGTTATTACCATAGGTGCTGTTTTATTTAGTATTTCTTCATATTGTTCTGGTAACATTAGTTTGCCACCATCAATAACGTTTGTATCCAACAAAGGCGGTTGATTTCCATTGAACTTGAACTTTCTCTTGAAAGATAGTTCATCACAAACCAGCTTGTTATCAAACTGGGTTTCAAAGAAAGTTTGAGTTTGTACATCACCCAACACAAACTCAATGGTGTGTTTTTCATTATCTATATTTAGGATGATTGGATATTTTGTGAAAAAATAGTCATTGCTCATGATTGAGACATCTGTAATGATCTCATCTTTTTTGACAACTATTCCTTTTCCTTTCATGCCATTCAAATATTCTTCTATGCTATCAATATCTTTATATTCAAACCTTTCAGCTACCTCTCTTGGCAAAATGCAACTTTCAATTCTACCAATTTGCATATTCGCTGAAATCTTATCCATTAATGTATTATGTACTGGATCATAAAACAACTCTTGTTTAGATTCAATCGATTTAGCTGCTGGTATCAGTTCTTCTCTAAAGACTTTTTCCCCTTTTTCAGTAAATACGAAGTGCCCAACGGAGTACTCAGAAAAGTGGGTTCGATTATACTCAAAAGGTTTACACTCAATAATTTCAAACTCATGTATCAATTTATATATCTCATCGGCAAATATACCCTGTAAATCTTCTGGTACACCAAATTGAATCAGCAAGTTACTTAGTTTTTCTTTTCTGTTTGTTGATTCATTGATGAGCACCAAAATAATATAGCTAATCCCTGTTGGCTTGGATACTTCTGTATGATGAATGAGTGTAGTGACTTTCACTATCGGAAAAGGGAATGACGTTTCAAATTTAAATATACTCATTTGCTATTCCCCCTTTCTTTGATGACATCCACATCATCAAGGACTTTACCATATGTTTTAATGGTATCGATAACTTTTTCATATACTCTGAAGTTCTTCTGATCGTTGTTTGAATCACCCATGACATCAGGCAGATCAATAACGCCTTTTCTAATCAAGTAATCCTTATTACCAACAATGATGAGCAATCTTCTGGCTCTCGAAAAAGCGACATTGATTCTTTGATAAGCAGTAATAAATCCAGGATTGCTTTTACCTGGTTCTCTCGGATTACGAACCATAGAAACGATGATAATGTCCCTTTCATCACCTTGAAAATCATCAACTGTATTGATTATCAATCTAGAATCACTGTTTTCATTAAAGGATTTAAAGTTTGTAAGCTTATTTGCTATTCTCCTTTGTTTGATTAATTGTGCCTGGTCTCCGTATGTACAGATGACTCCTATACTCATGCGTTCATCGATACGCAACCTTTTATTGACTCTTGGATTAAAGTCTTTATTATTTTGATAAGCCTCATCAATTTTCCTTAAGAGTTCAATTATGATATCCGCTTCACCAGTATTTTTAATGGAAGTCGAATCTTCAGAACGGCTTTCATATTCTTTGCTATCAATGAAGTAGATATGCTTGTCTTGTTCTATAATTAATCGTTGGTTTCCCTCTATATTCAAGTAATGTTTCTTATTGCTGTTCTGTGCTACATTACCCAGTTCTAGGTTCTTGTTATAGAAATGATTAAAAACATTCATGATATGTTCATGACTTCGGTATTGTTTGGTTAGCATAATCTTGTAATCATCTGGAACTTTTTCAAATAAGGTTTTAAAGAAACTCTCCTCATACATTTTTTCATACCTTTTGTTGATGGTAGGATTAATGATGTCGGGATCAAGTCCTTCGTAATCTTCATCTCTGAAGTTACGATATTCATACATCGGTGGTAATTGGCGATGATCGCCTACTAAAATAACTGTTTTCCCATATAAAATAGGAATAAGCAATTCAATAAAACTTGATTTACTTACTTCATCTATGATAACTACATCGATTCCTTGTTTTCTAAGATCCAATTCGCCGAGATTATATTGTTCAAGTTCGTTCATTGACTTTTCGTCAAATCTATCACGACTGCTTGTAGTCGTTCCAAATAGATTGACCGTGTCAAATAGTGGTTTAGTATAATATTTTCTGTCCTCAAGGATGATTTCTTCTTTTTGGATATAGTCACTGATTTTTTTATAGACAGGAATCTTTGTTTGATTCTCTTTTTCTTTTTCCTTGAAATTAAGTTCTAAATCTTCCCACTCGGTTTGAATTAGTTGGAGCGCTTCATCTATTGATTTGTAATTGGCAACGATGTCAAACTGTTTGAGGAAGTTTTCCACTCTGATTTCTAATTTGTTTTTACTGTCCTGATAGTCGTGGTATGATTGGTTTTCTCGTAATTCAGAGATTGTATTTGATATATCTTTAAGTTTTGAATCAATCTCTGCAATCTTGACGTTAATCTTGTTAATCTTATCCTCTTGCTTTTGAATTTGACTATTCAATCTGTCATTAAAATCATTTCTAATTTGTAGGATTTTAGTTTGAAGATCTTCAAGTAATTGTATAGCAGTTTGTTGATTGTTACTTAACCAACTTGAATTAAATATCTTACCAATATTCATACCAGACAGATCAAGATCATCATCTACATTTTGAAGTTTCTTTTTGATCTCATTTAATTGCTTTTGTTTATCTCTAATAGCGTCTGTAACTTCACCATCACTTAAATCAAAGAGCTCTTGAATCTGCTTGACAAGTAATTGTTTTTGCCCTTGAAGTTCATAGGAATCCTTATTTGACTGAATGAGATTCAACTCGTTGATAACTTCTTGAGGTTTCACAGCAAATACAGTTTTGATGAAGTCATCAATACTGGTTGAATTAAAGATTGAGCTGTCAATAATGGATTCAACAGTTTTCTTATATTCATCGATACTTGTCATATCAAGATCTTCATCATATCCAAAATGATGATTTTGAATTCGTTTATACGTATTGATGAATTTGTCCTTTTCGTAGACATAAGCTTCTTTTTTATCTTGTGCTAAACTTCTTTCTTCCTTTAATGCATCAAATGATTGTTCTGATTGGCTTATTTGTTTGGAAATTTCATCACTCTTCAGTTTGTTTTTTGTTAATATTTGGTTTAGCATCTTTAGCTCTTTAAATTCAACATCAAATTTATCTTTATATTCAGCGAAATTTTCATAAGATCTGATGGTCTTTTTCATCTGTTCTGCTATGTTGAAATATAGATTATCGACCAAGTTTTCCGGACTATATTCACTCTCTTTTCCTGATTGAGAAGTCATGAGTCTAATCGGTCTAATCTCAGCTATTTTTGGTAATCGTTCAAAAACATTATCAATTGCTTTGTGGGTTTCGCTAGAAATTAATACTTTTTTACCTTCTTTGACTAAATGACCAACGATTTCTGAAATCACTTGAGTTTTACCTGTTCCAGGAGGACCTTGCAACAAAAACACACCGTTGCTTGAAACGGCTCTTTTTACGGCTTCTTTTTGCTTATCGTTTAGTTTCTCTAAAAACCAGTTCCATTCACGATTCTGATAGATGTTTGGATTCAAATCTTCTGGTGAAAATAGGAATGTGGATAAATATGGATTTTTAACATTGCCTTCAAAAAATGATTCCAGAGCATTTCTCTGACGATCTATCTTTGCTTGTTCTGCGCGGTTATTGTAAATAAGATAACTCAATTTCTTGTTATAGAGTGCATTGATCACACCAGATTGATTATCAGCATCCGTCTTGAAATACAGCGAAAAACGAACAATTGTTTCCTGATGAATTCGTTTATCAATCATTGTTCGGAGTTCTTCTTCAAGTGTATGCTTCTTGGTGTTCTTCTCTTGTTTTACTATAGCTTGATACTTGACTTCAAGTCTGCGTTTATATTCAATCGAGTAATCTAAAAGATTTTTCTTTAGTTCAGTACCTAACTCATTTTTTCTTTTTAGAACTAAAGCATCATTTCTATCAATGAACATCTTTCTTAGATCAATTTGCTTATATGCAATTTCAATTTCGTTAGCATAAGTTTTCTTTAGTTCATCAATTTGATTTTTGATGACCACTTGCTTCTCATCATCTTTTTCTTTCTTTAAACGCTGATTAAGCGTATTAATCTGCTGATCAAGCTCTTTTTTTAATCGCTTTTTGCGGTCTTCAATAGCGGTTGTATATTGGTTCTTGACTGCAATATCATTCAATTCTTTTATGTCATTATCCAATTGGCTTTCAAGCAAACTTGAATAATCTTTTAATGCTTCGCTTGATTGCATAGACAACTCATTTTCTTTTGTCTTGGTCGCATCCGCAGTTTCTTTATTTATCTTGTTCTGATAAACGGTGTCAATAGCAGCGAGTTGGTCTTTTATAGCTTTGGTATATTTTTGTTCCAAATCTGTGCAATCAGGTTCTATATCTCTTTTTACAATCTTGAATCTCTGTTCTAGTTGAAAACTATTTCTTAATTGTTCGTTATATTTTTCATCTTTTGGCGGTGTTTCAGATAAAGCCAGATTATCTCTCGCAAAAGCGCGAATATTGGATTCGATCTTATTTGTTTTTCTATTTCCTTTTTCGACGTTTTCTTCTAAAAACTTCAGTCGATTGAATTCTAAATCTACTCGAATCAAATGAAAAGGTTCAGAATCTTCTAGTTCATGTTCTAAGACGATTAGCTCACCTTTCGAAAACTCATTATTAGAATCAAGAAGATTTTCATCATAGAGATCTTTGTTTCTTTGATATCTTCTTCTATTAATAGAATAAGATTCTTTATATTCGACATTATCAACTGTAAAATATCGCTTTGTTTGCGTAGTTAAATAATACTCTCTAAATTTTAAGTACTTATCCCAATTATGATAAAATTTAATAACATCTGGATAATTCTTTACTGGATAGTTGTTTTGTATTATAGATAAAATAACATTTGGTGTAAAGTACGTTTCAGTAGGTTTGTATGGGCTAAATGACCACACACCTTTCTCAAATGAAGAAGATGCATATGAATTCAAAATCAGTGTTTCTCCGTACTTTGTATATCCTTCATCAATAAGCTCTATTCCTTTTACTGATAATCTCTTTAATCTTTCGCCTTCAACAATATCACCTACTAAAATTATGCTCATATTGTTTGGTAATCTTCTAGAAATTTCGGTGCCTTCAGCTCTTATAACTACATTTCTTAGGAAATTTGCATATGTTCCTTGCACTACTTCTCTTTTGTAATTTGGGCAAGAGATATAGTATTTTTTAGGCAACCCAGTTGGAAAAGCATTTTCAATAAATGAACGCAAATCATTAAATCTAACATTTAATGGTAGTCGATTATTGATTAGCTCGAATTGTTCTACCAAAGTGTTAATGTCAATACTAAATTAACCAATAATGGTGGAATAACATTTACCACTTTTGATGTTTTAGGATTCTTCTTCAAGTATATCTTTCATACGATAAGATCTACCTACAATATTAATCACACTAGA
>JBFWMH010000020.1:0-28023 GCA_050251655.1 Acholeplasmataceae bacterium
AAGGTCTCATAGAATATAGTAAACAGGCGTATGGAACAGACGTCTTAAGCTTGGCCAATTAGAGAACATTAGTTTTCCTTACCCAAGAAGCCCCCACTTCAAACTTGTTAAGTGGTGGGTAGTTCACATTGGATCGCTTGAGTATATGTCAAATGGGGAAACCGTGGCAGGATCACCATCTATGATGATTGTCACCAATCAAAATAATGAAGATATTTTGAGATGGTTGATTAACTCGGGTCAATATGGTGATACAACCATTGATCAAAGTTATGCATCTTGGATTTTAATAGAACCACTCTTAGGTGTTGTTAAAGACTTATCAGTAGAACAAATGGAAGTATCGTTTCATTATGATATGATTTTAGAAACTTATGCATTTATTGATAATACAGGATTGAGTTTTCCAATGAACGATAACTCACTGGTTGAGGAAAATGATTTAGACATCATTATCTCAGCATACATGGAGGTTACATCATGAAAAAACTATTATATATAGGTGCATTTCTTTTACTCATATTTACACTTAGCACTTGTCAAGAACGAAGTGTTGATGATACCCCCAATTTAACACCTCAATCAGGAGACTCCTTAATCGATCAAATATCAAATCAAATAAAAGATGTATTTAAAGACTAAAAAGGTTCATCCTGATGGATGAACCTTTTCTATTTTATACCTTTTTCAATTAAATTTACGATGTAATCAAATCTCTCAAATGTTTCCTCTTTTGTCAAACCATCTTTTTCAGTTTTTAATAGTAAATCAGTAAGCATGACACCAAATAACTCAAGCGTATAATAAAACTGGTCTTCAGAAATGTGATATAAGTCTTTTTGATATAAAGGAACTTGCATCATTTCCATCAATGGTGTTAACAACTTTAAAATAAAATGTTCTTTATAAGATAGGTGTTCGACTCTTAAATACAAGATATAGTTATAAATGAGTGAATATTTCTTTGTTTGTAAAAACTCTTCATAATCATAACTAAACATATCTCTTACAGTTCTAAAAATATCAAAGTGATTTTTTTTAAATATATCAGGTAAATAAGCATATCTTTCTTTTTGTAGTAAACTAATGAGATAAGTTAAACATGATCCAACCGAATCAAAATAGTTATAAAATGTACCTCTTGAGATGGATGCTTTTTTAGCAAGTGAAGAGATAGTTATGTCTTGATATAGTTTTGTTGAAAATTCTTTAAAACAAGCATCAATTACATGTTCTCTTTTTTCACTGCTAATAGCAAAAAACATATCTTTAGGCATTTTTTTTCCTCTTTATTCTATAAAGTGTAGGTAGAAGTGTTAAAGTTACAAAAACACTGACAATCATGGATACCCACATTAATACACTGACATTAAAATGAATAGTAAGTGGACTAAACATCATGATACTTAATCCTAATGAAATTCCAAAAGCATTGGTCATGATCGGTCTAGATGCGTATTGATATGACATATCAATAGCTTCAATATTTGACATACCTTCTTTTAAGAAATGTCTATAAGTAGAACTGTAGTGAACAGCATAATCTATACCAACCCCGATGGTGATACTAAAAATCATAACTGTAGTAATATTTAATGGGATTTGAGTCAATCCTAAAAATCCGTATAAAGTTAATATCGTAATAACGATAGGTAAAATACTTAATAATGCTAATTTTAAACTTCTAAGTGAAATAAGCATAAGAAGCAATACAACACCTAAAGCAAACAAAATACTGTTTAATTGCATTTGATTAATTGAAGTATTCAAATCCATCATTAAGTATTGCACACCAGTGACTTCAACATTAGGATCATTTGCAAGTAAAGATTCAATGTTTAATAATGTATCATTAGTTAAATCTTTTGGAAATACCAACAATCTGACACTCATTTGATCATTGTTTATGAAATGTGTGATGATATTATCTTGATTAGAAGAAACCACTTGGTAAACCATTTGAAGTTGTTGATCAGTGGTTATAGATGAACCAGTCATTTGTTCATACATGATGTCAAACATATGATAAGGATTTAATATCTTTGTTGTATCATCAGAGTTTGATAATGTTGTCGCGATTTGATCAATATAAGTTTTTGTGTCTAAAGATATAGGTGAAGCATCAAGTTTAATATATACATATAGAGGTATACTACCGCCATTAACTTCACTAATGACATCAGCACTTTGTTTAACTTCTGTATAATCTTTATAAACCATCAACATATCAAATTCATTATTGATCTTTGGCATATAAAGAAGTGATCCAACTAAAAGTAATAGTACAATAATAACACTTGGGTATCCCCAAGCTTTTTTAAAAATATCTCTATGTTTAGCTGCTTTATGGTGTTTCATTTCGATGTTAACATCAGTTGATAAAATAAGTGGAAGAACAAACCAAGTAGCAACTCCAGCTAGCATAATCCCAACACTGCTATAAATCGCTAAATCAAAGACACTAGATGTATTCATTGTAAGAAGACTCAAAAAACCTGCAACAGATGTAAGTGTTGTAATAATCATAGGAACACCAACAATCGATAGTGTTTTTACAAGTGATTCTTTTGTTGATTTTCCTTCATGTTTTAATTCCTGATAATGAGAAACAAAGTGAAGACCATCCGCACTACCAATAACGATAATAAAAATTGGGACGATTGCCGTTAGAATAGAGACTTCCTTACCGATAAGTCCGATAATTCCAAGTGTCCATAAAGGACCAATACCAGCAGGAAGAACACTAAAGATGGTTGCTTTTAAATTCTTCATTTGACTTCTAAAAATCGTAAAGATAACAAGAAGTGCAAGTGGTGGAAGAATGAGTAGAATCTGAATAATATAATCAGCAATTTTAATTTGTGAATAATCATCACCTGATAAATAATAATGAGTAAAATCATAAGAGGAAGCTAAATCTTCAAGACCATGCAAATTGATTCTATCAAAAGAATCATTAATAAATAATGTATAAGATATATAATAATGATTATTTAAAGTTGAAATAGGTGAAAACTCTTGAAAAGTGCTATAATAAGCCAAAATCGTTTCAGGTGCTATATCTTGATAAGGTGTAGCTACTGAATTAATGACAATCGTTTCAGGAGCAGCACCTTCTACAAAATCTACGTAACTTTCTGTTTCAAGTGTTCGCTGTAAATTATATAATTTATCTGTTAAACTTTGATCAAAAGTATCACTTTCAATAAGTAAAGTGATTTGATTTAAGGCACCAAAATCATTAGAAACATCATCAAGCGATGTTTGATATGTTGAATTGTCTGTTGAAAACAAACTAAAGTCAGTATTAAGTTTAATATGTACAATACCATAAATACTTAAGATGACAGAAATTGCCATAAAGGCCATTAAGAATTTTCTTGCTTTGTAAATGAAGTCTATAAATTTTTTCATGATATCTCCTTTTTTATGTCCAAAGATATTATAGTTGACACCATGTCAATTGTCAATAAAATAAAAAAAATTGCTGTTACGCAATCTTATTTTAATAAGTTTTTTTTCTTCTAAAAAGATTAATGAATAAGTATATTGGTATTAATAGATATGCAAATAAGCCATTAAATAAATCAGTTAAGATTTTTGCATTATAAGCTTTTTTAAATCTTAATCTATCCCATATGTTACCAAGAGAAATTCCATTCATATTTCCAAACATAATCACTTTAATACTTGCCAATATACCAATTGCTTTTTCATAACCATAAAAATCTTTGAGTTTTTCAAAAGCATCTTTATCATATGCACCATCAACATCTGCATAATGTTGTGCGAAAACTAAAGCCATCGTTTGTTCTGAATCAAGCTGATTGTAATCATCTAACAAAACAGCATTTAATTCTTCTTGAGGCACGCCAGATTTAATAAGTTCACTAGTGTGATAATAAGAGCATAAACGACAACCATTTACATTGGTAACAGCCATCATAATATTACTTCTAAAAATTTTTGATATGCTTTTCATTTCTTTTCTATATTTAGCCATCATATACATAGCATCAAACAATGTGTGATTAAAAGTTTTAACTTTAAAATATTTTTGATCTTGTTTATTCATTTTTTTACCTCTTTCATTGAGAAACTTTATCGATGGCTTCAAGCATATAATAAAACGCATTTATGAGAAGTTCTCGATCTTCAGTTTGGTATTGTTTAAGTTTGTTTTCTAAGTGTAATTCAATTTTTGATTCAATCAAAGTTGCCATTTCAATTCCTTTATTTGTTAAAATGAGTAGTTTTGAACGTTTATCCTTAGGATTTGAAATTATTTCTAGATATCCTTTATCTCTACACTGCTTGGCAATATAAGTGAAAGAACCATTTTCTAAAAAAAGATGTGTGGAATAAAAAGAAAAAGATTGATTTGGGAATTTGTGAATCATTGGAATTAATTTAGCTTCACTGAATTTTAAATCATCGAACTTTAAGATTTCTGGATCAGCAACCATATTCATAAAAAACTTGATGATTTTGGTCATATCATCACATAAGCAAGGTTTCATAATTCACTCCTTTATTTAGAATTCTAACTATATATTATACCTTCGTAAAAATAAAGTCAACAAAAAAGTTTAGAATTCTAACTAAATAACGAGAAAAATAAAAGGATAGAATCTATCCTCTTAATAATATCTGTAAAATTTAATGATGTATTTATCTTTTTGTTTTTCAAATTTATACTCATCTATGAGTAAACCTAAAGTATGTAGTGTACAAAGTGAATCATCTGAATGAAGATCCCAACCATACTCTTCAAGTTCTTGATCTCTTTCACAATATAAATCTTTTTTCAGTTCGTCTTCTAAATCAATTGTGACATCATATAAAGTGATGATAAAAGTCGTTTCACTCTTGGTTGTTTCTAAAGAGAAGTCAAGTTTTGAAAAACCTTTGTTTAAAACATAACTAATGATTTCCTCTGATATTTTTGCGTGTTTTAGTTTTTCATGAAGCCCCATGTGAAGCCCTCCTTTTTAATGGTTGTTATTAGTGTTGTGATGATGACTGCTGTAAATGCAGCAGCAAATCCATTACTATATAACAAGATACCACCATGTAATTCTGATATAGCTTGTACCACTGGTAAATGAAGCATACCAGTAAGCACACCAACTATGATACCATATTCTCCTGAAACAGGAGCTAAACCTGTTGAAAAAATGATTGCTAAGACAACTGGAACACTAAATTCTAATTTAAACAAGTAAACAACTAAGATGACACCAATCATCGGTGGAATACTATTTCTTAAGTGCTTACCAAAAGCTGCAAATCCCATGATGGTGAGTAAACCACCCATGACAGGACCGCTCATTTTCACACCAATGAGCAACATCAGTGCAAGTGATGCAAGACTCGTAAGCCCGATATTAAACATGGTCATTGGTTCATTTTTTCTTCTTGTAAAGTCAGTAATTGCAACACCACTTTGTCTTAGAATATCTTTATATCCAGTTAATTTAAAATCATTTAACCATAATCCAACAAACACATAAATTAAAGCTAGACTTACAAATATAATAACGAGTAGCGAATGAGATTCATTGGTATAGATTAGGTTTGTTTCATAATCAAGGGAAAACAGCTTAAGGACACTAAAGAAAACAAATGCGATAATCCCAGATGCAAAACCAACATTATACAAATCATAACCACGATGGAATGTAATGACTTTTTGTGATAATTCAACTAATAAAAATCCAGATAAAATACCGATGAAAATGCCTAATGGAATCGAAATAGCATAGGATAAACCTAAACCGAAGAAGACGATACTAGAGATTGGACTTAATCCTGTTGAAAATAAGAAAATAGCAATTACACTTCTAAGATCTATGGATTTATATTTAGCATATAAGTAAACACCTAAATAAATAATAGAAACATTTAAAAGATTTTTACCAAAGAAAGCAAATCCACCAATGGTTAATATACCAGCAAAGATAGAACCTGTAACTCTTAGATCTAATTTTCTAATAATCAAATAAGTTAATAACATTAAACTTCCAGCATTAAATAGCGCAGGACCTTCGCCACCAACAACTATATAATCTGTTAACAATATGCTTTCAGATGTTAAAATATGGATATAACCAGTGATAAACTCCCCAAACGGTTGTAAAACAAGTGAGATGATGATAAATGCAATTGAAACATAGGGGATTAATAAATGATTCTTAATTCTCTTTTTCATTGTTCACCTCGCAAAAGATATGTTAAATTATATCATATAACATATGATAAAAAGACAACTTTAGCCATAAAGCAGGCATTTGAATTAAAAATGAAACACAAACTGTTATTTTCGTCTATTTATCCAAACCATTAAGCAGTATAGCAGTTTATGTAAACGTTCTTTTATCCTTGATTTTAATTTTTTGAGGAGTATAATCTATATGGATACTTGAAAGGAGATGACTTAAAAAATGAAATTAGTCGTCTATATCATGTCTGATACAACTAAATTAGACAAATTTTTACATGCATTAAAAGAAAAAAATATTAATGGTGCTACGATTTTAAAAGGTACCGGTATGGCTCGCAAGCTTATTGCAAACGATGATATGGAATTTATTGGATCACTTAAAGTGTTATTCGATAATCCAAGAGTTGAATCTGATGTTGTCTTAATGGCATTAGAAGAACCTCAAGTTGAAGTAGTTTTTGAAACAATTAAAGAAGTAGTTGGTGATTTAACATGTCCAAACTGTGGTATTGCGTTTACTGTTCCGATCGATCACATCGTAGGTTTAACTAAGAAGAACAAACAGTAAGGAGATTAAGAAATTGGATATTACAACTTTGTTATATGCCGGCATTATGATCGTGACGGGTCTTTTGTTTGGTAAACTTGCAAAATTAGTGAAACTTCCCAACGTCACTGGGTATCTTGTTGGTGGTGTTTTAATTGGGCCAAGCGTTATTGGTCTACTTGATGAATCATTTTTCGATAGTTTAAATATAGTTTCAACGGTTGCTTTAGGTTTTATTGCTTTCTCAATTGGTAATGAGTTTAAAATTTCATATTTCAAACGCGTTGGACCTGGTCCAGTCATTATCGCATTTTTTGAAGCATTATTTGGTGTATTATTTGTATTAGCAATGTTATTAGGATTCTTTGCTTTAACACACAATTTAACAATTGAAAACGTACGCTTTTCACTAGTGTTATCTGCAATTGCAGCAGCAACTGCTCCAGCATCAACACTATTGGTCGTAAGACAATATAAAGCAAAAGGGCCTCTTACAGAAACACTTATGAGTGTTGTTGCTATTGATGATTCAATTGCAATTGTCCTTTTCGGGATTTTAGTTGCGATTGCAAATGCTATAGATCCAACTGCTGTTCACACATCATTTATTCTACAAATTTTATCACCAGTCATAGAAATTATTATTTCATTAGCTGTGGGTACATTCTTTGGACTTATGGTCACATTTGGAACTAAATGGTTTACAGGTCGAGGCAATCGTATTTCACTAACGATAGCTGCGATTTTCTTAGCAATTTTCTTTGGAGAATATTTAGGTGGGTCATCTTTACTTGCAGCGATGGTCGCTGGTGGTATATTCGCAAACCTTTCTAATAAATATGAAGAAGTTAATGGACTTATATATTTTGTGACACCGCCAATCTTTATTATGTTCTTTGTCTTATCAGGAGCAGAACTTGATTTAGCTGTCATTACATCAATAGGTGTGATTGGATTGATTTATGCAATCTTCCGCGTTGGTGGTAAAATCTTTGGAGCATGGTTTGGTTCGAAAGTATCAAAAGCAGAACCGATTGTTGCTAAATATTTAGGCTGGATGCTTGTACCTCAAGAAGGTGTGTCCATCGGGTTATCTATTGCAGCTGCAACGATGTTTGCTGGAACAGTGCTAGGAGAACAAATTAGAGTCGTTATTTTAGCAACAGTTTTAATTTATGAACTCACAGGACCAATCATCACAAAACTCACATTAAAACGTGCTGGAGAAATTACAATTCAAGACTAATCAAAAAAGCTCAATTCTGAAGTGAACCCCAAAAAGTAGACAAATAAAAAAAGTGTCTACTTTTTATTTTTTCTACGAATTGTATTATAAAACTTTAACCATTGTTTGATTAATTTGATATATTCTTCATGATTTTTGATATCATTATTATAGAGCGTCTCTTTCTTTAAAATAGAATGAAAACTCTCTATAACTGCGTTATCAAGTGGTGTTGCTTTTCTACTCATTGAAACTAAAATACCTTTTGATTCGCACACTGTTCGGTATTCTCTTGAGAAATACTGAAACCCCTGATCCGAGTGGAGGACCATTCCACTTGGATCTTTTATTTTTCTTAAAGCTTTATGTAAGGTATCTAGAACTATTTGATTATCGTTTCTGTTGCTGATTTGGTATGAAACTATCTTCCTCGTTTCTAAATCGATGATTGTGCTTAAAAATGATCGTCGACCAGCATAATCTAAATATGTGATATCAGTGACCCATCCTTTTTGTTTGAAGTATCGATTTAACAAGTTCGGTTTCATGAGCATTTCTTTTCTTACTTTGTTACCATTTCGCTGCTGATTCTTAATATATAGTGCTACGATGCCATATTTTTTCATGATTCTATGTACTTTCTTTGAATTATATATGATGCCATAGTTTTCTCTAATTTCATCTGTAATCCTGCGATATCCATAGGTTTTCATGCTTCTATTAAATACCTTTCTAATCAGTTTATAGTCTTCATAATCTTTATCAGGCATATCGCGATATTTGTAATACGTTTTTGGACTGATTTCAAGAACTTCACACATCAATCCAATTCAATGGACTCCTCTAATAGCTAAATAGGAGTTTGAACTTTTTTGTTTAAACCTTTTTTTGATTGAGTATGATTATTTAAGAAAAATAACATGTAAAATGCGACTAGAATTAATATAGTCGCATTTTACACTTTATATTGACTAATTAACATTCTGATGATATAATATAGTAAAACGCGACTAGAATAAGAAAAGTCGCAAATTACAAGGTGATAATATGAGTAAAAGGTTATTTGAAAACTTCTATGATGAGTTTGTCATAGGAAGCGTAACTAGTAAAAGCAAACTTACATCTTATATAAACAAATTTTATGAGAACTTAAAACCAATTACACTAGCATGGCGAATATTTGATTTAAAAAATTCCGGCTATATTCAAGATATTGGAAATAATGAATATAGAGTAGTTGATAAAAATCAAAGTCAATTGTTCGAAATGGTGATTGATACAAAAACACTGGATTTTTTAATGAAATACAACAAGAAGTTTAATACTTACAAAAGTGACTATTTTGGTATAGACATCAGAATATCTATTTGGGAAACATATATGTTGAATCAATTTATGTCACATCAAATGTACAAAAACTTTATTATTATTGAAGTTGATGAAACAAGAATTGATAATCTATTTTATGAAATGAAAGAGGATTTTAAAGATGTTGTTCCACTCAGTAAAATAAAAGGTTTTGATTATTTAAGCTATAAACTTCAAAATGTAATCATTATACAAAAACTTCCAAAAAGATCACCGCTATATGCTAATAAAAAAAATAATTACGTTTCTATACCTAAACCAGAAAAAATATTAGTTGATTTACTTGTGTATAATGAGGATATATATAATATAGATCAAAATGAAATTTTAAGTATTTATAGAAACATGATAATAAATTATAGAGTTAGCGTTACAACACTACTATCTTATGCAAGAATTCGCGGACAAAAGATAAAGAATAAAGTTCTAAATATATTGAATGAAATAGAGATAATTAATCATGATAGATAAACAAACATTTAGTAAAGAGTGGATTCTCAAGGTTAAAGGCGCTGAAAGAAGCGATCAAGGGATTATTGAAAGACAAATATATGCATTGCATTTACTTGAGACATTAAGGAATAGTTTTGAAAACTTTATTTTCAAAGGTGGAACATGCCTATCTCTTATTGCTGAAGAATTCCCAAGATTTTCAGTGGATATTGATATATTAGTTAAGCCTCAGTTCAAGATCTTCTTTGACATACAAAATCTATCTAAATTGATAAAAGATTCTGAATTTCAGGGTGTTATTGAAGATGTTCGTCAGCCCAGACATGATATTGATAAACAACATTTTGAATTTCACTATAATGGAGCTATCAATGGAGAAACATATATATTGCTTGATGTTGTATATGATGAATCGAAATATAAGGATTTGATTAAAGTTGATATAATGAATTACTTGATAAAAACTACTGATCCTAATGTGAGTGTAATAACACCATCAGTTCATGATTTGTTAGCTGATAAACTCTGTGCATTTGCACCAAATACCGTTGGTAAAAAATTAAACGAAAATAGGGATATAGAAGTTGTTAAACAAATGTTTGATGTATCTTTTTTAATGAAACGTTATCCATTTTCACCATCATATAAAACGATTTATGAAAATATAACTCAGGTTGAAATTAAACGGAGAAATTTAAAGATTGTAGTTATTGAGGTACTTAATGACACAATCAAAACAAGCCTTAATATTATTTCTGAGGGTAGTCTTGATTCAAACCAATATCAACTTATCAAAAATGCTATTAAAGGATTTTCATCATTCACTAGAGATTTATCTTATAATATAGATAAAGCTAAAGAGTCAGCCCTTGATGTACTACATGCAGCATTATTAGTTTTTGCAGGTAATGAAGAAGCCCTACTAAAAATCGCTGATGAACAAACCGAATTTTTGAAAGAATACCAAATATTTAAACGTTCTAGAAAGCAGTTAGCTGCCATTGATCCTGAGTTACCTAAATTGTTGAATATTTGTTTAAAGTGTATGTCGCATTTTAATATATCTATATTCTAATATTTGATTAGAATAATAATGTGATTATATATAAGAAAGAGTAGAATATGCATATCCAATGTACTAACAAAATGTTAGATTTCCTAAAAATAAAAACCGAAGAACTAAATACAAATAATGATATCTATGCTTGGCATATAAACTATATGATTATTTTGAGAAAAAAATTCATTGTTTTAATGAATGATTTAACTAGGTATTCTGTTGTTCTATATGGGTTAAAAAGAAGTGATTTTAAAGATCCAATATTTTTGTTACAGAAAGCGATGATGATTACTATGCATTTTGATGGTTTTCCTCAAGAGTTGGTTTTGAAATATGTAAACGGGATTAAAGAAGTGACATATGGAAAAACAAAAAACAGAATGCTAGTATCTCAATTAAATAGAGCGATGCAAGACGCTGATTGGTACGCACACGATTGTTTATATGATCAGATATTTCAACCTGACATATCTCAAAATTTAAATAATGGATTTGTCGGCTCAAACAACTGGAAAGAAGTTCATTGTCCTAAGGATAAAATGTTATTATACTTGGAAATGTTGTAATTTGAAATAATCCATTATAAAATAGTTCTAGTGATATTAATTGAATAAAACAAACTCCATACTAACCATATAGCAAACTTGGTTGTGACAACATATGTGTGTTTATGAAATTTATTTTTTCTTTTGTTCTTGTTTGACTAAGAAGTCCTGGTATTTTTTTAGAATTTCATAGCGTTCTTTATAATCCTTTTTTTCGTTTCTTTGGGACGTCCTTGTTTTGCTACGCCTAGGCTACCATCTCTTTTTGCTATTTGTTCCTATGTTCTAATCGTCCCTGTTGGTACTTCATATGTCTTTGATAAGTAGCTTTCTGTTTTACCAGAACGATATTCTGATAATACTTTTAATTTAAATTCTAAATCATATCGTTTAAACTTTTGTCCTTTGCTTGCCATATTAAAAACACCTCCATAATTAAATTATAAAGGTGTTTTGTTAAATTGCTTTATAAGAATATAATCTGTATACTCTTTTTTTTATTTGTCTACTAAATGGGGTTCACTATAATCATTTGAGCTTTTTATTTTATATAAAATCAGTGATAAAATATAAGTATCATAGATGGAGGGAAATAGATATGAAAAAGTTATTTAATGATTTTGGGAAGTTTATTGCAAAAGGAAACGCTATTGATTTAGCAGTTGGTATTGTTATTGGGACTGCATTTAATGCAATTATTAAGAGTTTGGTTGCAGATATTATTATGCCATTAATCAGTTTATTAGGTGGAAAAGATATCTCAAATTGGTTTTGGGTATTAAAGGGAACTGCAACATATGATCAAACTGTAGGTTCATATATCTTCTCAGCAAATGCAGTTGTATTATATTATGGTAATTTCATTCAATCTGTTATAGATTTCTTGATTATCGCATTTGCTATTTTTATGGCACTAAAAGTGATCACAGCATTTAGAAATAAGATTGAAGAAGTTAAAGATTTAATCGTAAAAGAAGAACCAAAAGAAGAAAATAAAGAAGAACAATAAGAAAGAGATTATAGCAACTATGAAAAATCCAGTATTAAAAGGATTTAATCCTGATCCAAGTGCATGTGTATATAAAGATAAAGTATATGTAGCTGTTTCTACATTTCAATGGGTACCAGGTATTACCATCTATGAAACTAGCGATTTAGCACATTATAAAATTGTAAGTTCACCACTTAAAGATATAGATTTAAGAGGTAATCCTATAGATACCAGTATTTGGGCACCACAATTAAGTTACTATGATGGCTTGTTTTATTTAATCTATACTGAAGTAAAAGTAACGATTAGACCATATAAAGATCTACATAACTATGTGATGACTGCATCTTCAATAGAGGGACCATGGAGTAAACCAGTTTATGTCAATAGCAGTGGATTTGACCCATCGTTTTATCATGAAAAAGATCAATCATACTTTATTAATGAGATTTGGGATTACAGAAAAAAAGAAGATAATAAGTTTGCGGGCATTATTATGCAACCATTTGATAGAAAAACGATGTCATTAAAAGATGAACCTAAAATCATTTTTAATGGAACAGAAGCTAAAAAAACTGAAGGACCACATCTATATAAAATTAATGACTATTATTATTTGATTACTGCAGAAGGTGGGACCAAAGAAACACATCAAGTCACGGTCGCAAGATCTAAAGATATCTTTGGACCGTATGAAGTAGATCCACAAAACCCCATGCTAACATCAAAAAATAATCCGTTATTAGATCTTCAATGTGCAGGTCATGCATCAATGATTTTATTTAAAGGACAATATTATATGTTTCATCTATCCACAAGAGGATATCCTTCGATCCTAGGTAGAGAAACATCTATTCAAAAAGTATTTATTAAAGATGGATGGATTAGATTAGAAGAAGGGTGTGAACCATTTAGTGTTATTACTGGTCTACCTGATGTAACAACGCACGCATTCAATCAAGATTTTGCAAAACCATTAACAAATGATTGGATGTTTTTAAGAAGATTACATGAAAGTGATTGGATGAAACCATCTTATGATGGACTCATCATCGCTGGAAGTGAATCATTATCTAGCCCTTTTGATGTGAGTTTATTAGGTATTAGGTTAACAGAATTTGACTTTGAAACAAAACTTACACTTTCATATCAACCATCGCATTATAATCATTTAGCAGGTCTTGGGCTTTATTTAGATGAAACAAAACATATTTATCTTTATTTAACATTTGATGAAACAAATCATTTAGTAGCAAGGCTATATAAAAAACATTATCCAGAATATATTGTTTATGATGAAATGATTAAACTTGATGGTTATAAACATGAGTTAAAAATCGTTGTCAAAGATTTAGTAGCAAGATTTTATGTTGATGATCAAAGATTTGATACAGAGATAAACATTGGCTTTTTAATCTATAACTTTACAGGAACAATGATTACAATATCTGCACATGATTTAAATCGAAGATATCAACAAAAAGCAACACTTCACAAATTCACATATGAACCTAAATAAAAAACTTCTTTCGAAGTTTTTTATTTATTGTTTGAGATTTGATTATGAACAACAACTTGAGGGAATGGGATATTGATGCCATTTTTATCAAATATGATTTTCATTTCTCTATTGAGAAGACGTCTTACCATCATCTTGTTTTTTTCTTTACATTTAGCAATGATTCTAACAACAACTGCTGAATCTGCTAAGTCTTCAACACCATCATAAAATGGTCCTTCAATAATTTCAGGAATCTTAGTTTTAACATCTGATAAGTGTGCTTTGATGACATCTTCAATTTTTTCTAAATCAGCATTGTACTCAACTGATATTTTAGTAATAGCAATAGATAATTCTTCAGATAAATTAATGATTTCTCTAATATCTGAATTTGCAATAATAAGAACATTACCTTCAATATCTTTGATGCGTGTATTTTTAGGACCGATTTCTAAAACAACACCTCTAAAACCACCGATTTCAACAATATCACCGACGACAAATTGTTTTTCAAAGATGATAGATAGTCCAGCAAATACATCCTCTAAAATACCTTGTGCTCCAAATGAGACAGCAAGTCCTGCAATACCAGCACCAGCAAGTAGTGTTGGTGTTTGTACACCCCATGCAGATAAAATGAGTAATAGTGCAATAATAAAACTTAAATATTTAACAATGGATGCGAACAACACACCAAGTGTTTCACCACGTTTTCCTTTTCTTGTAAAAAGTCTCACTAAAAACATTAATATGTAGTTAACAATAAAAACAAATACAATAATAGCAACACTCTCTAAGACATTTACATAATTGTTTTTGAAAAACCCAATTAAGTCAAAAAATTTACCAATTGAATTTTCTATAATATTATCAAATGCAGAACCTGGAAATAAGATACCTGATAAACTACCAAGTAAAATGAATAACCCAATAATCGTTAAAATGATGATTCCCTTAATTTTAGTAAACAATTCTTTTTTATGATCTTCCATGTTTTTTTCTCCTATTCATATATATGGTCATAAATGATATCTCTTATTTCGTAGTTAGATGTACTTTGCATCATGATTGTTAATTGATAACTTTGTGACGGTGGTTTTGTGATGGTAAAACTTATCGTTTTCAAATCCTGATTAATGATTAACATGTATGTATCACTTTGGATGTATGTCATATAATCACCTGACACATCATAAAGTTCTACATAAATTGAATCAAAATAATTAGAAGGATCGTCTAAAACTATATAGACTTCATAATATGTATCATATTCTTGGATGACAAACGTTTGTAATTGGTAATCGCTCAATGTTTCTAATATGTCATCATAAATCATCACATCTTCAGTTCTTAAGGTTTGTGGGTTTATATATGTAGCTTCACATATGATGTGATAAATCGTTGATGGTGTTAAATCACCAATATAGACACTTACGTCTTGGAAAGAAGTTAGTGATAAATCAACTAATTCACTTCTTAATAAAACATCATTTTCATTATAAATATATAGTGTATAGGTGACATCTAAGTCATCTACCATTTCGTTATATAAAGATAAATATATGGCTTGATTTGTAGCATAATTAAAATACATAGAACTATAGAACGTAAATGGCGGTGTGACCCACATTTCATCAAGAACAATCAAACCATCATTTGACATAGCTTCTATATAAAAATGTATAGGTTCTTTTGTATATATATCAGTGATTTCTATACTTGACCTATCATCTAAAACTTGGATGCTTTCATATTGATATAGAGTTTCATATTCACTAAGATAACCATAATATAGTGTGATAGATTGATAGATATCATCTGGATCGTAGATTAGAATATCAACTGTATATGAAGTAAAGTAATCCAAAGAGGTTTTATTGATAGCTAGGATGGTTGCACCTACCGTAGCCCGAGTTTTCACCATCAAGGTGTCCAGTCGTTCTTGACCAAAACCTTTTGAACCATAAACACTTAATCTGTAATCAGTATCAGGCGATAAAGCATCAAAATAGCCCGAGTTTTCACCCAGGCTTATTGGTTGTTCATAGTATTCCATTTGATTTTCTAATACGACAAAAAGCGATGATTCATCGAGTGCTTGGTCTTGATCAGTGACATTAACTTGATATGTCACTTGTTCTGATAAAGTCTCAACACGTATGATTTCAGCTTTCGGAGATGTAGGGATTAATGTGACAACAGCAACAACAGCAACCGTGGACATCGCGAAAGTAGACATTAAATTTTTAATGGCATCATATCGTCTATTAAATTCTTTGCGTTTACTTTTTTTATCTCTTATCATATTTTTCCCTCTAAAAAAACATATAAGAATAAATCAGTGGTGTCTATAAAATAATTATACAATGAATCATGATAAAATAAAACATTATTCATAAAATTTATAAATGGTTCAAAAAAAACGAATTTTGAATTTTGTATTTCAAACTTCATAGAAAATTATAAAAAGAATAAATAATGTTATGAACATAGTTCATAAAAAGAAAATAAGCAAGTGAAATTGTGTTATGAAAGTCGTTTTTCTTGATTAAGCGCTATCAAAAGCAGTAATATCAAGTTATAATAAGTATTGGGGAATACTTACATAGTGGAGAAACACACATGAATGACCACTTTTTAAGTGCAGGAGAGCTCATGTTTCATGAAAAAACGTATCAAATAGTTGAGATTGATTTTTTCAATGCAATTAAAGCTTTATTGCCAAAAGAATTGAAACCCAGAGATATATATTTAATCCAAACGATTAAAAAAGATATCAAAAAACAAGAAAATACAATGTCTAAAATTGCTGAAGATATTATGATGACACCTAGCAAGTTATCAAACAATATCGACTTTCTAGAAAAGCATGGATTTCTAAAAAGAACAAAGAGCCCTGAAGATAAGAGACGTATTTATGTTGAATTAACTGAAAAAGGGGAAAGCAGTTATGATCAAATACAAAAATTCATTGGGGATACCATCAAGTACACACTTAAAAAACTTGGACTTGCGAAGACATTAAAACTTTATGGTATCGTTAATAAAATTACAAACCAAAACAAAAATACAGAAAGAAAAAAACTTAATTATAAGAAGTTTATTGAAAACCTTATTTCTGTCTACTTTATAGCAGTTAGTTCAGAAGACAAGCTTCTAGAGAAAAAGGAAGCAAATTTAACAGGTCATGATTTAAAGATACTAACATATATATATTTAAACCGTGATAAAGATATGACAATTAATCAATTAAGTGCATTATTTGAAGATCCATACACAACTGTAGCATCTGCAGTTCAAACCATGGAAGAAAAATCTTTGATTATTAAAAAACCTGCTGCAAGTGATATGAGAAAGAAGATTCTTGATTTAACAGATAATGGAAATCTCATTGTGTGCGAACATTTAAAGAGCAGAAAAAAGATTTTTGATGATTTGCTTATGATGTTAAATGAAAAAGAAGAAAAAATTCTCTATGATGCTTATGCATATGTAAAAGAATACGCAAACAAATAACAAAAAAGACCTAAGATTAGGTCTTTTTCATTTTCAAAATTCAATTAAACTTCGATAATTGCGTCTGCTGGACAAACCGCTTGACAAGCTCCACAGTCAATGCAGATATCTTCGTCAATCACGTAGATTGGGTCGCCTTCAGAGATACAATCAACAGGACATTCAGGTACGCATGCTCCGCATGCAATACAATCATCATTTATACGTCTTGGCATGATAGTTACCTCCCTTATCAATTAAGATTAACCCCATTTTATAACAATAACTCAATAATGTAAATACATTATAGGATTTTTTAATCATAAATAAAAATACTATAAATAAGAAATAGTGTTATAATATGTATGGAAATTATTCAAGGCGGGGATTCTTATGTCAAAGACATATAGATACAGACAGACAATTCTTATTTTTAAGTATGTCATGATTGCTGTTTTCTTTACATTTATTGTTTTAACTACATTAAACTTTCAAAAAGAACACTTCTCAAGTTATATATATTTGTTATTAGCTTTAATATCACTACCAATCATTTACTACACTTCATTATTAGGCGATACCGAAATATCACTAACAGAAGATGAGATTGTTTTTTTGTGCAACAAAAAGAAAATTAAAATTAAATATGAAGATATTACAAAAATTGATGTAGGTAGTTTAGAAAAGTTTGGTGGTTATATTCATATCTATGGATTTGAGATAGCACCAATATATATATCAATTAGATTAGAAGATTTAGATGATTTGCTTCGAAGACTATATCAAAAACTATTGAAAATTGAACATCATGAAACTAAAAATGATCGTTTATTTGATTTTTATAAAATCGCAGTAGAAGTCAAGTATCAACACAACAGACTTAAAAAGATTATTAAATATTTCTTATTCTACTTACTTTTAAATCTCGCATATATTTTTGTGGTCACACAAGCAGATTTAAGGGGTACGGTTATAACATTGTTCTTTGGATATTTAATTACTTGTTTAATTGCTTATGTATTTATTGAATTAATATTCTACTCTCCAAAAGTGCACACTATTCAGTTAAGTCAAAATCAAAAAGTAGTCGATCAAAGTAAAACCAATGATCTATTATTCTATGTTTGGTTAGGTCTATCAGTTATACACTTAATCACAATCTGTATCATCACAATCATTTAAAAGCCATAAATCATGTGAAAATTCATGATTTTAAGGCTTTTTTATTTTACAATAAATAGAAATGATATAATAAATTAAACTTTACCAAGAGAGGTGGTGGTCACATGAGATTACTTTTAGTTGAAGATAATAAAGATTTAGCGAAAGCACTTAAAACTATTTTAGAAAGAAATCATTACACTGTTGATGTAGTTGATAATGGCGTTGATGGGCTTAACTATGGCTTATCTGATAATTATGATGGTATGATTCTTGATGTGATGTTGCCACTTAAGAATGGTTTTGAAGTTTTAAAAGAAATTAGAGCAGAAGAAAGAAAAATACCAATTATTATGCTCACCGCTAAATCGCAATTAGATGATAAAATTGAAGGCTTGGATAGTGGCGCAGACGATTATTTAGCAAAACCATTTGATGTTGCAGAGTTGCTTGCAAGAATTAGAGCAATGCTTCGAAGAAAAGAAATATTTAAAACCAATCATTTTGAATTTATGGGTCTAGTTTTAAATCATAAGACTTATGAACTATCTTATAACAAACATATACAAAGACTTGGAAGAAAAGAATATCAAATGATGGAAATGCTTATGGAATATCCAAAAGAAGTTGTCACATCTGTTCAGTTTATTGAACATATCTGGGGATGGAATACAGATATTGAGAACAATGTATTATGGGTCTATATTTCTAATTTGAGAACTTATTTAAAAACGTTAGAGGCACCTTTTGATATTAAAGCAATTCGTGGTGTTGGATATGTGTTAGGTGAGAAACATGATTAAAAAACTAAGATATAAATTTTTGATTAATGCATTGATTGCGTTTTTGATTGCTATGTTTGCATTGGTCGTTATTTTGAACTTATTTATAACGATAAATTTTACGGAGGCTATTGATTCTAATTTAGATAGAATTATGGAACTTGAAACAGATGACATTGTTCCACCAGATGGCATGGAAGATCCGATTTTTAGAGGATTTGATCAAAGACTCTTTGTCGTCTATTTTGATTCATCAAATACGATTACAGATACAAAAATGTCATTTCCAGATATGATTGATACAACAGTTGCTAATACATACGCAACACAAGCACTTACGCTTGGGGATGAAAGAGGATGGTCTGATAATTACAGATATTTGATTGGTCATACTGACACACAAACAATTATTGTGTTTGTGGATGGAGATTTTTTCGCATATGCGATTACACAATTTAGAAACATTTCTTTAATTGCATTAGGTATAACAACTATTTTAGTTGCTGCATTTTTGTATTTTGCATCTAAAAGTGCAATAAAACCTATCGCAATCAGTCAAGAAAGACAAAAGCAATTCATGACTGATGCATCTCATGAGCTTAAAACACCACTCACTGTCATTTCTGCTAATGCTGAAATATTAAAAATGAATGATCCGGAAAACGAGTGGATATTAGGTATACAAAAACAAACCACGACACTCACACATCTCATTCAACAAATCATTAAAATGTCTAGATTAGATGAATCAGAACTATCAAAATTAAAACATGAAGTTAATTTAAGTGATCTCATCTTAACGATGATTGAAGATTTTAAAATCGTTGCTAAAAAGAAACAATTAGAATTAAGCTTTGATATTGAAGATCAAGTGATAGCTAACCTTCATGAACCTTCAATGATTGAACTCATTGGTATTTTACTTGATAATGCTGTTAAATATGGCGACGAACAAGGCGATGTAAAAATCAAATTATATAAACACAAAAAAATACATTTTTGGATATCAAATCAATATAATCTTGTAAACAATCTGGATTTATCTTCACTATTTGATAGATTTTATCGAGCTGATGACTCAAGAAAAAGTGACGGTAGTTTTGGATTAGGATTATCAATTGCCAAATCCATTGTAGAATTACATCAAGGAAGTATTAAAGCCATTAAAGTTAACGATCATGAGATTGCATTTGAAGTTATTCTTTAATTTAATAAGTTATAGATATAAAAACACGAAGCATTTACTTCGTGTTTTTTATTTTATATGATAAAAATCATTAAAAAACCAATAAAAATGAACAAATAAGAGTATATAAGATAAACGTACTGGAGGTTTTGACATGTTAAAAAGATCATGGATTAGCGTTTATAAAAATAAAGGTAGAACGATTATATTATCTGTATTATTATTTGTCATCGCTAATTTAGTTTTATCAAGTATTACGATTAAAGCAGCAACCGAAGAAGCGATGGACTTAGCTAGAATTTCTTTAGGTGCTGAAATTACACTTACAACCAATCGAACAGAAGTGATTGATTTCATTAGAAGTTATAGAGATGAATATGGAGAAAGACCATCAAGTGATGTCATCAATAGCATGTTACTTCCTATATCAAGTGATATTGCATATGATTTAGCTAGTAGTCCTTATGTCGTAGATTTTAATCTAAGCACTTCATTAAATGCGGACACTACAGATTTTTATGCTTTAAGTTCTACAGATGCATTAGATGAATCTGGATCAACTAAAGTTAATTTAACAGGTACATATAACCCATTACTATTAGATCAATTTGGTGAATATGGTACATATGAATTGACACCATTGAGTTCAACATTTGGTGGAGATGATCAAGATGTGATTATTATTTCAGAAAATCTCGCATACCTTAATGATATTTTAATAGGTGATACGATTACGATTTCTAATACAGATTCATTAACACAAGTCACATATACTCAAACACTAACTGTTATTGGGTTATTTAACGATACATCAGTCATCACTTCATCTTCTTCAAAAATATCAGATAATGAAATGTTTATACCACTTACTAATTTATTAGGACTAGAAGGATTAACTACAGATGATGCATTTACAGTAACACTCGCTAAGTATTATTTAGATGATCCATTAAATATTGATATATTTGTTAGTGATGCAACAAACACATATGAAGAAATCAGTAGTGGTTCTTTGACATTTAATGATGTGAGTTATGATGCTGTGATTGAACCTATTCAAAATGTTCAAGATTTTGCAGATATATTTTTGATTTCGGTATCTATTGGAGCAATCATTATCCTATCACTTGTTATTTTTAACACACTAAAAGATCGAAAATATGAAATAGGTGTTTTATTATCTCTTGGTGAAGATAAAGCTAAAATCATCTTCCAATATATATTTGAAATTGTTTTAGTAGCTACACTTGTATTTTCGCTTTCATCCATATCATCTAATTTTATTAGTGATTATGTGGGTAATACATTGATTCAAAGTGAGATTACGCAACTAGAAGCGGATCAAACTGAAACAACAACATCATCAAAAGGTGGAGGAAGTGTGACTATGGTCGCATTAGAAAACATTGAATATGTGGATGAACTTAATGTATCAGTCACTATACAAGATTTTACAATGACATTGGGTATTGGATTTATCATCATTATTTTATCAAGTGCAATTCCAAGCATCTATATTACAAGATATAATCCAAAGACTATATTGTCTTCAAGAAACTAGGAGGGATATCATGAACGAACTATTAACAGTAAACAATTTATATCACAGATATCAAGATGGATCTAAAACAAGAGCAGTACTTAAAGATGTAAATTTAACATTTGAAACTGGAAAAATGTATGCAATTGTTGGATCTTCAGGATCTGGAAAAACAACGCTATTATCACTTATTGGTGGACTTGATGATGTTCAAGAAGGGGATATCATCTACGATGGTCAATCACTTAAAAAAATAGGTCTAACCAATTATAGAAAAAACAATGTTAATATTATTTTCCAATCATATAATTTGATTAAATATATGAATGCAATTCAAAATGTTGTTGTCGCAATGGATATCAAAAAAGTTAAAGATGTTGATAAAAAGAAAAAAGCATTGGATATATTAAATGAATTAGGTATTGATGATGACACTGCTAAAAGAGACATACTAAAGATTAGTGGCGGTGAGCAACAAAGAGTCGCGATAGCAAGAGCACTTGCTCATAATTCAAGTTTAATCATGGCAGATGAACCTACAGGTAATCTTGATGATGAAACTGAAGAAGAAATCATTGACATATTTAAAAGATTAGCTAAAGAGGGTAAATGCGTCATCATTGTTACACACTCATCAAGCGTGGCGAAACAAGCAGATGTTATTTATGCGATTACTAAAGGTAAAATAGAGAAAGTTGATCCACAAGTGATCACTGCTCCAGAGCTCATTTTATCTTAATAAAAACCATTAAAAATCTATGTAGATGAGAGAGACTACATAGATTTTTAATTTATGAATTGTCTAATATTATGTGATTTTGACTTCCCTTAAGGTTAATTTAAGGGTCGGTTCATATAATCGTTTTAAACACTACATTAAATGAGGAGAAACGCCCATGGCTTCGTTGTTAAGAATTGCTAATATTGAGAAAAGTTATTATATAACAAAAACTCAAAAACAAGATGTATTAAAAGGGATTAATGCGGAATTTGATCGAGGGGAATTTGTTGCTTTACTAGGGGAATCTGGTTGTGGTAAATCAACGTTAATTAATATCTTAGGTGGACTAGATAGTGAATATACTGGAAGTGTCGTTGTTAAAGGACAATTTTTAAGAGACTTCAATCAAAAAGAAATGGATGATTATCGTAAAAAAAGAGTAGGTCTCATCTTCCAAAACTATAATTTGATTAGTCACATGACTATATTAGAAAATGTTGAAATATCAATGCAAATGAGTGACATTGAAGAAAAAACGAGACATGAAAGAGCTATGGATTTACTTAATCTTGTAGGATTATCTGATCATGCTCAAAAACTACCATCTCAATTATCAGGTGGACAAAAACAAAGAGTAGCGATTGCCAGAGCTCTCGCTAATAATCCATCAATTTTATTAGCTGATGAACCAACAGGTGCACTCGATAAAGAATCTGCTGATATTATTTTGCAAATCTTAAAGAAAATTGTTGAATCAGGAAAACTTGTCATCATGGTTACACATAGTGAACTTGTTGCAAGTCACTGTAGCCGTATTGTTAAAATTGATGATGGAATTATTGTTTCTGATGAAAGCAAATATAAATTAAATGTTAAAGATAAATATGAAAAAGTCATTATGCCTAAACCTATAAAGACTAAAGACTTATCAAAAATTTCACTTAGAAATCTCATTCAAACAAAAAGCAGAAGCTTACTTGTTTCTATTGGTATGTCAATTGGGATTGCTGCTGTTGTCATTATCTTAGCATTAGGTAAGGGACTTACGAACTATGTCACTGAAGTCTATGCTGATAATTTGCAATCAACGCAAATCACTGTAACGCAAGACGATTATGAAGATTTTACATCAACACAAATCACAACGATTGATGACCTTGAAGGTGTTACAGATGTTATCTCATCATATATGATTACATCAGCTACTTATTCATACGGTGATGTTGTTGATGATAACGTCGGTAAATTAAGTGCATTCTATGATGATTTTTATCCAACTCTTATTTATGGAGTGGTGGGTGATGAAGGTACAATTATTATCAATGAATCATTTGCAACAGCATTATCATCAGATAGTATCTTAGGTGCGATAGGCACTGATGTTACTATATCATATGGCACAAAAGATTATACGTTTACAATTACAGGTATTTATGATGATCAATCTGCAGGAAGTGCAAAATATAATGCACTCATCACAAGTGATGATCTAGACTTATATGCGACACCTTATGAATTAGATGAAAATATATTATATATTTCATTAAGTGATGTTACATATGTTGATCCAGTGCTTGCTGATTTATCTCACTTGGGATTTGAGACATATCAAGATGATAGTTCAGCTCAAACAGTTTTAAACTATATCAATTTAGGTACTAAAGTATTAACAGGTGTAGGTGCAATCTCGATGGTTGTTGCTGCGATTATGATCTTTATTGTTTTATATATCAGTATTGTTGAAAGAACAAAAGAAATCGGAATTTTGCGTGCAATTGGTGCTCAAAAGAAGGACATCAGAAGAATGTTTATTTTTGAAGCTGCTATGCTCGGTGTCGCAGGCGGTATCATTGGAACTGTGTTTGCAATCATTGTCACGCTTTTAACAAATAGCATCACAAGCTTATCGCTTCAAACAACTTTGATAAGCTATAACATTTTCTATTATGTGATTGGTATTTTATTAAGTGTTTTTGTTAGTGTATTAGCTGGTATATCCCCCTCCATTAAGGCTGCAGATCTTGACCCTGTTGAAGCACTTCGTTATGAGTGATGGTGATGATACATGGGACAAAGACTAACAAAAAGACAAAAAACACAGAAAAAACAAGTTAAAAAAGCACGCAAAATTCGCGAATTAGAAAAAATGGATGCGAAAGGTATCAGTAGACAAAGATGGAAGTTTAAATATTCTCCTGATAAGTTTATCAAAATAAAAGCTGTTTTAATTATCCTTATTCCAATCATTTATTTTATATATTCACCATTACTAGTTGTTGTTATGCTTTTATATATTGCAATGTTTTATTTAGCAATAGCAACTGAGCGAACACTTAATAAAAGTGTGATTAAAAGTAATCATATAAAGATTCCTAAATTTGATAGTGCGATTGCACTTGTATTAGTAACGATTGCATTTTTAGGATCTGTTTTTGGATTAAGTGATGGAAAGATGGGAAGATTTGCAAATACACTATGGACAAAATTTTTATCCAGCTTAAAAAATTTTGGATCTCTACTTACTGGGAAAAGGGCTTTGATAGGCGGTAGACCAATTTTCTTATTTGGTACTGCACCAACACCTCCAGATGGATTTGTCTCATCAGCATCGGAATTTCAAAATTTAATGGGCGATATGCCTCCAGGTGGTGGAGGAAGACCACAGTTTGATTTAGATATAACCAATATCCCTATTGAGTTTATGTTTTCTCAAATATTATCTACAGTACAAACAGCACTTGTATTTACAGTGATCGGAGTCGGCATTTTCTCAATTTGGTTAACCCATAAAAAAATGAAAAAATTTGAGATAGAAATCAACGAACTCGTTCTTGATGGAAATATCAAACTCATCAGTGATGAAGATATTAACAAAATTATTTCATTTGGCATTGAAGAAGCCATCTAATTTTTAATTTAATAAAATTAAATATCACCATTTAGTGGTGATTTTTAATGAAAATATAATATAATATGTATATGCATAAACTTTAAATTAGGTGAAGCACGATGAAAAAAATCCAAAATATACAACCTTATGTATTTTTAATTATTACAATAGCGCTTATTGTATTTTTTGGTTTATTCTTCGGATCTAGACTAGATGTTTCAATAGCGTTAGAAAGAAGCGAATATAAAACACTCGATACTGGATGGTATCTTTATGATGAGGATAATCAAGTCGTTTATTTGGATACACTCCCTATTTTAGATTATGATAATCCAAATGAAGAAGTTACAGTCTATAAAGTATTAGATGTCGATTTTACTTCACAACAAACCCTATTGTTAAGAACATCACTACAAGATGTTATCGTATATTTAGATGGTGTTGAGATTTATCATCACTTAATGTCTGATCATGCAGATAATATTCCATTAGCATCTTTATGGCACATGGTTGACTTAGATCCTGATTCAGAAGGAAAAGTATTATCAATTACATATAATTCTCCTTATCATCGTTTTAATGGATATATCAATGCAGTTGTATACGGTTCACCTGGTGATTTACAAACGTATCTACTTGATACATATGGATATCGACTTGTAATTGGTGTCATTTTATTTGTAACAGGTCTTATCTTAATGATCATTAATCAATTTGTTGATAAAAAACATTCAACTGGTCGTGTTTATTTAGCAATGACCATTATGGTTGTCTCGCTGTGGATCATGATGGAATCAAAAATTGTACAAATATATATGCCATCAGAAGTGCTTATTGGAAGTTTAGCATATACATCAATTGCAGCTATGGGACTACCGCTTGTTGCTTATATTAGACAACAAATATCAGTTAAGTTTAAACAAGTATATTTAGGTATTGCTATCTATTTCTCACTACAGTTTGTAGGTATTATTTTCTTGCAAGCTGCTAATATTTATACATTTTATGAAACTTTATGGGTTGTTCAGTTATCAGTTGTTGTAAGTATCATCATCACTGTTGTACTCATGTTTATTGAATATTATAAGTATCATAATGAACTTGCTCAAAAGTTTTTAAAACACTTTATGGTTGTTATTTTATTTGCAGCTATTGAGTTACTAAACTATTATTTTAGTGATTTTGGATTTACATCAGTTTATGGTGTCTTTATTATGACAACATATTTATTTGTGATGTTGGTTAAGTATGTTTTTGATATTCAATATCGATATCGTCTGAGTTATCAATTAGAAGTCGTCAATCAACTCGTTTATATAGATGCATTAACGGGTGGTAAAAATAGATATGCTTTTGAAACTGATTTTGAAAAGGATTTTGGAAATCAAAATGTCAATCATCAGTTAAGACTTGTTATCTTCGACTTTGATAATTTTAAAGAAATCAATGATAATTTTGGACATGTTGAAGGTGATGAAACATTAAAGATAGGATTAAAAATCATTAAAGCATCTTTTGGAAAATATGGCGAATGCTATCGCATAGGCGGAGATGAATTTGCATGCATTATGCATTCAAGCGATAAAAAGATCTATGCAGAATGTGCTCAAGACTTAGATGTTGCACTTCATAATGCTTTTGAAGCGTCAAACTACATGTTAGAGATTTCTATGGGTTCTTCAGTATTTGCATCTGGTAAATATGAAAAACCAAGCGATATGTTTAGACATGCTGATGAGTCAATGTATCATAATAAACGTGACAAAAAAGCAGAAAAGAAGGAGTAAACTTATGGAAAAACAAGTCAAAATGAAATTAAGTATTTATGCTGTTGATAAAATGTCTTTCATGCTCAATAAATCATTTAAACCTACACCAGGTGAAAAAATACAGATCAAGCCAATTTTTAATCGAGAAATTACAAAGCTAGATCCAAATCGAATGATGTTAACACTTAGTGTCTCATTAAATAATTTAGAAAAAGAAATTCCCTTTTATTTGGATGTCCAAATCTCTGGCGTGTTTGAAGTGCCCGATTGGGAAGATCCTGATACAAATCAATTTATTATTACAAATGCGACAAATGTCTTATATCCATATTTAAGAACGATTGTGACAACGCTCACTGCAAATGGCAATGTACCACCATACATTTTACCTATTGTAAATGTCGAAGCTTTATTTCATTAATAAAATATAAAGAAAAAGAGGCCCTTTAAATAATTAGGTGGTAAACCCAAAACAGGCCTTTAAATTCTGAGGTGGTAGTTTCCACCAAAATAGAAAGTTAAAGCACATCGATATGATGTGCTTTTTTTCTGCTATACATATATAA
>JBFWMH010000021.1:0-25193 GCA_050251655.1 Acholeplasmataceae bacterium
CTTAAGACATGGTCTTCACACATCTTTAATCTATCTTCAAATGTTAATCTCATAATAAAAAAGACTCCTTAGTTTAAGATCAGGTATCATTATTATACCTTCTCTCCAACTTTTTGGAGTCATTTCAATGTCTGTTGGTGGAGATAACCATACTCCATACAAACCCCTACACTTTTTTTATTATTCGATGATCTCCAATCGTATATTCAATCATGACATCATTACCATTATAGGTTACTTTCCTTATCAATGCGTTTATGATGTCTTTTTTATCGCTTTCTGATGGATTGTTAACATTAAAACTTTCAAACCATTTTTTAACTGATTCAAATGTTATCTTAGATGGTGTTGATGTGATTTTTCTGTTTTTTTCATCAGTGAGGATACGCTTGCGTTCTTCAAGATTTTCTAGCTCTTGCTTTGTTGACTCTGTAATGATACCCATTTTAATAGCCTTCATAACATTGTTGATTTGCTTTGAAATAGCAGTAATTTGAGTTGAAATCCTGTTGATGTTTTTATCAGGTTCTTTTAAGTTTTCATTATATACTGCAACTGCTAATTTAATCCAATCATCAAGTTTATTGTTATTTATAATATCAGTTATAGTCGTATTAAAAATTAGATTTTCAATGGCATCTTTACGAACAGTTGATCTGCATTCTTTGCATCTATAATAATGAATCACATGTCCATGTCTTCCATGACCTGTTGAACCTGTCATTTTTGTATTATGAATATCGCAAAATAATTTTCCTGTGAGCAAATAATCTACCTTTGCTCTATTACCATGTATATTTTTATTGTGATTTAATCTGTATTGAACTGTTTCAAATAAGTTATCATCAATGATTTTAGGTATGTAATCCTTATGTTCAATATCTTTGTATGTCAATATACCAATATATCTTTTGTTTCTTAGAATTTTAAAAATGTGTTGATTCATAAATGGTTTCCCATTTTTGTTAAACATGCCTTGTCTATTTAATTCTTCAATAATCTCAATGCCTGTATGGTTAATAGCATACATATTAAAAATAAGTTGAATGACATCAGCTTGTTTTTTATTTATGACATATCTTTTATCAATCATATCATAACCATATGTAACAGATCCACCAACCATTAAACCTTTTTCAATATTTTTATCTAATCCAGCATTTACACGTTCTGATAATTGTCTTGAATAGTTTTCATTGTTTAGTCGTGTGATTGCCTTTATTAGTTTATTAGAAAAAACATCTTCAGGTAATGTTTCAGTTGCAGATATTCTTTTAATGTTATTGTCATTTAATATTTTTTCATAGTATATGTCATCAAATTCATCACGTGCAAATCTATCTAATTTATATACGATGACAACGTTAAACAAATGATCTTTAGCATCATTTATCATTTCTTGAAATCCAGGTCTGTTAGCATTTGTTCCTGTCATTCCTTTGTCAATATAATTCTTAACAACTGTAAGTTTATTAGAATTTGCGAACTCAGTGCATTTATCTATCTGAGTTTCAATGGATTGCTCATTTTGTGATGATGATGAATATCTAGCATAAATAACTGCTTTTTTCATTAATAAATCCTCTCAAAAATATGGTGTCAGACAACTGTCAGACATATGTCAGACAAGTGTCAGCACAGGCGCGCCTAATCTATACTAATCTTTTATTCTTTAAATTATTTAATATTTAAGTCTTTAAAATCTTTTAAAACAGTATTATATTATATAACTATAATTTTGAAATAATAAAACCATAAGCGACAATATCAATATTAATTGGATATGAGTTAAAATCCCATTTTTCGCTATTAATATCTTTTTCTTTATACCAAAAAATAAATTGTTGTGTAGATAATAATGAAGGTAAATCAATATCATGATCAAGATAATCACCTTGATTAACATACCACACTTGTTCATCTTTTAAAACATAACCGATTTCCTCATTATATGTATATATTTTATATGTTATTTGAACACGTTCAGATTTACAAGATGTTACTAAAAATAACGAAAAAAACATAACTAACATAACACCAATTTTTAGAATTCTTTTTTTTATTTTCATAAAATAACCTCTCACTTATTATTTTCTTTAACTTTTGATAAAAGATATTTTGCATAATTAATCAAATCATTTTGCATATTTGAAGGTAAAGACTCATAAATCTTTTCAATATTATCAGATGATCTGTAATCAAATCCATTTGCTAGATAATCAGTTGTTGTATTTAAGACTTTGGCGATTTTATTTATATCATCTAGCTTAATTCTCGCTGATCTTCTTTTATATAAAGCATTCAACGTGTTATATGTCATACCAATTTTTTCTGCCAACTCTTTACGGTTCATATTGTTTTCTTTGAGTTTTAAATTCACTCTGTCATAAAAATCCATAAAATCACTTCCTTTATGTATCTATTCTAACATTTTAAAGCACAAAAGTAACAAATAAATGTATAAAATGACAATTATGTGTTGACAAAATGTCATAATGTGCTAAAATGAAGATAAATAAATGGTACATAATGACCACTTTGAAAGGAGAAAAGTTATGCACAATACTACTTTGTTATTTCCTAATTTACGATATCAAATGAAATTACAAGGATATAGCATTCAAGAAATGTCTAAAAAAATTTGCATTCATGAAAATACTCTAAGAAATAAATTAAATGGTAACAGTAGTTTTACTTTAGAAGAAGCTCAAAAAATTAGTGTTGTATTGAATCAATCTTCTGACTATTTATTTAAAAAGATAGATTGATGAAAAGGCAGAGTGAATTTATTTATGGATATTAATTATAACAAACTTAAAAAGTATATGAATAGTAAGAAAATATCAAATAGAGAAATGGCAAACAAACTAAATATACATATAACAACGTTTAGTAGAAAAATTAATAATCATCAGAGCTTCACCGCTGAAGAGTTATTGACTATGACAGCAATACTTGGTGTCAATGTAAGTCAAGTTGTAAGTTTTAGTATTGCAGAAATGCGAATCATAGAAAAAAGTGGGGAATCAAAATGATGGAAGAATTCATGGTTTATAAGAATTGGTGTAAACAACATGGTTACAACGAAAAAGATGCCAATATTTTACATGCGTATTTGCATGGAAATAAATGTCAAGTTTGTGGAAAGTTGATCCAAACAAACGACAAGCATTTTGAACACGATAGTGATCATGTTTTTTATTGCAATGAATGTGGAAGTAATCATTTAGTATTTTGTAAAGAACTTGATGCGTATATTGAAGATGATGCAAGTGCTGAATTTATTATGGATGATGCAATGAGTGATTTAGATAAATATACAAAGAAGGGATGATTTAAATGGAATTAAAGAGATATGTAAGAGTTAAAGACAATTATGGTGCTTTAATATTAGATGTTGTTGCAATGTATGAAGCGTGTGAACATAAAGATGTTTGGAAATCTAAAGAAAGATTGTTTAGATTTGGTTATGGAGATTGTGAAATCATAGCAACCGCAGACACAATATTAGAACTTGCACAAGTAGGAGATATGGTTGAAGTTGAATTAAATGGGAAGTTAAATTATTTTGGAATAATAACTAAAATTAATGATGAATTTATTTTTTATGATAATGAATTTAAAGCAAGAAAAGATCAATATTCAAAAATCAATAACCTTTGGGTTAGACAAGATAATGACACATTTAAGAGATATGAGGTGAAATAAAATGACAAGAAAAGGCATTAGTCATGCGTGGATTGTTGAATTATTATTCATTCTAATGGGTATTGCATTTGCAATCATACAATATTGGTTATTTGCTTTTGCATGTGCATTTGGACTAGCTATTGCTATTGGCGTTGATGTAGCACAAAAAAATGGGTGAATGATATGGACAGAGTAAAAGGCAAAGATTTAGTTGCAGGTATGCATTCTATCAAAGATGAAAAAGGAAATGTATTTGACATCCTATGTGAAATGAGTTATTACGGTTTCGATACACCACATGTCATTGTATATGATAGAAAAAATGATAAAGAATGTTACAAACAGATTTATCCTGAAAAACTTTATAGAGTTTTAGATGAAAACGAATGAAAGGAGAAAATAACAATGGGATTCAAAAAGTCTGGAATTGACAATGAACCAATCATAGGTTTTGACTTATTTGATTATGATGCTACACAAGATCAATTGAGCATGAGAAGTGAAATTGAAAAAGAACTCAAAGTTACTGATGATGAAATATTTGTTAGAGATAAAGCTTTAAGTTACTTATTAGAATTTAACTTAGGTAGAAAAACAAAAAACTGTCCAATGTCTGAATTAGATTTAGTTGTTAATGGCAATGGTGATGGAAGACTTGCTAGAAGAGCTGCTGAACTGATTGCAAAAACTACTGAATACACAATTGGAAATCAAAACGGTTATTATATTTGTTCAACTATTGAAGAAATTGAACATGCAAACGATCAACTTAAAGCTCGTGTAAAAAGCAGCATATTAAGAATTATTTCAAATGGTTTAACCGATGTAAATGAACTTCATGTTTGGATCAATGAATGTAAGAAAAAGTTTCCTAAAATTGCTGAAGGACAACTTAACATCAAGTTAGAAAAACATTCTTACATAAAAAAATAAACACCTGTATGGATCAGATACAAGTGTTTAGAGCAAACGATAACAAAGATGTTATCAACAAAATTATATCATGAAAGGAATGATTTATACAAAATAGTATAGAAAATACTAACAAAATGAAAAAAAATGATAGACAGTTGAATCAATACTCAAAAGAAGAATTAAAAGAGATGGAAAAACTTCATCATGAAGGTGAATTAGCATACTGTCCTGTATGCAAAAAATATTTTAAAACAAAAAAAACAAAACAATGGCCATTCGCAAATATGTATGAATGCGATGAATGCCAAAAAAATAAGAAAGAAGGAAAATAAATGGAACAAAATCAAGAAAAAGTTTTAATTAATTTAGAGGAGTATAAAGATTTCGTAATCGGTCAATACGAACAAGGGAAATTAAAAACAACTCTAACACAAGAAATCAAAGAACTTCAAGCACAAAAAAATTCATTAATTGAAGAATTAAAAGATGCTAGAAATAGCCTTCAATCTCAAGGTGATACTATTTTAGAATTATGTTTTAATCGTAGTCGTATGGAAAACAATAACGATACTAGAAAAGAAATGACACAAACTTATACAGATGGTAGTTATGGTAGTTATTTTGGATTTGATGAATCAGCAAGAAAAGGATTATTATCGCTTGGTTTCACACAAGAACAAATGGTTGATTACGTTAACAAGCAATGGGATAAAAAGGAAGCTGATGAAGCAGCAAAAAAAGCAGGTGAAGAAAATGAGTAATCAATTAGTAGATTTAGAAGTAAAAGTAGTATCAAAAGAAGGTAGTATTCAATTTAGTAATTTTGAATCGTTAAAAAGTCAAGTCAACGAAGAATTAAAAAAATATCAAGGTTTAACATTAACCGATGATAATAAAAAAGATATTAAAAAAGTAAAGGCTGATTTGAATAAAGTTTCAAAAGCATTAAATGATGAACGAATTTCTATCAAAAAAGAATACGTTAAACCACTTGAGTTATTTGAATCTCAAGTTAAAGAAGTTACATCGTTAATTAAAGATGCAGTTGATAAACTTGATGTTCAAGTTAAAGAAGCTGAAGATGCAGAGAAAGAAGAAAAGAAACAGTTAATTGAGATTTATTTCAATGAGTTAGTTAAAGAAACTAAAATTGATTTTATTACGTTTGATGACATTGGTTTGAATATCACTTTAGGTGCTAAAGAAAAGGCACTTAAAGAAGAAACTAAAGCATATATCGATCAAGTATTATTAGACCTTGAAGAAATCAATAGTGATGCAAATGCAGAACGTTTACTTGCTAAATATCGTTTAAGCAAAAACTTGCAACAATCAAGAATTCAATTGAATTATGAATTGCAACAAGAAAATGCTATTAGAGAAGAAACTAAAAGCACAGTAGAAAATGTTACTGTTCAAAGCACCAAAGTTGAAATTGAAGATGAAAAAATATTAACAATTGAATTTAAAGCAACAGCACCTAAGTCAAAATTAATTGCACTTAGAGAATATATGAAAGTGAATGGTATTACTTATGAGTGAAAATAAAGAATTAAACATTTATCAAAAGTTATCAAAAATAACTGAAGAATTAGGTTTTGTTAAAAAAAATCTAAATGTAAAATTACCAAATGGAACTTATAAAGCAGTTGGTGAAGTTGATGTATTAGAAGCTGTTAAACCACTAGAAACAAAATATGGTGTTTATTCATATCCATTTAAAAGAGAGATTAGTGTAGATAAAGAAACTACTACTAAGAGTGGAACTACTAATCAATACATAAGAGTAGACACCACATATCGTTTTATTAATGTTGATAAACCACAAGAATTTATTGATATTCAAACATATGGTGATGGTGTTGATAGTGGTGATAAAGCACCAGGTAAAGCAATGACATATGCTGATAAGTATGCATTATTAAAAGCGTATAAAATTTCGACAGGTGATGATCCAGACCAAAACCCAAGTGAAGAACAAAAAACAACTAAGAATAACAAAAAAGAAACTAATAAGTCTACAACAAAAAATGATGTAGATAAAATTAAACTTGAAAAGGTTGAAGAAATAAAATCTTTATATGATTTGGAAACTCTTGAAACTATTATTGATTATTACAAAGTTAAAGGATTGCTTGAATTAAACAATGAACAAATGGATCAAGTTATAAAACGTGGTAAAGAGAAAAAATCGAAAAAAAGCCTTGATGACTTATGATTAGATTCATAGAAGAAACACATCAATACTTTGTGGATGATGTTGAAGTGCCAAGTGTATCAGTTATACTTGGCTCTACTATCTTCGCTAATAAGTATGCAAATGTTGATGAATTGACATTACAAAATGCAGCATTGTTTGGCAAAGGTGTGCATAAAGCAATTGAAACAGGTCATACATTTATGCTTGATGATATTCAAATGGATGTATATCGTAAATATTTATTCTTGATAAAACGTAAAAATATTAAACCTATTAAACATGAAATTATCGTTCATTTAGATACTTTATATGCTGGAACATTTGATATGGAAGCAACTGTTAATGAATTTGAATGTTTATGTGATGCTAAAACAACATATGAACTTGATTTTGAATATTTATCATGGCAATTATCATTGTATGAGTTAGCAAATGGAAGGCTTTATGACAAATTGTATGCAATATGGTTACCTAAAAGAAAAGGTGCTGAATTAAGAGAAATAGAGCGTAAAACACAAACTGAAATTGAGATGTTATTAACGCTTTATTATAAGAAAAAAATAAATTTAGATCAATATTACAAAAACTTAAAAAGGAGAAATACATAAATGATAAATAGAGTTATTCTTGTTGGTAGATTAACAAAAGACCCAGAGTTAAAATCAACGCAATCGAATATTAACTTTTGTAATTTTACATTAGCTGTTAATAGACAGTTTAGTGATGAAAGTGGAGATAGACAAGCAGATTTTATTCAATGTATTGCATGGCGTAAACAAGCTGAAAATCTTGCACAATATCAATCTAAAGGTAATTTAATTGGTATTGAAGGTAGAATCCAAACTCGTAATTATGAGAGTGAACAAGGCACAAGATATATTACTGAAGTTGTATGTGATTCAGTTCAATTTCTTGACAGTAAATCAAGTGGTGAACAAGAAAATGAAGAACATCATAAACCTTATACATCAGCAAAAGAAATTAAAAATAAAGATCATGGCGAAAGTTTTAAACAAAACGATGATGAGTTTTATGAAACAAGTAAACAACTAGCTGCTGAAGAAGATTTACCATTTTAAATAATAAATTGGAAGTTGAAGGTGTAGTTATGAGTTTTGAAATAAAAGCAAATCATGTATTTACACACGCTCATGGCGGTGGTAAATTTGCAATCACATTTATTGTAGATAATGGTTGGATCAATACATCTGGAAATGTTGCTAAAGAACTTGCACATAAAGATATCAAATTAGTTGTTAAACAATTCAAAGAAACCAAGTCAAACAAACAAGTGAGAATGGTGTGGGGATTGATCAAACAAATTGCAGATATTCAAAGTGGATTTTCAAATAAAACAACGCAAGAAGAATTGTATTGTGCAATGATTGAAGAAGCAAAAATTAGAACCGAGTTTAATCCTATCAAAGAACGCGAATTTGAGCGTATTAAAGATAGCATGAATACTTTATATAGAGTTATAAAGAAAACGCCAGAACGCTTTAAAATCGACCAAGATATCTATGTCATGTGTGAATGTTATCGTGGTTTATCGCAGTTTGATACAAAAGAAGCAAATGATTTCATTGAAGTAATCTTAAATTACGCTTCAGAAACCATCGGTTATGAAACACAAGAACAAATTGAATTAAGAAAATATTTAGAATCAAATAAGTAAATAATAGGGTGATAACTTTAAACTAAATAAACGCATTACTTTTAATGCTTTATGATACATAAATAGTGTGTAAATACTTCCCCCAAAAAAGCACACAAACCATTGCTGTTAATAGTTATCAATAAGTAGGTGGGTTAGGGTTTATTTACTTATAAAAAGGTGATTATGTGAAATCAAAAAGAACAAAAGCAACAGATATATCAAAAAAAGTAAGAGATAAAGTCATGGAACGTGATCATCATAGATGCATTATATGTGGCGATAATTGGAATCTTCAATTAGCACATATATTTGTTAATCGTTCACATGGTGGATTAGGTGTAGAACAAAATTTAGCAGTCTTATGTCAAAAACATCATATGCAACTTGATAATGGATCAAAAGAACAACAAGATCATCTTAAATTAACCGTTACAAGTTATTTAAAAGTTAAATATGGTGGTATTGATGTAGACAAGCTTAAATATAGCAAATGGAGAGAAATCAATGATTAAGTTATTTTACATATTATTAGAACCAGGAATTAAAACTCATGTGAGATTAGGTAATAAGATATTTAAACTACCTAAAGTGTGGCATGTAGCAAAGATTAGTAAACCAAAGCATGTCATTGCTAAAAATCAAGAAATTGCTGAAGAAATCATAAGAAGAAGTTTAGATAAAAAAACCAATTATACAGGTTTTATTGTGATTAAAAGTGTCAAATTAAAAGGAAAAGGCGTGAATTAACATGGCAAAAGAAAAGCGCATGATTAGTAATAGCATTTATGATCAAGATGAATTTTTAGATATGCCACATAGTGCTATCGTTTTATATACTTATCTAAACCTTGCTGCTGATGATGAAGGTTTTGTAGGGAATACAAAAAGTGTCATGAGAAAAGTAAGAGCTAGCGAAGATGATTTAAAAATATTGTTAGCAAAAAGATTTGTTTTAGCGTTTGAACATGGATCAAGTATTGTAGTCATAAAGCATTGGTTAATTCATAATTCAATTAGACAAGAACGAATTAAAGATACAACATATCAAAAAGAAAAAGCAACGTTAAAACTGAATGAATTTGGTGCTTATACAGAATCTAAAGATGGCTTATTTAGTGATGAAGAATTAGATGTCAGACAACTGTCAGACAACTGTCAGCCTAGTATATCTAATCTAATCTATACTGATCTAATTAAACTTATCATTGATTATTTAAATAATAAATTAAATACTAAATATAAATATACTAATACAACAACAAATTCTCACATAAAAGCAAGATTAGATGAAGGGTTTACTGTTGAAGACTTTTATTTAGTTATTGATACCAAATTCAATGAGTGGATCAATGATGATAAAATGAGAAATTATCTTAGACCTATAACATTATTTAGACCAAGTAATTTTGAAAGTTATTTGAATCAATCAAGATTAAACATTAAGAAGACATATGGAAATTCAGAACCTGATTGGATGGATGATTATGTTAAACGTATTGCAGAAATGGAGAATTGAAAATGAATAGAGAATATAAGTTTAGAGGAAAACCTGTTGAAGATGTGAACTTTACAGAAATCAATGTTCACATTGGAAAAGATGATTTTGTATATGGAAGTCTTATTTGGAACGATGGCAATCCATATATTGTCGGTAATGTAGTTGAAGCAACAGATGAATATATCAGTCTTGAACAATGGATTAGTGTTAGACCAGAAACAGTAGGTCAATACACAGGACTTAAAGATAAAAATGGTGTCGAGATTTATGAAGGCGATTTGTTAGCACCGTTAAAAGCAGAAGTTGTATGGAATGAAATTTTACTATGTTGGAGTTTTAGACACCAAAATGATACATGGAAAACACCATTATTCCATGATACTGAAAATTATATGAAACTTGAAGTCATAGGCAACATTCACGAAAATGGTGATTTATTATGAAACGTATTGATCCAATTAAAAATGAAGATATGGTTATATGCCATACAGATGAAAATGAAACATTTGAAATTAAATTTGGGAAATTAAAGCAACAATTTATTTCTCATCTATTAACAGAAAAAGTAACAAAGATATACCTTCCAAGAACAAATACTTATTACTTTGTTAGTTACATTGTTACAAAAGGATTTAAATTTAAAAAACTATGATGACTTTAGATTGGAATAACGTAATCAAGGATTATCTGGAAGGGATGAGCTTGAGAAAGTTAGCAAGAAAGTATCATACAAATCATGTATCAATTTATGAGTATTTATCAAATCAAGGTATTAAGAGAATTGAAAAAGTTGTAGATAAGAAATTCTTAGAGCATTTACTTAAAAAGCACGATAAAAAGACTGTATGTGATATTTTAGGATTTAAGTCAATAACAACGCTTTATGAATATATAAACAAGTTTGATTTACAAGTTGTTAATCCAAAACACATTGAAATATTGAAAGTGTATGATCAAACACTTAATTACAGTAAGACTGCAACAATATGCAATGTTGAAATAGCAACAGTAAGAAAAATCGTTAGAGCAAACGATAATAAAGGTGGAACTGAAAATGGAACAAGAAAAAAACAATAAAATCATTTGTGAGATATATCACGATCACATGGAAAATCATAAACGATATCCAATAAAGAAAGCACAGTTAATTATTGCTGATATTCCATACAATTTAGGCAATAACGCATATGCTAGTAATCCTTCATGGTATGTGGGGGGGGACAATAAAAATGGTGAATCTAAACTTGCTGGATCTCAATTTTTTGATACAGATAAAGATTTTAAGATAAATAATTTTTTTCAGTTTGTTAAAAGAATGTTAAAACCAGAACCAAAAGAAACAGGAAAAGCACCAGCACTTATTATTTTATGTGCTTTTGCACAATTAGCACCACTTATTGAAATTGGTAAAAATCATGGATTTAAAACTGGAAATCATCCACTTATATTTACTAAACGATATAGTGCGGAAGTATTAAAAGCAAATCAACGTATTGTTGGTGCTTGTGAATATGGTTTAGTTTTCTATCGTGATAAGTTACCAAAATTTAATAATGGTGGGCAAATGGTATTTAATCATATGCCATTTGAAACAGATGAATTTAAAAAAATACATCCAACACAAAAACCCATTACATTGTTAAAAAAATTAATAAGTTTATATACTGATCCAGGTGATGTGGTAATAGACCCAGTAGCAGGTAGTGGTAGCACATTGTTAGCAGCTAAGTTATTAGGAAGACATTCGTATGGATTTGAAATCAAGAAAAATTTTTATAATGATGCAGTTAGATTTATAAATGAACAGCAAATTGTAGATTTAGGTAACAATGAAAAAGCAACAGCATTATCAATATTTGATGATTTTGGATTGGATTAAAATCATGAAACAGTTAACAATGGATGAATTATTATTCCCGCAACCTAAAAAAATCAATAACGAATCAGCAATACTTGAATGGTTAAAAGATAAAAGTAAAGATTATAAGTTGTTGTATCTAAATAAAAAAACATTTTATGATGAAGTAGAATCTTTTGAAATATCAATTAAAGATATTGAAGATATGGTAAAAACTAAAACATTTCACTTTGCTAATTTAAGTAAAGATATATACATTTGGTCTTACAGTTATATAGATGATCATTGGTCTTACGATAAACCAAAGAAAGTATATATTAGAGCCTATCAAGTAAAAGATAGAGTTTTATTAGAACATCATGGAACTGATAATTTTACAGATGATATTAGATTTCCTGCTATGGAAATAAGCATGTATGATAAATATTTTTATCCTATTCATTTTAGCAATAGAGAAGACTTTATCATGAATGATTTAGGATTTAAAGAAATCGGTTCAAATATTGAAACATTTAAAAAACATGAAAGATTGTTTTGCACAGTTCAAGTTACATTTGATGAATTAGTTGAGTATTTAAAAGGTGAAAACGATGAATAAAATTATACAAGGAGATGCTTTTGAACAATTAAAATTACTTGATACTGAAAGTGTTGATTGCATAATCACATCACCACCTTATTATCAATTAAGAAAATATGGAAATAGCGAATATGAATTTGGGCATGAAGAATCGGTTAAATTATTTATTGATAACCTTACAGAAGTTTTTATGGAATGTCATCGTGTATTAAAAAAAGATGGAACACTATATATTGTTATCGGAGATACATACAATGGTGGAAGTAATGCAAAAAATACAAAATCTAAAGAAAACTATAGTGAATATGAATTTAGAAAAAACGATTTTTCAATTCAGAAAAAATCATTAATTGGAATACCAGAAAGACTAATGATATCACTTATTGATCGTGGATGGATTTGTAGAAATAACATTATTTGGCACAAACCAAATGCAATGCCATCTAGTGTTAAAGATCGATTTACTATTGATTATGAAAATATATTATTTTTTACAAAATCACAAATGTATTATTTTAATCAATTAAAAGAACCTATGAAAACAACTGATACAAATAGCCCACGTGGATCTAATGGGACATTAGGCGAATTAAATAATGGTTTAAGACAGTTGAGAAAAAGAAACAGGACTATTTCTAATAAACAAGATGAAATAGGTCGCAGCGATTATACAGGATTTAATGATAGATATAAAGCACCTTATGATTTAATGAGAAATAAAAGATCAGTATGGTCTATAAGCACAGAATCAAGTCCAATAAAACATTATGCAATGTTTCCAAAAGAATTAGTTGAACAATTATTAGAATCTGGTGCTAAACCTGGTGGAGTAGTATTAGATCCATTCGCAGGGGCTGGAACAACATTGAGATATGCAAAATTACATGGATATCAATATATTGGAATTGAATTGTATGAGAAGAATTGTAAGATTATTGAAGATAGGTTAAATAAAACACCTATCTTACAAAAATTATTCTAAAGGAGAAAACAATGAACTATAAAATATTTGATTTTGTATATCATGAAAAATATGGAAAAGGTGTAGTAACACAGGTAGTAGATACTGAGCATGTCAACGTTCATTTTGATGGATATGCTCAAGTATTAAATGTGAGTGAAATTCAACATGCTGTAATTTTAAATCAATATACATGTAATAAAATGCAAGCTAAGAATTTGATCAAAGCAATAAAGAAAGTATCAAGAAGTGTTAGATTTGGAGAAATATTTACAATTAACTTTCATGTTAGTCAAAAAGTATCTGATCCAAAGGAAGGTGAATGAAATGAAGAAAATTACGATAGAAGTAAAACTTAAAGGATTTGAAAAAGATGGTTATTTAACAAACGATGATATTGCATCGGCTATTGAAGACACATTAGATGATTATAATTCAGAAGATTATTGGGATGCAAAAGCAGTCATTGAAATTAAAAACAAAGGCGATCATCATGAAATTAAACTTTTATCATTTACAGATAAGAGCGTGATATTACTATGACTAAATACAAATACATAGGAACTGAAGAACAGTTGATTGAAAATGGGTTTGAAAAATCTCATGTTGCAGTATTACCAACCGCATTAGTAAAAATTATTGATGATAATCATGTTATTGAAATATGTATGGATGGAAATGGAAGATATAATGGCGATCCAAAAGGAAAAGATTTAGAACTTCTCAATATTTTAAAGGAAATCAAATCTGAAAAACAAAAAATCATGGAAGAAATAAAAAGAAAAGAAAAAAGATATGAATTCTATAAAGAAAATGCAACTAGAGAAACAGATTTAGTTTCCATGTATAAAAAAGAACTTGATGATTTGAATGCTAAACTAAAACAATTAGAATCTTAAACTATTAAAACACTCTTAAATGGGTGTTTTTTTATATAAATAGCACATATGCTAATCAATTTTATACATATTGTTAATAACATAAATGCTATTGTTAAACATTTAATGTAAAGACATTAAAATAGCGGTGAAAGAGAGTATTGATAAATGCTCTTTTATTATACTCGCATCCAAACGCGGAAAAATTGGAGTTGAAACATATGGCAAATAGATCAAGATTTCAAAAGTATTGGTTATCATCTGATGGACTAGATAAGATTGCAACCATGAGAAAAGGTGGATATACAATCGAAGAAATTGCTCATACCATTGGAATAGGAAGAAGCACTATACATAAATGGGCGCAAAATAATGAGACATTGAAGGACATCTTATTAATTAATAGTGAAGTAGCAATTATTGAAGCTGAATCACAACTTATGAAGAATATTAAAAATGGTAATCAAAGAGCAGTTGAATTCTTTTTACTTAATAGAGCATCAAATAGATGGGGCAATACACAAAAGGTAGAACTAACAGGATCAGTAACAATTGAACAATTACAAAAAACGTTAGAAGGTAAAAAATACTAATGGCAATCAATACACAAGCATATGTTGAGAATTATTTAAAGATAGTCAATAAAGAAAGTGAATTAGTGCCATTTAAGTTTAATAAACCACAACAAAGACTTTATAACATCATAAAAGAACAATATGAGTTAGGTAATCCTATAAGAATAATCATACTAAAAGCACGACAAATGGGATTTTCAACCTTTGTAGAAGGTATAGGATTTAAAGATATATCTACTAATCATAATCGCCGTATGGCAATTGTAACGCATGAAGAGAAAGCAACAAGTAACTTATATAGAATGACAAGAAGATATTATGACAATTTAATACCAGAACTTCAACCTAAAACAAAGTCATATAACGGTTATGGTATTGAATATGAACAATTTAAGTCAAGTGTTGTATGTTACACAGCTGGTGGATCAAGTATTGGTAGATCAGATACATTTCATATATTACATGCATCAGAAGTAGCATTCTGGCCAGGTGATAAGAAAGTAACGCTTAATGGTTTATTACAAGCTGTTCCAAAGAAATTTGATACATTAGTCTTCCTAGAATCAACAGCAAATGGATTTGACTACTTTAAAGACTTATGGGATGGTGCAGTAGCAGGTGAAAACGGATATATTCCATTCTTTGCAGCATGGTATGAACTTGAAGAGTATGTAGATGATGCAACAGGATTTGTATTAAATGAAGATATATCCAAATATGGTGATGAAAAACTCATCATGGAAACATATAATTTAACACTTGAACAAATGGCATGGCGCAGAAATAAAATCAAAGAACCAGGAAACGACTTAGCATTATTTAAACAAGAATATCCAAGTAATCCATTAGAAGCATTTATGTCATCAGGAGATTCAATCTTTAATAAAGAACAAGTTATAGGTCGTTTAGAGTATGTTAAGAAGCATATTAAAGCATTAAAGCAAGGAAGATTTCATTATCAAACATACATTGATCAAGACTCTGGTGTTGTAAGAATACTAGATGACACGATTAAATGGGAAGATGATCCAACAGGTGAAATCAAGATATTTGAAGAACCAGAAGTCATAAAGACTGACACGATGGTTAAAAGAGCACCATATGTCATAGGTGGAGATACAGCAGGAACAGGTGAAGATTATTTCACAGCAAAAGTCATTAACAATATCACAAAGAAAGATGCTGCTATTTACTACAAACAAAAAGTAGATGAAGGCATTTATGCTGAACAGATATATTGCTTACACAAGTATTATCACGATGCATTAGTAGGTATTGAAACAAATTACTCAGTATATCCAACACGCAGACTTATGGAATTACATGTTAGACAGTATTCAAGAGAGAACTTAGATTCACTTAAAGCATCATTGGATCAACTAGGATTTAAGACTACACAGATTACAAGACCTAACATGATATCACACTTCAAAGACATCATAAGAGATGATATATCAATCATATTAGATGAAATAACACTTCAAGAGATGCTCGTATTCGTTAGAGATAAAAATGGTAAAGCACAAGCAGAAGATGGAAAACATGATGACATGATTATGGCAACAATGATCACACATAAGATTGCATATCAACAAACATCTGATTATGAAGTTGATGAAGAAGATGAAGTAGATATTATAGAAGAGTTTTTCAAAGGTAACAATAATAGTAAAAAGGTGGATTATGATCAATGGTAATTTTTAATACAAGGAAAAAAGTAGAATCCTTAGAAAAAGAAATTGAAAGCATAAAGAAAAAATTAAGTGAACAGCAAGAAATTATTACTAAACTTAATACCATTTACGGTGTTGAGTTACTAAAACAAAGCACACAAAAAGTATCCGTTGAAGATGCATGGTTATTTGGTAGTGAAGAAAAGAAGAAGGTGTAGTAAATGACTTTAGATGAAATTAGAGAACAAAATACTGCAACTGCTATATATGGTGAATATACCAATGGTAAAAGTTATTTAACAACAATGGGATTAGATACTATAATTCCAAAATGTGTTAGGTATTATGAAGGTAAACAATGGCCAACAACTGTATCAGGAACTGAAAAACTTCCTAGACCTGTTATTAACTTTTCTAAGTTTGTATCACGTAACAAGAAATCAAACGTAGTTAATGCACCTGTAAAGATCGTATATAAAGCTGAAGATGGACAATCAACAGATGATTTAAACGCATTCTTAGAATATATATTTGATGAATTGAAAATCAAATCAGTGGATAAGCGCGCTTTAAGTGATGGTGTTAAAAAAGGAACATATGTATATCACTTTTATTGGGATAACTCAAAAGAAGGTAAAAATGGTGTAACAACAGGTGGAGTAAACGTAGAACTTATTGAACCTTTAAATGTTTTCTTTGCAAATCCTAATGAGATTGATGAGCAAAAGCAAAAGTGGATCATTATTGCTACACGTGAAGAATTAGATGCAGTTAAGCAAATGGCAAATAACGATTTACAAATATCAGAAGATACGCTTGATTCTTCATATAACGAAATAGAACAAGAAGGAACGAAATATGTAACATTACTTACTAAGTATTTCAAAGTAGATGGTGAAGTATATTTCATGAAGGCAACAAAAGACTATATCGTTCAAGAAGCTACACCACTTAATTTTAGAAAAAGAACAACATCTGATAAACCAGATGAAGCAGACACAGCAACGGCATCAAAACCAACAAATAAGATAGAAAATCCTCATAAGTTTAATCTTTATCCAATCGTTGTAGGTAATTGGGAAGAAAGAGATAAATCTATTTATGGCATCAGTGAGGTAGAAGAACAATTACCAAATCAAGATTTAATCAATAGATCATTTGCATATCAAGGTAATGCATTAAGAACTCAAGGACTTGATGGATGGATTGTTAAACCTGGTGCATTGAAATCAGAAATAACAAATTCACCTGGTGAGATTATCACTGATCACTTGCCACCTGGACAAAAAGGTATTGAAAAGAAACCTGTTAACAATATACCATCAGATAACATGAATTTTGCAAACATATTGATGGATAACCTTAGAACTGTTACAGGTGCTACTGAAGTTATGAGTGGTGAAACTATTAGCGGTAATATGAGTGGAACTGCAATTGCTGCATTACAAGCTCAATCATTGCAACCAATGGAAGAATATAAACAAAGATTTTGGGCTGTTAAAGAAAAACAAGCACTTGTCTTGATGTGTTTCTTTAGATTCTTCTATGATCAAACCGATTTTCAAACAGATGAAATCGTTCAAGATAAAAACGATCCTAATGTATATACAAATCAAAAAGTAAAGAAGACATTTAAGCCAGAAGATACATATGGACATAAATATGATGTAGTTGCTATTGCAGGACAAGGAACAGCATATAGTGAATTATCTGAATTATCAATATATCAACAACTATTAGAAAAAGGTGCAATATCAGTCGATGAGTTTATTGAATTAGCACCAGACAAGTTATTGCCAAATAAAGCAGAACTCATTAAAAAACGCAAATTAGCTAGTCAACAACAAGTTGTTATATTATCGCAACAAGTGCAAAAACAAAAAGAACAATTGCTACAAGCAGCACAAGTCATCACAGAACAATCAAAAGTCATCGATGATGCTAAGACAATTGTCAATGATAATAACAATTTAAGGGCATCATTGCTTGAGATACAAAGTAAGTTTATTGAAGCAATGGCAACAGCTGATGAAATGATTAAGCAAAAGGATGCTGAAAGAGGACAAATCTTATCAGAAGCATCTAAATTTGCTGAAGAAACATTAGCAAGTCAGCAAAAAACAACATTATAGTTAATCATCCGCAAGGGTAATTATAAATTCGCATAGAACGCGCAAAAATCAAGGAGTAAAACATGGAAAAATTAATGATTCAGTTATTTGGAGATGATCCAAATGATACAGCGAAAAAAAATGATGGTGATGATGTCGCTGGTCAAACCAAAACACCAGAAGAGCTTGCAGCTGAACAAGCAGCATTAAAAGATGCCGAAGATAAGGCTAAACAAGATGCTATTAATAAAGAGCAAGCAAGAATTCGTAGAGAACGCGAAAGACAAGAAGAAATTGACAATGCACGTATTGATGCAGTCAAGGAAGCGGTAGGAACAAATCCTTTCACCGATAAACCAATTGATTCAAAAGATGATGTTGATGAATATCTCATGATGAAGAAAATTGAAAAAGATGGTGGCGATCCAATTAAGGATTATCCTGAATATTTGAAAAAGTATAACCGTGAAAAGTATAATCGCGAACAAAAAGAAAAAGCCGAACAAGATCGCATGACTAAAGAACTCACAGACTTTGTTACAGCACACCCAGATGTAAATCTAGAAGAGTTGTTAAAATCTGATAGTGATTTCGCATTATTCATTCGTGGCAAACAAGGTCAAAGTCTTGAAAATCTCTACAATGACTTTACTAAGATCGTAGGAAAGTATCAATCTAAAATCACAGAAGATGAAAAGAAAGAACTTGAAAGATTAAGAAAATTGTCAACACCAGGAAGTCTTACGAATGGTGCAGGTTCAACAGTAGGTGAATTCTATACAGAAGATGAAATAGATGCTATGAGCCAACAAGAAATCTCCAAAAACTTAGAAAAGGTCAACAAATCATTGGATCACATCAGAAAAAATAAAAAATAAAAGGAGATAGGTTATTATGAGTTATGCAAATTTTAAACCAACAGTGTTTGCTGCTAATTATCTTAAAGACCTAGAAGATAATTTAATTTTCGCACCTCTTTGCTCAAGAGCACATGATGGTGAAGTTTCAAAATTAGGTCAAAGTATTGTGTTTAAGTCAATTGGTTATCCAACAATTTCAACTCCATCGAAAAAGACAGGGTTGTTAAGTGCTGGAACTATTGAAGAGTTAGAAGATACATCTCTTATCATGCAAGTCAATCAAGTTAGAACTTTCTACTTTGGTGTTGGCGATATTGATAAAGAAGAATCTGCTGAAGGTGGCGGAATTGTTGCTCAAGGTAGAACAAACGCTGCACGTAAAATGGCAGAAGAAATTGATGATTATGTTGCAGGATTAGTAAACAAGAAAGAAGCACAACTTGTTAATGCATCTGGATCAGAACCAGCATTAACTAAAGATAATGTATTACTTAAACTTGACAACTTAATTCAAAAAGCAAAAGAAGATGGTATCAGCCCAAGCGATTTAAGAGTTGTTGGAACTCCAAGATTTATTAAGTTGGTTCTTCAAGCTTATCGTGATCTTGATACTAATAATAGTGAAATGATTAAAAAAGGATTTGTTGGTCGTTATTCAGATGTTACATTGTTAGAATCTAACCATGTTAAATACTCTGGAACTAAAAATACAACTTCACAAATTGATTTAATTCCTGTATTCACTAAAAGAGCTGTTGGTTATGCTCATCCAATGAGTAAAACTGAAGCAGAAAGACCTGATGGCACTTTTGAAGATGCTTTAAAGGGTTTGACATTGTTCGATGCTAAGATTCTTTATCCAAAAGAATTTATGGTATTAAACGTTAAATATGATGCAGCTGCATTATAGGAAGGGGTAAAACATGGCTAGAGCAGTAATTGAAGTTAAGAAACCTAGTGGTTATAACGAATTAGGGGATGTTACATTAGTAGCATTAGATGGAACAGATGGTGGCGAAGTCGTATTTGATGCAAGAGACATTGATTCAATGATCGTTGTTCAAAATACTGCTGCATCTGAAGGCACATTAGTAATTAAGAAAGGTAATGGCGTTCAAGCTGTTGCTGATTTCTCATATGCTATTGCAGCATCAAGTATTAAATTCATTCCTATTGAAAGTGGATTCTTTAAGAATGTTAGTGGTGCAGACAAAGGTAAAATTGTCTTCACAGGTCCTGCAACATTAAAAGTAGCAGTAATTTCACATCCATAAAATTAATTAAAATAAGGCAATCTTTTTAGGTTGCCTTTTTATTAAAGGAGCGATTGATATGATTTTAGGAAAAATTAAAATAGAAGCACTAAGATTGATGTTTGCAGGATACAACCAAGATTATGAAGTAGATGATTTAGAAACGTTAACTACTGATGATAATTATGGAACTTATTTAAAGGCCATGAATGGAAGTATCAATCGTTGCTTTGATAGATTAAGAAGTTTAGCTAAACAACCAAAAAAGTCATTAACATTAGAATTTGATCCAGATGTAGATGAAGATTTCAATCTTGAATATGATCTTGATGATGAAGCGTTTGCATCAGTTGATAAAATAGTAAGAATTGTTTGGCGTGATTTGTATGGAAATGTTATAAGAAACTTTGAGTATGAACTTGAAGGAAGAACACTTATTATTCAAAACATGCAAGAAGCAGGAACATATAAGTTGATTTATTTAGAAAAACTTCCATTTATAGATGATCTTGCTGACACAGAAGATTTAACAATTGATGATGAATTAGCAAGAATCATACCATATTGGATTAAAGGTGAACTTTATGAAGAAGATGAACCTAGTGTTGCTGCACAATCAAGACAATTATTTGAATATTACTTATCTAACTTATACGTTGAAGAAGAAATAGTCCAAACGAAAGTGAAAGATGTATATGGATATTAAAGAACGAAAATCATTTACTATACAAGAGTTTTTAGGCGTTGACTTCACAACAAGTCCATTAAAGGTTGATCCAAGAAGAGCAGTAAGTGGTGTTAACTTCTTATCTGACTATGGAACACTTAAAAAAAGAAATGGATGGATTGAGCAAGTTAAGTTTATAGATAAGAAAATCAATGGATTATTTAGATATACAAACTTCACAATCGTTAGAGCAGGAAATAAAATATACAAATTAAACGATGATATGTCTTACACAACTTTATATACGATAGATGAAAGACCAAACGAACAAATAAGCTTCTTTGTCATGAATTCTAAGGTTTATATTGTGGGTTTAGGAAAATATCTCATGTTATATCAAAATGGTGTAGATTCAAGCAATAATCCTATCTATGTCATTGATGAAGTAAGAAATCATGCGACAATACCAACAACAACAATTTCAATTGATGATGAAGATTCAGGTGTAACTACACCAGCATCGCTTGATCCTGTTAACTTATTATCGATTAAACGTAAAAATACATTGTTAGGTAGAAATTCAACTTATCTTACATGGTTATTAGATAGTGGAATCAGAACTGATGATGTTGTCAGTCAAGTATTAGTGGATATTGAACGATGGAATGGCAGTGAATTAGTTACAGAACAATTAACATCATATCCAGATCAATTAGGATTAGAGCATTATTTATTTGATGTCAATGAAACATCAATCATCTTAGGTAATGCTAAAGGTGAAATCATCAAAGTAAATAAAGGTTTTAAAACTGTTTACTATTGGGAAAAAACTTCACTCATAGATTTTGATGACTATAAGAACACAGTCAATAAAATCACTATCAATGATGGAACGCTTACAAATCCTGATGCTGATGATATCAATGGATTATATGAAGCTAACTACATTCTATGGAATAACAACGATGGATCACTTGGTTTATCATATGAAGATGCAACAGGCGCTTTATCCTTTTGGATATTAAAGCAAGACAGTTCAGCGGTATTGTATGGTAATTATCAAAAAATAAAACTATATGAAGATACAACACCACCAATTCAAGGTGCTGATAATATCACAGTAACATTTGAAACATCAGATGTCATTGATCGAAGTGGTATTGAAAATGCTTCATGTGGTATCGTGTTTGGAGTAAACGGAACAACCAATCAATTATTTTTAGCATATAAAGGCAAGGAGTTTTTTTCTAAAGCATATGATTTTGAATACTTTCCAGATAATCAAACCAATGTATTAGGAAATGAAGAAAACGACATTTTAGGATATGACAGATTATCTGATACATCTCTTGTGATTTATAAAGACAGTAAGGTTTATGAGAGTAGATTATACTTTAGAACAATGGAACTATCAGGAAGTCAAACAACTTATGAAACAGAATATACACTCTATAATAGTGCAATTGATTCTAATATAGGTTGTGATGCAGCACGATCCATTGGTAATTTAGCAGGAGATCATTTATTCTTATCAAATCAAGGCGTTTACGCTGTTGCTTTAGGTAGTAATGTATCTATTGCTGAAAGACACGTAAAAGAGCGTTCTTTGTATGTTAATAAGAAGTTATTAGAAGAAGACATATCAAAAGGCATTGCGATTGTTTATGATAACTATTACTTTTTAGCAGTCAATGGGAATGTATATGTAGCAGATGCAAGATTTAGAACATCAAGCAACATGAGCGATACATTCAATTATGAGTTTTACTTCTGGAATAACATACCTGTTACAGCATGGATCATCATTGATAATGAGTTATGGTTTGGAACTGATGAAGGTAGAATTTGTAAGTTTGATGATGAGTTTAGTGATAGAACACTCATTAAAGCTAGTGAAGGCGATGTTACTTTGGTTGTCGATGGTAATTACTTAGTATATAACCAAGCAATTGAAGTCAAAGAAAACGATGAAATATATGCTGATTGCTATCAACAGTTATTATCATCAATTCAATTTAGCGTTACTGATGGTTTAATCACTGCATTATTTGATGTAGAAACGATTTTCACTGAAGGTGATGAAGTATATATTAAAGATATTTCAAGCAACCTAACAGAAGAAATACCATATTATATTTACAATTTAGATCAAGAAACATTTGCATTAAAAGATGCATCAGGAAGTTTAGTAAGTCCAACAGGTCAGTTTAATATATTAAGAAATCTATATGATGTAAAAATGTATGTTACAAATTTAGATGCTGAAAATTCACAATTTCAACTTAAAACATATGAAAACGGAAGCCCTGTTACACTTGTAAGCTATTCACTTGATCCAATTACATTTACAATTATTGTTCATGAATCAGTAGTCATGTCAAGATATAGCCCTATATTTGATTTAGGAACTAATATGTATAGTAAAACACTATTATCAATGACAATCAGTGCGGATGCATCGACAACAGGTGAAATTAAGTTTGGATATGATACAAGAAACATATCATCTAATATCCAAAGCTTAAACTATAAAGACTTTACATTTGATGATATAGATTTTAACAATTTCACATTCTTAACAGCAATTGCATCAAGTTATACAAAGAAAGTTAAGGAAAAAGATTTTAACTTTATCATTATTAAGTTTGGTAGCGAATCACCAACTTCAGCAGTTATCAATTCATTTACATTGTTCTATAAGATTAATCAAGTAAATAAAGGAATTAGGTGATATCTATGGCAGTCAATAAAATTACACAAACTGAGATACAAAACATAGAGAAAGTATCAACAAAAACACTTCCAGATAGTCCTTCAGCACGTGGATATAGTCCAGATCAAATTAAAAAAAGAATGTATGGGCCAACCACAAAAACGTTAGAAAGATTAAATGAAGTTATTGATGAAGTCAATCAAGAGTTAGCAGCAAAGGCAGATCAATCTGATTTAGACAATATTAGTTTAAATGTCTATGACTCAGTTGAAGAAGCAGATGGTAAAGCAATGATTAGCGGTAGTGCTGCATTTATTGTTAGTAAAGTAATAACAATTTAAGGAGAAATATATGGAACAAAATTTCAATGAATCAAAAATGAAGTTAACAAAAAAAGAGATTGTTAGCGAGTATAGAAATGCGATTTTAGCAATTGAACATAAAGACACAACTATCAATGATCTTAATGGTGAGATTAAAGAACTAAATAAAAAAATTGCTGCACTTCCATCAGGAGATGTCATCAAAGAAAATGATAATCTCAAAAAAACAATGAATGAAGTGGCATTTAAATATCAAGAATTGTTAAAGTCTTATGAAAATATTTTAAACATCTATGAAAATCATCTTAAAGTGTTGCAAACAGTAAATGATGGACAAGTAAACGTATTTTATATGATTAAAGATGAAGCTAATAAGAAGTATGGAAAGAAGAGTGATTAACTATGGGCAACGCAGTTATAGTTGAGTTAAGACAAACGGATGGTTCGACATTTGCAGGTGATGAGAAGTTACGCTATGTAAAATCTCATGTTCAAGCAATTGATGGTCTATTAAGCGGTGGTAAGTTTTTATATTCATTACTACCAGATGCAATATTAAATACAAAGAAAAAAGTAGGCAATATCGAAAGTGATACAACTACTGCAACATTATTAGCACTTGCTAAAGCATTTGTTAATAACAATGAAGAAGCATTAAAAGGTTGTTATTTTATTGCTAACGATCCTGTAACAGTTACGATATCAACTAATCATGAGATAGGACAACAAGATGATGGTGAAACAGGAACGACACAAATTGATTTAGAAAAAGGCGATCATT
>JBFWMH010000022.1:0-23622 GCA_050251655.1 Acholeplasmataceae bacterium
TAGGCACGCCGCCAGCGTTCATCCTGAGCCAGGATCAAACTCTCCAAAAAATTTATGTTTTTGTTTTGTTTGTTATAGCTCTTTTTATTTCTTTGATTCGCTCATCATCATTCAGTTTTCAAAGACCAATTCCGGCACACTTCATTTCGCGTGCTTTATTATGATACCATCCACATGAGATAAAGTCAACAATAAAACGAAACTTTTTTTCATTCTATATTCACATACATCTGAAGTGGTGGCAACCTTTTATATTCTATCTTATTATTCTACTAAAGTCAATGTTTTTGTTTATAAAAAAACTACTTTTTTCAACTTAATGAAAAGTTGCACAAGTAGTTTCTAAAATATATAATATTTTATCAGAAATTAAGGCTTTTTTAGAATCTTAAAATGTCATTAAATGTTACAAATATGATAAATCCAATAAGAACAAAGAACATTATAAGATTAAGTGTATTCTCAAATTTTTTATTTACAGGTTTACCTGTAATTGCTTCTACACCTAAAAATACAAGTCTTCCTCCATCTAATGCTGGAATAGGCATTAAATTAAGTAATCCAATATTAATGCTTAAAAATCCGATAAACACAACTAATGAGACAAAACCATTTTCTCTCACATTACTTACTAATTGGAAAATACCAACTGGACCAGATAAGTCTGATACGCCTAAACTTGAATCTCCTGCTCCAAATAATAAACCAATGGTTGTAAATACTTCAGACACATTAGCTGCAAATTGTCTTGGTGCATATAATAAGGAATATCCAAAATTAAACGTTCCTGATGCACTGACACCGATTTGAAAAACAATATTTTGTGTTCCAAGTGCAACTAGATCACTTTCTGAAATTAAATCATATGTCGCAGTATCTGAGATACCATCTCTCTCATAAGTTACTTTTATTTGTCCACCAGTTGTGTAGGCTTTAAAGAATTGGATGATGTCATCCCAGTTTGAAATATCAGTTTGATCAATTTTAGTGATCAAATCTCCACTTTGAAGTCCTGCAACGCTTGCTCTACCACTACTAGCTCCAATGACAGCTAAATCAGTAGAACGATCATTTGAGATACCAGCACTTTGAATAAAGACAGTAGTATTTACATCTTGATATGCAGTTAATGTTCCATCTCTATCGATCGTGATATCAATCATAGTAGAATCATTTGTAGACATTGTTTGAGATAAATCATACCAAGAACCAATACTTGTTCCATTAATAGCAACAATCAAATCACCTGGTTGTAGTGATAATTCTGATGCAAGTGTATCATTTGCCACTTCCCCGATTTGATTAGAATCATAATTGGGTTGTTGAATAAAGAAACCAATAATAAAGAAAAGCACAAATGCTAATATGAAGTTCATGAGTGGCCCACCAAAAATCGTGATAAATCTTTGCCATAATGATTTAGCTTCAAAACTTCTTTCTTCTGGAGTGACCCACATGGTTTTATTTTGTTTTAATCGATAAATAGCGTTTCGATATACTTCAAAACGTTCAACACCAGATTGTGTTTCTATTTCTATATATAAAGGGGTTAGATTTTTTCCATACATGTCAAAGGATTTAACAACACCTATCACATCATAAGTGCCACCTTCATACAAAACGATTTCTTTGACTTTTTTGTATTCATCTAAAATGAGTCCTATGGTTTCTCCTACTCTAAACATGGCATCGCTAACACTTTCACCTGCCATAGAAACATATCCACCAATAGGGATTGCTCGAATTGAATATTGAGTTTCACCATCTGATTTTTGATAAATCACTGGTCCCATACCAATCGCAAATTCATGGCATAAAATGCCTGCTTTTTTAGCAAAGTAAAAATGTCCACCTTCATGAATTAATATGATAATTCCAAGGACAAATATAAATACAAGGACGTTGATTAATAATGTCATAATTTACCTCTTTTCATAAAAATCCAAAATTTGCTCTTGAATTTCTTTATCTGTACTAAGTATTTGATCTAGTGTTGGTTCTAAAATGTTTTTAAATTGTCTTACAGTTCTAGTCACGATCTCTTCGATACCTAAAAAAGTAATTTTATGGTCTAAAAACAATTTTACAGCAGCTTCATTTGCCGCATTCATCACTGTTGGCAATAACCCACCTTTTTGACCAACTTCATATGCTAGTTCTAGAAGTGGAAATCTTTCAAAATCCATTGGTTTAAAATGCATATTGGTAAGTATAAGTGGTGCGTCATAATCCATTCTTTTTGGATAATTGAGTGCATATCCGATAGGAATACGCATATCATTTAATCCTAAACTTGCTTTAATGGTTCCATCTTTAAAATAAGTTAAACCATGAACAATGCTTTCTTCGTGCAAAATGGTTTCGATTTGATCATAGGGTAAATGAAATAAATGATGTGCTTCTATGACTTCTAATCCTTTATTCATCATGGTTGCACTATCTATGGTGACTTTAGGTCCCATATGCCAATTCGGATGATTCAAAGCGTCTTCAACACTGACTTCAATCAATTGGTCTCTATTTAAATTTCTAAATGATCCACCAGATGCTGTAATTACTATTTTTTTAATATCTTCTAATTTTTCATGATCAATAGTCTGCCAAATGGCTGCATGTTCACTATCAACAGGTAATATATGAACGCCATAATCTTTAGCATATTGATTAACAATATCACCAGCCATGACTAATGTTTCTTTATTAGCAAGTGCAATATCTTTTTTCTGTTTAATCGCTTCTATGGTTGGTGCTAATCCTGCAGATCCAGATAGCGCATTGACCAAAATACCAGGTTTGGGATATTTAGCTATTTTTAATAATCCTTCATCCCCAACAACAAATGTTGTATCAGGATATTTTTTTTGATAATATGCTTTTTTAGCTTCACTTCTTAATGAAGCAATTTCTACATTGAATTCTGTTAATATTTTATCGTTTTTTTGATCGTTAGATCCAAGTGAAATCCCAATCAATTTAAACGTATCTTTTTGTTTGGATAAAATATCAAGTGTTTGCACTCCAATTGATCCAGCAGCACCTAATATATATATATTTTTCATAAAATCCCCCTATATAACGACTGGAGCTAATTCGTATAATACTAAGAAAATAGATGTTAATAACATCGCAACAAACAATGTAGAATCAAATCTGTCTAAAATTCCACCATGTCCAGGTAATATTCTACCAAAATCTTTAATACCATATGTACGTTTCAATCTTGATGCTACTAAGTCACCGATTTGACCAAAAATACTACCTAATAATGTAAGTGGCACAATAATAAGTGCTTGTAACCAAATAGATGAATCACCAATCGCTGTGAAATTTTGTAAAAGTGTAATATAACCTTCACTATTAAAAAAATCTCCAAACGCTGTACCTGCAACAAATACTCGACCATAAAATAAAGCATAAAGTGATCCAATAATGGTTGCTATCACTGTTCCAGCAATCGCACCTTCCCATGATTTTTTAGGACTGATATGTGGAACCATTTTATGTTTTCCGTATTTCATACCAAAGAGATATGCAAATACATCAGTCACCATAGTGATTAAAAACAAATAAATGATAAATCTAATCCCTAAAAATCTAAGAATAACAATAGATGATGATCCAAGTCCAAGATAAAAGATAATTGTTAGTGCTTTTCCAACATCTATGCCATTAAAATCTTTAAAAAATACTAGGAAACTAAATAGTATTAATGTAATTATTGGTATCGTGATTCTTAAAACGTCATTAATTGCAAGAGGTGATTGTACAAGTGAAGTACTTAAACCACTCATGGATAAAAATGTCGCAAGTGTCAATAATGTAATTCCAATTTTAGGAAGTTTACCAAATTTTTTATTGGTTTCATACATTCTAATCATTTCTTGTGATCCTGTGATCACAAATAAAATCATAAAGACAATAAATGAATAATAGAATGCTTGTGTGTTTGTGTTAAATGGCACAAAAAACACAGGAGCTAATATTAAAATTAAGAAAAAACTAGTGATAATTCTTTTTTTCATTTAAGTCCTCCAAATCTACGGTTACGTTTTTGATAACTGTAGAGTGCCTTTTCAAATTGTCGTTTATTAAATGATGGCCAATGTACTTTTGCAAAATAAAATTCAGCATACGCGATTTGCCATAATAAAAAGTTGGAAATACGTTGTTCTCCACTGGTTCTTATCAATAAATCAACGGGTTCACTCACCATTAAATGAGATTCTAATGATGCTTGAGTTACTGGCTTTTCACTTTGATTGATTGCATTTAAAATCTCATCATATGATCCGTAATCAAGACATATATTTAAAGTAAGTCCAGGATTGTCTTTCGTTTTAATTGTAATATCTTCAATGACATTTAGTAATGATTGAGGCAATCTATCTTTTCTACCAGAAACTTCAATCTTAAACTTTAACTCACCAATGCGATTCATATTTTTTTGATAATATTCAACTGGGAAACTCATTAAATAATCAACCTCATCTTTAGGTCGTTTCCAGTTTTCAGTACTAAATGCATAAACGCTAAGTTTTTTAATGCCAAAATCATTCGCAATATTTGCTATTTTGAATAAGTTTCTACCACCCATATAATGACCAAAAGATCTTGGTTGTTTTCTCTTTTTTGCCCATCTACCATTGCCATCTAAAATGATTGCAACATGTTTTGGAATGTTTGTTATTTTCACTATTAATCACCTTATCTTATTATAACCTATTTATAATAAGATTAAAAATATTTTAATAATTTCACTTATTTCATAAAAAAAAGGCACGAATGCCTTTTCTACATTTTTAATAATTCGTTTCCTTTTTCCTTGATTTGTTCATCGATTTTTTTAACGTACTTGTTAGTTAATTCTTGAACATCTTCAAGATATCCTTTTTCATCATCTTCTGGTAACCCTAGTTTCTTAACATGATCATTTCCGTGATGACGGATATTTCTAATACCGACTTTAGCTTGTTCACCTAATTTATCAACTTCTTTAACCAATTCTCTACGTCTTTCTTCTGTTGGTTGAGGTAGGATTAAGCGAATACCATTACCATCATTAAGTGGATTTAATCCAAGATCAGATGCGTAAATTGCTGTTTCAATTTGTTTTAAAATAGATTTATCATATGGCTTAATGTATAATTGGTTTCCTTCAACAACTGACACAGATGAAATCTGTTTAATTGGTGATGGTGCACCATAATAATCAACATTAACGTGATCGAGTAATGAAGGATTTGCACGACCAGTTCTCACTGCAGCAAATTCTCTATCCAATGCCTCAATCGTTTTTTCCATATTTTCTTCAATTTCCATTAATAGCATATCAGCTTGTTCATTCATGTTTTATTCCTCCCATGTAACAACTGTGCCAATAGGTTCTTCTAATACAGCTCTTTTAATATTTCCAGATTTATTCATATTGAATACAATCATATTAATTTTGTTTTCTGTACAAATAGATGCAGCAGTTTGATCCATGACTTGTAAATTTTGTTTTAATACTTCTTTTTGTGAAATCTTATCAAATTTAACAGCATCATCAAATTTTCTAGGGTCTTTATTATAAACACCTTCGACACCATTTTTAGCCATTAAAATAATTTCACAATTGAGTTCTGCAGCACGTAGTGCAGCTGCAGTATCTGTTGAGAAAAATGGAGATCCTGTTCCTCCTGAGAAAATAAGAACTCTTCCCTTCTCAAAATGTCTTAATGCTCTTCTTCTAATATAAGGTTCAGCTACAGCACTCACAGGTAACACTGTCATGACTCTCGATGGTACATCAATAGATTCTAACGCATCTTGCAATGCAAGACCGTTCATGATGGTACCAAGCATGCCCATGTAATCAGCTTGTGCTCTATCCATACCAAGTTCTTCACCAATTTTTCCACGCCATAAGTTACCAGCACCGACAACGATGCCAACTTCGACCCCTAATTGTTGTAATTCCTTGATTTCAGTGGCAATTTTTTTCACAGTAATTGGATGAATACCATAAGACCCATCACCTTTTAAAGCTTCTCCACTCAATTTTAAAATGACTCTTTTATACATTGACTGCCACTCCCTTTATATTGTTTTATTTATTTATTTACGAACTTGTGCTGCAACTTCTGCTGCAAAATCTTCTTCTTTCTTTTCAATACCTTCGCCTACTTCTAAGCGAGTAAATGATAAGACTTTATTGTTTTTAGATTTTAAGTATTGTGCAACTGTTTGATCTGGATCTTTAACAAATGGTTGATCCACTAAACATACATCTTGTAAGAATTTATTTAAACGACCAACAACCATTTTTTCAACGATATTTGCTGGTTTGCCTTCTTCTAATGCTTGTTGAGTTAATACATGTTTTTCATGATCTAATGTTTGTTGATCAACTTGTGAACGATCTAAGTATTGAGGTCTGTTTGCTGCAACATGCATTGCAACATCTTTAGCAACTTCTTGATCTTCAGTTTCAACTACTGTTAATACTGCAATTCTACCACCCATGTGTAGATATGCACCAAAACCTTGTTGATCTTCTTTAACAACTCTTGAAACTCTACGTAAAGAGATTTTTTCTCCGATTGTAGCAGTTGCATCAATAAGCATTTTTTCAACAGTGACACCATTAAGTTCTGCTTTGAAAGCTTCTTCAGTGTTTGTTGCACCTGAAGCACTAATTGTTTGTCCTACTGTGTTTAATAAATCTAAGAATTGTTGGTTTTTAGCAACAAAGTCAGTTTCTGAATTGACTTCAAATATAACTGCTTCATTTCCATCTACGACAATATTACATAAACCTTCTGCTGCAATTCTATCAGCTTTTTTAGCAGCTTTTGAAATACCTTTTTCTCTTAGGTAGTCAATTGCTTTATCAATATCAGCACCAGATTCTTCTAAAGCTTTTTTGCAATCTAACATTCCAGCGCCAGTTTTTTCTCTTAATTGTTTGATTAATTGTACTGTTACTTCCATTTTATTCTTCCTCCATTAACGGGTTTTATTTGTAAAAAATAAGGGGACATAATCCCCTTATTGCATTATTTTAGTACATCAATAAGTTCTGCTTTTTTAAGGGTTGAATATCCTGATATTCCACGATCTTTAGCAATAGCCTTTAATTCTGAAACTGTCATGTTATCAAAATCCAAAGCATCTTCTGCAACTTCTACTGATTCTGTTTCTTCTTCTACTTCATCTTGTTCTTCAACAACTGGTTTTTTGTTTTCTTTTGGAGCTCTAGGTGTTACTTGAGCAGCAACTTCGTCATCGATTTTTTCAACAACGCCACCTTGACCTTCAATAACAGCATTACCCATAACTGAAGCGATTAGTTTAACTGCACGGATTGCATCATCATTTGCTGGGATAATGTAATCAACATCATCTGGATCACAGTTAGTATCAACGATACCAAATACTGCAATACCTAATTTACGTGCTTCTAAAATTGCATTTCTTTCTTTACGTGGATCAACGATGAAGATTGCTTCTGGAACTTTCTTCATGTCTTTAATACCACCTAAGAATTTTTCAAGACGTGCTCTTTCATTTTTTAATTGAAGCACTTCTTTCTTAGGTAATTTTTCAAATGTTCCGTCTTCTTCTAATTTGTATAAATCATGTAATCTCTTGATTCTACGACGAATAGTCTTGAAGTTTGTTAATGTTCCACCTAACCATCTTTGATCAACATAGTATTGACCTGTACGGATAGCTTCTTCTTTAACTGCTTCTTGAGCTTGTTTTTTTGTACCGATAAATAAGATTTTACCGCCATCTTTAACGATTTCTAATAAAGCCGCATAAGCTTTTTCGATTTCTTCAGCTGTTTTCTTTAAATCGATAATGTAGATGCCATTTCTAGCTGTGAAAATGTAAGGTGCCATTTTAGGATTCCAACGACGTGTTGCATGACCAAAGTGCACACCAGACTCTAATAATTGTTTCATTGAAACGACTGCCATAAAATTAATTCTCCTTTTTTGTTTTTACCTCTGCCATAAGATACATGTCCACCACATGGGCACTTGAACATTTAACTTATTGGCATGTGTATTTTATTAGCCTTAATAAATATATCATATTTATGGGGTATTTGCAAGTAGAAATGCACTATTTTTATGATTATTTATGGCCACTACTTCCGAAACCACCGACTCTTAAGATACCCTCTGTATCATCATCTTCAGTTTTTTTATATGTCATAAATATGCCTTGAGCAACTCTTTCACCTTTTTCAATGGTTGTTACTTGATTGCCAAAATTAAATAATGGGACCATGATGTGACCTTCATTATTTGGATTATTGTAGTAATCCGCATCAACAACACCTACGCTATTGCTCATCATTAATTGTTTTTTAATGCCAAGTGAAGATCTTGGAAAAACAAAAAGTGCTTCATCTCCAGGAAGTTCAACTTTTAATCCTGTTGGAATCATTTTTATTTCTCCTGGTTGGATGACTATTTCTTCAATGCTTGCTAAATCATAACCAGCGCTGTGCTCAGTTTGTCTTTTAGGAATTTGAACACCTTGTTCTTGATATTTACTAACAACTTCAAATTTTCTCATTGATGATCTCCTTAATTTTATTTAATACTAATATCTCACGATGCAGGGTTGTCTTAAGTCCTTCTTTTTGATGACTTGCGTCTTGAAGTGCCCTTTGATTTTTTAAAATCACATCGTCAATTTTTTCATATGTGAAAGAGAGTCCTTGATAAATCTCTCTACCGACATATTGTGGGGTTTCAATTTGTTTGATACGACATAAATAATAATATGATTTTTGTACATAAACATCTTTAGAATCATGAAGTCCATATTTAATTTCTTCAGTATATCCAAACGCATTTAAAATCTCAACCTGATTTGCTCCAAGTTCTTCTTTTAATTCTCTTTCTAAAGCCGTTTTATGTGCTTCACCATCTTTGATTCCGCCACCTGGAAAAGTGTAATCATTAAATAGAGTGGAATATAATAAACCAACTTCATTTTTTTCATTTAAAAGGATAGCCCGTACCGTTTCTCTTAACTTAATATTAGTTTGATATGAAATACCTTCTTCAATGATAGGTTGTCCTAATAAATTCATTTTTTAATCATCCTAGGGTGCGTATTTTTGTATGTCTCTTTAATTTTTTCTTTTGAAACATGCGTATAGATTTGAGTCGATTTCAAATGTTCATGACCTAATAACTCTTGGACCACTCTTAAATCTGCACCATGATCAAGTAACGTTGTTGCAAACGCATGTCTAATCATGTGTGGGTGGATTTTGTATACATCACCAGAGTTCTCAATAAGTTTTTTTAAAACTAATTGTAATCCTCTAACAGTTAAGGTCCCACCTTTATAATTAATAAATATATGTGTTGTTGAGGTATCATGGCCTTTTGCAAGCAATTTAGGTCTGATATAAGTTAAATAATGTTTAATCTCATCGACTAAATCTTCATGAAGTGGGACAAAGCGATCTTTAGAACCTTTTCCGTGAATCAAGATTTGTGATTGAACTAATTGTAAATCTCTTATATCCATATCTATAAGTTCACTTGCTCTAAGTCCACAACTAAATAATAAATCTAACATTAAGTAATTTCTATACCCTAAGGATGTACTTTGATCAATTGATTCAAAAAGTCTTTTTAATTCATCATCATGAATGATTACTGGAAGTTTCTTAGGAATTTTTGGAATTTCTACTTGAGTAAATACATTCACATCAATTTCTCCTTCACTTAATAAAAAATCATAGAAGGTTCTTAATGCTGATATTTTTCTCGCAATCGTTTTGCGACTTAACCCTATTTGATCCATATGGGATAGAAAATGTCTTGCAAGTCTTTCTCTTGTAACACTTAATAAATCTTCTGCAAGTTCTTCATTTTTAATAAAGGATTCAAAATCTTCAATATCTTTCATATAGCTTAAAACTGTATTTGAAGCATAATGTTTCTGATCATTTAAAAAGGATTGAAATCGTTCTTTTATATCCATGGATTCATCTCCTTAAATGATTTTATATTAAGAAGTGCTCTTTCTGCATATAGCGATTTTCTCATCTTTTTAGGATGTTTCATACCTAATTCTGGTAAAATTCCAAAATTCGCATTCATTGGAACAAATGATTGATTTGGCGTTGAAATATATGATGCCATAGCCCCTATCATTGTAAGATCTGAAAATGGGCACAACTTATTTCGTTCTATAAGCGAAGTTAATTGAATGGCAGCATTTAAACCTGATGCAGCACTCTCAACATAACCTTCAACACCACTGATTTGTCCAGCAATAAATAATTTAGGATACGCTTTAGATTGATAACTATCATTTAGGATATGGGGACTTTCTAAATATGTGTTTCTATGCATGACACCATATCTTAAAATATTTGCATGTTCCAATCCTGGAATCATCTGAATCACTTTCTTTTGTTCTGGCCAAGTCATATGTGTTTGAAATCCAACAATGTTATACATTGTCTGTTTAGCATCATCTTGTCTTAATTGAACAACTGCATATGGTCTTTCCCTTCCTTCGACTTCTAGACCAACAGGTTTTAAAGGTCCATAAAGAAGTGTTTCTTTTCCTCTAGAAGCCATTACTTCAACTGGCATGCATCCCTCAAAGACATTATTTTCAAAGTTTTTAGGAATGACTTTATCTGATTGAGTAAGTGCTTCATAAAAGCGGTCATATTCATCTTTGTTCATTGGACAATTGATATAAGCAGCTTCACCTTTGTCATATCTACTTTTTAAGTATGCAATATCCATATTGATAGAATCTTTTTCTATGATTGGAGCAACCGCATCAAAAAAATGAAGATGTTCTTGATGAAATAGTTCTTGTAAGTGTGTTGCAAGTAGATCGCTTGCTAGTGGTCCTGCACACACCATAGTATATGTATCTACATCTACAGTTGTAACCTCATCATAAATAACTTCAATATTAGGATGGTTTTTAATTTTATCTTCAATATATGAAGAAAAAATTTCCCTATCCACTGCAAGACTTGAACCAGCAGGTACAGAAGCATGTTCAGCAGCTTCAATCACTAATGATCCAAGCATTCGCATTTCTTCTTTTAATAACCCAACTGCAACACTCAAATCATTAGATCTAAGTGAATTAGAACATACAAGTTCAGCAAAACGACCACTTGTGTGAGCAGGAGTCATTTTTTTAGGTCTCATTTCATATAGTTTAACTTTAATACCATGGTTTGCTAGGAAATAAGCTGCTTCAACACCAGCAAGTCCTGCACCAATTATTTTAATCATATAATCACCACTTCCATTATACATGAAAGATATACTCAAACAAAAAAATAATACGCAATTAATTGCGTATTATTCTAAGTTTTAATGATTAAATACTCTGGTATGATTACTTGTAATCTCTGGTATAGATCTTTAGTGATATAGATGATAATAAAGGCATTAAACGGTAATACCGCTAATCTTATTCCTAAAGTGACCAATGTTGTATTTATACCAAAATAGAAATATAGTGCAAATGAATTTGCCAAACTTGCAACTAAATAGCTAACAAAGATGGAAACACTTAATTTTGCAACACTATATTTGGTACGAATGATGAGTCCTGGAATCGTTCCCCAAGCAAGCGCAGCAATAGCAAATAATGGTAAATAAGTATCACCTGTCATTAAGACACCAAGTGTATCTCCAACAAGTGCCATCAAACCACCAAAAGCTGGACCCAAGATGATGCTACCAATAATGAGTGGAATCGCATAAAACGGTAATCCAAAATTTGCAATATGCAATATGTATTTAAAAAATGAATCGATGACAACTGACATGGCAGTCAGTGATACTGCGAGTAAAACTTCAAACAATAAACTATTTTTTCTCATGAAAAAAGACCTCCTATATGTGAGGTCCACTATAAATAATTACAGCGGACGCGTAAGAAAACCGCCACATTTAAGTGTTCGTTCTAATCCGACATCCCATGATTAGACACTTAACGCTTTCTCACTACTCTGTAGCTATTATTATATCTTTAAAAAATAAAAAAAGAAAGAGATAAACTATAAAGTCCAATCAATTTCTTTCATATGGTGTTCTTTTAAATATTGATTTGTTTTTGAAAATGGTTTTGATCCAAAAAATCCTTGATATGCAGATAATGGTGATGGATGAGCTGAAATGATAACTTTATGTTTGTCTGTGTCAATATATTTAATAAATGATTTTGCTTTTGAACCCCATAAAATAAAGACAACCATTTCGTTTTTCTCATTCACTTTTTTTATGGCTTCAAGTGTGAATTGTTCCCATCCTTTTTGTTGATGAGATAGAGGTTGATGTAATTCAACAGTTAATACTGTGTTTAACAATAATACACCTTGTTCTGCCCATGATGATAAATTCCCTGTTTTTGGATATGAAATATCTAAATCTTCAACAAGTTCTTTATATATATTTTTTAGTGAAGGTGGGTATTTACCTTCTTTTACACTAAATGCTAAACCATGTGCTTGATGATAGTTATGATATGGATCTTGCCCTAATATGACAACTTTCACACTTTCATATGGTGTTAAGTCAAAACAAGATAGTCTTTCACCTTTAGGAGGCAAAATCACTTTATGTTCATCCTCTTTTTTAAGAAAATCAACCAATTCTATAAAATAGGGTTGATCCAATTGTGTTCTTATAAAATCATTCCAAGTCATGTTTTTCTTCCTGTTCCTCAGGTTTTTTTCTAAGGACTTTGATAAGCAATACAATGATGACAATATTGACAATGACAAGTGTTAAAAATACTGGATCCACATGTTGACTAAAATAAAGTGGAATCGCACCAACAAAAGGAATTCTAAATGCATATTTTGCAATAATATCATCTTTAACAACTGCACCTGCAATATGATTTTCTGCATCTGCTAATGATTCATAAATCACATCTTCACTGTTGTTTGGATTATCACCTTTAGTGATATAGTGATCAACACCATCAACTTCTTCGATACGAACAACTCTATGGACAACTTGTGCAAGTGCATAAGTATCACTAATACCATCGCCATTTGAATCCGCAGGCAAATAATTTTCAAATATGATGATGTCGCCAACTTCAACTTTATCAGGATTGACTTTAACTTCAACAATTAAATCATTGGGTTCGATTGTTGGAATCATCGAATCAGTTGGAACAGATGAAAATTGAAATCTAAACACATCAATCACTTTATCTGGTGATATGACGCTTAAACCAATATATAAAACTAAAAGGACAGTAATCCCATAAAACAATATATTCATTAAAGTGTTTTTCAATGATTTATGTTGTTTCATTTTGATCACTATCCTTTGTATTTTGTGTTTTTATTTGATGAAATATCATATAGTAAGCAATACCTAGGATGACAATATAAACTGTCATTGTACCTAAATAACCTCTAGGCGTACTTACTGCATATGTAAATAATTGAAGCACATTAGCATCTTTGACATAGGTACCTGCTAAATCTTCTTTATCATAAGTTTCTAATGTTTGTCCTAAATAACTTGCAGTAAATGTTTGTGCGCCTTGATCGATTGAAATCACTTCTTTTTCAATATAGACACCACTTGTTTCTGCAAATACAACGACAACATCACCTATGTTTAAATCATCAAAATCATATTTTTTAACTTTAACGACTTCAACAAGTAGTTCTGGAGGTGTTTGGCCAAATTTTACAACTGCGACAGGTTGACTACCAACGAGTTGTATCATTTGATTTGTTGTTAAAAATAAAGGTAATGCTAAATAAATCAAATGCAAGATACTAAACCCAACAATAATCCAATAAAATATTTTACCTAACTTTGTTTGTTGCTTTTGATTATCTGGATTCATTTGATTGATCGGTTCACGTGAGTGTTCAATCATTTGCAATATTTCATTTGTTGATAAGAAATCATTCAATATTTAACACATCCCCGACATAAATCTTATGTTTCTATTTTTTCTTCTTCTTTTTGATTTTTCGCTTTTTTATTGCTGTCTTTAATAAGTAGTACAATCGCTACAATAACACCTACATTAACAACGATTGCAGCAATTCCAAATGGACTTGCAACAAACTCTATTAATCGACCTAATCCAGCGATTCTAAAACTATAGCCACCGATGATTTGGTCATCTAAAAGTAAAACATTTGCTGGGATATTAGATCCTTCAGCATTCACTCTAAATGTATTAACTCCATTAACATCATCAATACTATAAATATAATATGTAACCATTTCATCTACGCCATTATAATCAATATCAGCATAGAATGTGATCAAGTCCCCAACTTCTAAATTATCTGGATTCACTTTATTGATGAAAACCAAATCATATGGTTTAATGGTTGGTTCCATTGTATCGTATTTAGCGATATAAGCTCTTACTCCAAAACCATTTAATGAAAGATTTGGTAATGCACTAAGCATAATGATAAAAACTACCAATAAGCCTAGTAGCCCAAATAAAATATAAAATAACGTTTCTTTTATCGAAATTGCTTTTTTATTCAATAATGACACCCCTTTACACTCTAAGAAATAAAACCTAATGTCATTATATCATAATTTTTCAATGAGTAACAATACAAAATTATGAGTTTATCGCCCAATAAGTGGATGAACTTGGTATTCCAGGTTCATTATTTGTTGTGGTTGTTAAAGCTTTATAGACAACATCATTATAATAAACTATATCATTTGTTTGATAAGTGTTATACCAATAATAATCGTAACCATTCAATAAATTCCAACTGTTTGCGAGTACACCAGGTGCTGAAGTATTTGCATTTGCTTGATTGACAACTTGATAAACTAATCCATTATAAATCGCATAATCACCATTTGCGTATGTTGAATATGCATCATAAAGCATTGAATTCATTAAATTCCAACTGTTTGCTGCTGTCCCTGGTAATAAAGTTGAATTTGCACTATTTGCAAGTTCATAAACATTAGAATTATACATCACTAATGTATTGTTAGTATATGTATTATATTGTTGATATTGTTGTGTATTAAGTGCTGTCCAAACGCCATATGAACCTGCACTACCTGGTTGGTTATTTCTTAATGTCGTTAACGAAGTCGTTAATGCTTTATATAAATATCCGTTATATAACACATATTGTGTTCCATTTTTAATTTTATTTGACCATGTAGGTGTGTTAAGTAGTGTCCATGCCGCATTTGTTCCTGGAACTGATCCTGATGCCCAACCACCATTATTTGTAATATAATAAGATCCATTATATAATGTAATATCACCATTTGCATAAACATAACTACTTGAGTAAGTCAAATCACCAACAAGTGCCCAATCGCTTTGTGAACCTGGTTGTGAGGTTGTATAATAGCCTTTATAAATCCATAATTGACCATTATGATAAACAATGTCATTTAATGAACTCGCTTGACCAGTCACCCAAGCAACATTATTTTGCATCATAGATGACCAAGCACCATTAACACTTTGTTCACTTGGTTCTAAATTGTTATTTTCCCATTGTGCAACATAAACAATACCATTGTGATAAATGACATCACCAGCTCTATATGTGACTGTGGCATACCAATTTAAATCATTTAATGTTGTCCAATTACTTGCATTAGATGGTTCTGTATTTGTTGTATAAGAACCATGATATTGATAAATAGAGTTATTGTACCAAACAATATCATCAGTTGAATAAGCTGTACTTAAATCAAAAGCATCAATACCATCTGGTGAAGCATTCATATTCCAAGTTCCAACACCAACACTAGGATTAGCATTAAACATTGAACCTGAAATATTACCTGCCCAATAACCATAAGTTAAAGAAGTTGAAACAAGCACAGTAAAGGTTGCTAATAAAACTAAGATTAACATGTATTTTATATTTTTTCTATACATAGCCGTCAACTCCTTTTTAGACTAAAAGCGACTCATAGTCGCTTTTTAATATATTTTGTCGATTATTCTAATTAAGAATTAAGCAAATGATGCAGCGAATGTAACATCAAATGTAATTGCAGCACCTGCAACTGCAGCATATTCTGTAGCATTTGCTGGTTCGTCTAATGTAACTGTAATAGTAACTGTAACTGATGATCCATTAACTGTAACTGCTGTAGCTCCACCAACAACGATGTTAACTGAATCTGCATAAACTGCTGATCCACCGATTAAAACATTATCATATGTAACTGCTAATGTTGCTGAAGTTCCATCATAAGAACCGTTATCACCATCTACTAAAGCAACAGTATAAGTAATAACATATGATTCAACTGCATTTCCTTCATTGCTATCTGCAGCACGTCCACTTGGAACTAATACACCTGAAGTTGCTGATGAACCTAATGAAACTGAAGTTGTAACATCTTTACCAGTACCAATTGTAATTGATTCGTTTGCTACATCTGAATCACCACTAATATTACCTGCCCAATAAGCGAATGTCAATGTTGACATTGCAACTGCTAACATAACTAATAAACCTACGACTAATTTTCTACTTTTCATTTTTAAAATCTCCTTTTTAGATACTTATCTTTTTTAATTTTCTTTGTTTTTTTGTTTTTTATTTTTTAAACTTCTTTCGGTTGAACACTGAATACGAGATCAAACGATATTGTTTGACCATGAATAGCTTCATATGCAGCAACCGAATCATCTACATTTACTAAGCTTTCATCTAAACCCTTCATATTAGCTTCTTCTGAATCTATAGGTTCTAATATTGTAACTACGACTGTTACTAAAACTTTTGAATTAAACAAGTCGTTTGTACTTACGTTTTGTACACCATTAATTGTTACATTTACTAGATTACCATAAGTTTCTGAATCACCAATCATTACATTCGTAGCTTGCACTACTAAGTTCACTTCTTTAACGAGTGTCTTATCAACGCTCACTTCATAAGTGATTGTTACTTCTTCAACTTCACCTTCAAACCAAGCATAATTCTTCGGCACTAACATACCTGAGAACTGATCACTTGTTTCATTAATCACTAAGCTTGCATTTTCTTCTGTAAAATCAATTTTCACGTTAGATGAAAGTTCTGTACTAGTCCAGTAAGCAAATGCAGCAGTTGAAGTAAATCCAAGTGTAATCGCTAAAAGCAAGATGATTATAAGTTGAAGTCCTTTTCTTTTAGACACTGCATCGCCTCCCTTGTATAAAAAGAAAAGTCAACATACTATTGTACGTTGACTTTGAATATCATTTTTATACCTGACAAGTCACCGCACTTAGTTTCCAATAAATGGAAACTCATTAATGGCAACTGGCTACCTTGTCTAGGCCCTGTAGTTTTGCGTCACTAAATTCCTTTAGTTTTGCTTTTTACATATGTTTCTTTATTAAGTTTGCAAAACATCGCTGTCTTGCATTTTCAATTATATATATAAATGCAAGCAATGTCAAGAAAAAAGATTAAAAAATTTTAATTTTCGTTACATTTTAACATTTTTTACCAAAATTTGGAGATTTCTTTCTATATATATAATAATTATTTGATTAAACTTGCTAATTTTGTAACAGTTCTGATTAATTGGCTAGTATAACTCATTTCATTGTCATACCATGACATAACCTTAACGAAGCATTTTCCATCAACGTTCATAACTTGTGTACAATTAGCATCTAATAATGAACCATAACGTGAACCAATAACATCGCTTGATACAATTGGATCTGTTACATATGCCATAGTTTCGTTAGCAGCAGCTTTGAATGCAGCATTGATTTCATCTTTAGTTGCAGGGTTTTTGATTTCTACTGTTAAGTCAACAATTGAACCTGTAACTGTTGGAACACGAAGAGCAGTTCCATCTAATTTACCTTTTAATTGTGGTAATACTAAACCGATTGCTTTTGCAGCGCCAGTTGATGATGGAACGATATTTGCAGCAGCATTACGTCCTCTTCTTGAGTAAATACCTTTTTTATGAGGTTGATCTTGAAGTGATTGATCTGCAGTGTAAGCATGAACAGTTGTCATGAAACCAGCAGCGATACCAAAGTTATCATCTAACACTTTAGCAACAGGAGCTAAACAGTTAGTTGTACATGAAGCACCACTTAAGATATCTTCATCTCCATTTAAAGTGTCATCATTAACATTGTAAACGATAGTTTTAACATTTCCACTAGCAGGTGCTGAAATAACAACTTTCTTAGCGCCAGCTTCTAAATGCCAACCAGCTTTAACTTCATCAGTAAAGAAACCAGTACATTCTAATACTACATCTACTTCTAAAGCTTTCCATGGTAAGTTTTTAGGATCTTTTTCACTGAAGATAGGAATCTTTTTACCATCTACAATAAGATCAGTTCCTTCAAATGAAACACCATCCACTTTGAAGTTACCTTGTGCTGTATCATACTTTAATAAGTATGCTAGAGTTTCTGCATCTGTTAAATCGTTAACAGCTACAACATCAAATTTTTTGTCATCTGCTAATAAGCGATATGCAAGACGACCAATACGGCCAAAACCGTTGATTGCTACTTTAATAGCCATAATTTTTAATTCCTCCTTGAATAGATTAATTCTTCCATATATATTCTATCATTTTTAATTGTAATTACAAATATTATGGAACATTGTGTTATGATGTAAACGTTTTTCCTTTAATTTCATTTCAACTTTTGATATAATAATTAAGGAAAGTGAATTTATCTTTTTAAAAGGAGTATTTTCATGACAAAGAACATTGAAATTGAGTTCAAAACAGTTATATCTGAAAACAAGTATTTTGAGTTATTAGAATTATTCAATTTAGAGAATAATATTTTTAAACAAGTCAATCATTATTTTGATACTAACGATTTTGATCTAAATGCTAAATCAATCGTTTTACGTATTAGACAAAAAGGTGATTATAGATTTAAAGTAACTTTAAAATCTCAAGGTGAAAAAGAAAATTATGAAAATCATGTTATTTTATCACCTGATCAAGCACATGAAATGTTAGAAAAAGGATTTAACACAAAAGACTTTTTCGATAATATTGATAACCACTTTGTATCATTTAAGGTGAGTTTAGATAATTTTAGAGTTTCAATTCCATATGAAAATGGAACACTATTCTTTGATCGTTGCGATTATTGTGGAACAACAGATTATGAGATTGAATATGAAGCAAGTAATTATGATGAAGGAAAACTCATTTTCGACCGTTTTCTAAAAGAACAAAGTATTGAATTTGCTCCAACAAAAAGAAAGAGCGAACGCGCATTTACATGTAAAAGATGATGAAAATCATCTTTTTTTATATATAATTGACATTTTTTGACATTATTACTATAATAATATATAAGAAGTAATACGGAGGAAAAAATGAAAGAACGCAATTTATTAGTATTCATTGCTGCTCTTGTCGCAAGCATATTATTAGTTGTCTCAATCGGACTTAAATTTTTTGATTGGTTCGATGTAAATGACTATGGTTTATATGCTTCAATTCCAACGACATTCTACATTATACCAGTGGCAATTCTCTGGTTAGGATGGTTTTTGGATGACCTTAAGTCAGTTGTTGTTGCAAGTGTACTTATGACAGTGAATCTATATTTTCACTTAAATCATATCAGTATCTTAAATGGAGCACCAATTATTGTTTCATCTTATGCACCAGCAGTTAAAACAGCTTATGTTTTAAATTTAGTTCTAATGGTTGCTACAATCATTTTAGGATTTGTGTCTTACTATTTACCAAAATTTAAAAAAGCTGAAGCTTAATCAAGCAATGGGAATAAAAAAAGCCATGTCAAATGGCTTTTTTTATTATGAATGAGATTGTTGTTTATCTTTTATTTCTGCGAAATATTGTTTCAATATTGATTGATAATCACAATGATCGCCATTTGGACAATTTTCACACATGATTAATTCTCTAAGTCTTCTTGGAATAAATACACGTATTTCTTCATCATTGTAACCAACTTGTAATTTTTCACCATCAATGATAATTGGTCTTTTTAACACACTTGGATTATCTAAAATAAATGATTTTAATTCACTTATTCTCATATCATCAATATCTAAATCTTGTTCTTTAAAGATTTTAGAACGGGTTGATATGATATCTTCGAATCCATTTTCAGCATGTTCTAACATGTGATCAATATCTTCTTCAGTGATGCGTTGATTGAAAAGATTCTTTTCTTCATATTGAATCTTATGATCATCAAGCCACTTTTTCGCTTTCCGACAAGACGAACAACTTGGTGTTGTATATATTGTAATCATTGTCTTCCTCCTCTTGGAGCATAGGTATTAGCCTATAGCACTTTGTGTTCTTGCATGGTTAATTATATAATTATTTAGAATGTTTTTCAAGTAGTGAAAACGTTTTAAGTATGTTTTAATATAATTTCACAAAACAATAAGCCTTTATATTTTTATCAATTTGCGATATAATGTTAATAATATCAAAGTCATACATAGAAAAGAGGATTTTAACATGTCTAAATGGGATTTATCACCTTTTTATCCAAGTATTGAGGCTTGGGAAGAAGATATCAAAAAATTACCTAAAATGATTGATGAAATGGCTGATTTTAAAGGTAAATTATCAGATTTTGAATCATTTAAATTATTTCATCAAAAAGATGAAGCATTAACAAAGTTTATTTATCGTCTATACGGTTATATTCATTTATCAAGTGATCTTAATTTAAAAGATCAAGATAAAGCCGCTAAAAACCAACAAATGATGATTATGTTTTCTGACTTAGGTCAAAAAACATCATTTGTTTCACCTGAATTTATCACGATTGGTGAAGAAAAAATTATGTCATTCATTGATCAAGATGAAGCATTAAAACCTTATAAATTTGGATTCCAAAAATTATTCCTTCAACAATCTCATGTTTTAAGTGATGACAAAGAAAAACTATTATCTAATTATAGTGGTATTCGTTCTATTCCTTCTGCTTTATATCAAGGGCTAGCTATTATTGATGCGAATGATGAAACCATTACATTATCTGATGGTAGCGAAAAAACTGTCACATTATCAAATTACCGTTCGCTTATTCCTGAAGTTCCAACTGCACTAGATAGACAAAAAGTTTTTGAGGCTGCATTTAAACGTTATAAGACTCATAAAGCAACATTTGCAGCTACTTACAATTTAGTGCTTCAAAACTTAAAAGCAAGCTACAAATCAAGAGATTTTAATTCTGCTGTTGAAGCTGCATTATTTAGAAATAACATCCCAGTTGAAGTATATAAAAACTTAATGGATGTTGCATATGAAAGTAACGAATCAATTAAACGTTATATTAACTTACGCAAAAAACATTTAAACCTAGAAACATATCATACATATGATCGTTTCTTAACGCTTGTTAAAGATGATACTAAATATGATTATGAAACATCAAAAGCATTATGGTTTAAAGCATTAGAAGGCATGGATCCTGAATTTGTCAATCAACAACATGTTGCATTAGAAAATGGTTATGTTGATGTATTACCTGGTGATGGCAAACGTACTGGTGCTTATTCTTCTGGTTTATATGGATTCCATCCATATATCTTACTTAATCATGATAATACACTTGATTCAGTCTTTACATTAGCTCACGAATGTGGTCATAGTGCACATACACTATTCTCAAGTGGAAATCAACCAATGGCAACTGCAGATTATACAATCTTTGTTGCAGAAGTGGCATCAACATTCAATGAACACATCTTATTAGATTATTTAGTTAAAAATGCAAGTACTAAGGAACAAAAAATTGCTTTACTAGAAAAAGCTATTGATGGATTTATGGGCACATTCTTTAGACAAACATTATTTGCAACTTATGAATTTAAAGCAAATGAACTCGTTGAAAAAGGATTACCTATTACAGATCAATCTTTATCAAAAATCATGATTGATTTATACAAACACTACTATGATTTAGATATTGAATCTGAAAATGGAAAAGAATATGTTTGGGCTTATATTCCTCATTTATTCCACACACCATTTTATGTATATCAATATGCAACTTCTTACAGTGCTTCATTAAAATTATATGAAGATGTTTCAAATAATGTGGAAGGCGCTATGGATAAGTATAAAGCACTTCTTAAATCTGGTGGTAGTGATTATCCAGTTTCACAAGTTGCTGCTGCAGGTGCAGACTTAACAGATAAAGAAACATTTAGAGCTGTTACTAAGCGATTTAATTCATTAATTGATCAATTAGAAAAAGCGCTTGAAGAATAATTTGTTTTAAAGTATAATTAAATTGCAATGATAAGAAAAGAGTAGTTTACATAAAACAATTTTAGAGAGCTGGGATGGTGAAATCCAGTATTGTGGTTGTTTATGAATGGATTCTTGGAGCAAAAAGTATGTCGGCTATAACGACTTAAGAGGGCTAGTATTTTACTAGAACTAAGGTGGTACCGCGATCAATCGTCCTTAGATATTTTATCTAGGGACTTTTTTATTAGGAGAATATATATGAAAAGACTTGTATCAGGCATTAAGCCAACTGGACAGTTAACACTTGGAAATTATATAGGAGCGATTAAACAATTCGTTGCATTGCAAGATGAATTAGAGGATACAGAATTCTTTATTTTTATTGCTGACTTACATGCAATCACAACACCACAAAATAGACAGGAATTAAAGAAAAATATTAAATCAGTTGCAGCATTATATATGGCTTGTGGCTTAGATCCAAATAAAGTCAACCTGTTTATTCAGTCAGAAGTTCAAGAGCATGCACAATTAGGTTATGTAATGGAATCTACTGCATATATTGGTGAAATGGAACGTATGACACAATATAAAGATAAAAAAGGTATACAAGTTGAAGGTATTAGAACTTCTCTTCTTACTTATCCTGCTTTAATGGCTGCAGATATTTTAATATATGATGCAGATATTGTCCCAATAGGAGACGATCAAAAACAACATCTAGAATTAACTAGAAATTTAGCACAAAGATTTAATAACATGTATGGTGATACTTTTGTTGTTCCTGAAGGATTTTATCCAAAGACAGGAGCAAGAATTAAATCATTAACTGAACCAAATAAAAAGATGGATAAATCTGCAGATAATCCAAAATCTTACATTTTATTATTAGATGATTTAAATCAAATTAAAAATAAAATTAAAAGTGCAGTAACTGATTCTGATGGAATCATTAAATTTGATTTAAAACAAAAACCTGGTATTTCAAACCTCCTCACGATTTATGCTTCACTTACTAATCAATCCATTAAAGATATTGAAAAACAATATAAAGATTCTAATTATCAAACATTTAAAGCTGATTTAGCAGACATTGTTGTAGATGCAATTAGACCTATTCAAGAAAAATATAAAAGTATTATTGACTCAAAAGAACTTGATGATGCCCTTGATAAAGGTAGAGATGCCGCATCTTATATTACTAGAAGAAAATTATCTAAAGTATATAAACGACTTGGGTTAGGTCGAATAAAATAATACAAAAAAGGGACTGTAAAGAAATGAAGTTTTAAACACTTCAGGACTCCAACAGTCTTTTTTCTTTTACAAATTGTGGATAAATATAAAAAAATGCTTGTTTTTAGGCATGTTTAAAAGAAAACTATGTAAA
>JBFWMH010000023.1:0-20305 GCA_050251655.1 Acholeplasmataceae bacterium
CACATAAGTTTTGAGAGGTTTTCTCAATTTAAGAAAATACTGTTGTATTCTGAATTTTTACCAAAACTACATAATATGCGATCTAAAAACTCTACATAAACCTAAATAAAAAAGCCCTTCCCACGGGTGAGAAGAGCATTGATGATGATATTGGTGACCCGTACGGGATTCGAACCCGTGAATGCATGCGTGAAAGGCATGTGAGTTAACCGTTTCTCCAACGGGCCATATGGCGGAGCAGGAGGGATTTGAACCCTCGCGCCGGTTTCCCGACCTATACCCTTAGCAGGGGCACCTCTTGAGCCACTTGAGTACTACTCCAACCGATATTATATAGTGCACGTTTTGCGCCTTTATAGAATATCGTATTTTTAATTGATTGTCAACCTATTTTCACTCTTTTATCATCGTTAATCCGACTTTTCCACGGTCTTTATCAACATTTAAAACATAGACCTTAACGATATCTCCTACATTTAATACATCCTTTGGATGTTTAATGTAAGATTTTGAGATTTTAGAGATGTGACATAAACCATCATTTTTTAATCCAACGTCAATAAATGCACCAAAATCAACGACATTTCTTACTGTACCTTCTAATTCCATGCCAACGACCAAATCATCAATTTTTAATATATCTGATCTTAAAATGGGTTGTGCAAATTGATCACGTGGATCTCTAAGTGGTGCGATAAATGCATCTAGTATATCTTCAAGTGTATATTTATCAATTTTAAGTTCATCTTGTAGTTTCTTTTGATCGACTTGTGAGATAAATAATTTAACTTCAGGTTTACCAAACATATCGCTTGTGATGTTTAGTTTTTTCATGACTTGTTTTGCTGCTTCATAACTCTCAGGATGGACTGCAGTCATGTCAAGTGCTTCATCACCTTCAGGAATTCTTAAGAATCCTGCTGCTTGTTCAAATGTTTTACCGCCTAATTTAGGTACTTTTAAAATATCTTCTCTTGAGTTAAATTTACCCACTTTATCTCTATACTTCACAATGTTTTCAGCACTTGATTTATTAAGTCCTGAAACATACATTAATAATGATTTAGATGCTGTGTTTACATTAACACCGACACTATTTACTGCTTGCATAACGACATAGTTTAATGATTCATTTAATTTCTTAGCTGATACATCATGTTGGTATTGACCAACACCAATTGATTTAGGATCAATTTTAACAAGTTCTGATAATGGATCTTGTAATCTTCTTGCAATTGATGCTGCTGATCTTTCTTCTACTGAAAAATCAGGGAATTCTTCTCTTGCAATATCACTTGCTGAATAAACAGATGCTCCAGCTTCATTAACAATCACATATTGAACTTTCATGCCTGTTGATTTAATCAAATCTGCAATAAAGCTTTCTGTTTCTCTTGAAGCTGTACCATTACCAATAGCAATCAATTCAACTTTATATTTATGAATAAGTTTAATTAATGTTCTTTGTGACTCTTGGATTTGTTGATCAGTAACAACGCCACCTTTAGTCTTTTCATGAGGATAAATCACGCTTTTTTCTAAAACTGTACCTTGCTCATTACATACTGATAATTTACATCCAGTTCTAAATGCAGGGTCAACCCCTAAAACGACCTTACCTTTAAGTGGTGGTTGTAATAATAATTTATTTAAATTATCAGAAAAGACTTCAATCGCTTGTTCTTCAGCTTTTTCTGTTAATTCACTTCTAACTTCTCTTTCAATACTTGGATAAATTAAGCGTTTTAATGCATCATCAATTGCTTCTTTAATATAAGGTGTTGCAGGTGATGTTTCATCTTTAATCATATGAAAGACTAAATATTGAGTAAGCACATCTTTATCCATTTCAATTTTAGCTGAAATCACTTTTTCTTTTTCAGCACGATTAATTGCTAAAATACGATGAGGCTTCATTTGAATGACAGGTTCATGATAATCATAATACATCTCATAAACTTTTCTTTCATCTTCTGCATCTTTTTTCACTTGAGTGACAACTAAACCATCATCAACCACTGATTTTCTTAATGCTTTACGATAATCAGCATTATCAGAAATCATTTCTGCAATGATATATTTCGCACCTTCAATCGCTTCTTCAACGTTTGCTACTTTATCATTAACAAAATTTTTCGCTTGATCAAGAACACTTTCTTTTGGAAACATGAGCATCCAAGTAGCAAGTGGTTCTAAACCTTTAGCAATCGCTTCGGTTGCTTTTGTTTTTTTCTTTTCTTTATATGGACGATATAAATCTTCAACTTCAACAAGTTTATCTGCTTTTAAGATATCTGCTTTTAATTGATCTGTAAGCATACCTTTTTCATCAATCAATCTGATGACTGCTTCTTTTCTTTCAAGTAAATTTAATTGATAATTCCAAGTCTTATAAATCTCATTGATTTGTTCTTCATCCAAACCACCAGTTGCTTCTTTACGATATCTTGCAATAAATGGAATGGTATTGCCTTCATTAAGCAAATCTAAGACTGTTTGAATTTGTTTAATAGATATCCCTAAAGTCTCTTTAATATCTTTTATTATTTGTTCATTCATATAAATAAACCTCCTCTATATAACACAAAAGGGCTAGGCCCTTTTAAAGTCTTTTATAAGTTATTGATGATATCAATAATCTTAGCTGAATCTTCTTCCATTGTAAATGGAGTTCCATCTGGATTATAAATATCAAATGTCACTAAAAATTGTGTGTCTGTATCATTTAAATCTAAATATGAAATCGTTGTATCTGCGATTAATGATCCATTTGCTGCATCATCTAAATCAATTAAAATAAATGCGATAAATGAAGCATCAGGATTATCATCCATGAGTGTTACAGTTGGAATTAATCCAATAGATGTTTGTGCTAAAATTGCTGCCTCAACATCAGTATCTAAATCTGATGAATGATAGAAATAAAAATAAATCACATCGTTTTTATTAATTAAATCAGCAATATTTTCATATCCATCTAATCCATTAAAATATGTGAAATCACCATAAGTGCTATCACCATTATCTTTAACGATTTCAGTTAAGCTTGAATGCTTAATCGTTACATAGTCTTCGTAAGGTACTGTATCATTATTTGTAAAATGATTGATTAAAATAAATGCTACAAATACTAAAACAACTAAAGAGACAGCAATCATACCTATTCTATAGAATAAAATCTCATTTTTTGATGGTTCTTTTGCTTCTGATAATAAACCTTTCTTCTCAGGTTGTTTCACTGGAGCTGGTTTATTTGATACTGCTTTTTGTTTATTTGGTTTCTTTTTGTTCGCCATAAGGTCACATCCTATCCATAAAAAATTATACCGAAAACATTCATAAATTACAACATTATGTTGAAATATGTTTATCCCTCAATCACCACATAAGCAATCGCGAGTTGATCTGTATGTGTGATTGTGATATGTATCATATCATGATCTTCAAAAAAATCACTGATAACATATGGTTTCCCATGCTCATCTGCTAGTACTGAAAAGTCTTTATAATATGCAGTACCTTTGCCTTTTGAAATAGCTTTAAAGATGGCTTCTTTTGCTGCAAATCGTCCACCTAGAAAAGTTAATTTCGTTTTTTCATTGGCAATATTTAAATAAAGTTTATATTCATCTTCGCTTAAAATTCGATGTATAAATCTGTCATCAGCAATTTCTCTTATGCGATTTAAATCAACTAAATCAATACCCATACCTTTAATCATTGCTGATACCCACTTTCTCTGATTTTGTCTGCTAATTCTCTTAATTTTTTGAGTCTGTGATTTAATCCTGATTTACTCAAAGGCTCTTTAAATCTTTCCTCATACAATTCTGAGAGTTCACTTAAACTCATATCAGGATGTTCAGTTCTAATTTCAATAATTTGGTTTAGCTTTGTATTAAGCTGATCTTTAGGATAATATTTCGTCACTAAATGAATATCATCTAATTGTGCGTTTGCTGCAACAATCGCTTTTTTTTCATTGGCGATTTCGCAATTCATCACACGATTGATTGAATTATTAAAATCTCTTTTGATTCTAATGTCTTCAAATTGAAATAATGCATTTTGAGCACCAATTAATTGTAAAAACATGCTGATACCTTCAGCATCCTTTATATATACAATATAACCGGTTCTTCTATTGGTAATTTTCGCATTTAATTCAAATGCGTTCATGATGCTTTGGATTAATATGATTTGTTCAGAGTTTCTTGAAAATATCTCTAAATGATATTCTGCAGTCTTTGGATGGTTCATAGAACCAGCTGCTAAAAAGCATGCACGTAAAAATGCGCGTTTCGCATCAAAAGATTGTGTCAACAACACTTGTGATTCAATCTCATTTTCTAATAATCCGTGTTCAGAAATAATATCATCAACTTTAGTTTCAACTCTAACAATAATGGTTTGTCTTTTATTTAATTTATTTTGTTGTTGAGTCAAAAGCGTTGTCTCAGATTGATACAACGTTTTTGTAAGCTGTAAAAACCGTTTTGCAACGGTTGGACTATTGGTTTTAAAATCTAACATTTTTTGTTTAGATTCAATATGAAATTCAGTGTTAAGGTTTAAGAATGCGGCAAACTCTGCCAATTGTCCTTCTAACTCAACAGGAATTGTTACCAATTCTTCTTTTACAGTTTTAGCAAAACTCATCTTACTCCCAAGTTTCTAAATATCTTAAGCAGTTTTGTACAGCAATTGCACCATCTGCAGTTGCAGTAACAACTTGTCTAATTTGTTTAGCAATAACGTCTCCAGCACCATAAATGCCAGGAACTTTAGTTTCCATTTTTTCGTTTGCTTCAATATAACCATATTTATTTGTTACACCTAATTCTTTAACCATATCAGTCACTGGAATTAAGCCTACATATTCAAATACACCTTCAGCATCAACAACACTTAAATTGCCTGCTTCATCTTTTAGTTCTACGCCTGATAAACCTTTATCATCCATTAAGAATTTATTAACAACTGTTGAGTACTTAATATCAACATTTGGTTGTTTTAGTAAAATATCTTGAGCTTTCTTATCTGCTGTTAACATTGCTAAGTTTTGAACAACAGTTACATGTGTTGCAAGCGTTGCTAAATATGACGCCTCTTCAACAGCACTATTTCCACCACCGATAACAACGACTTTTCTATCTTTGTATAATGGTCCATCACAAATAGCACACCAGCTAATACCATTCATGGCTAAGAAGTCTTCGTTTTCTACACCTAATCTTCTTGGAACATTACCTGTAGCAATAATCACTGCTTTAGTTTCATATGTACTATTAGGTGTAACAACTTTTTTAACATTACCGTCTAATTCTACTTTAGTAACTTCATCATAGATCACTTCTACGCCTAAATCATAAGCGTGATCAATCATCATTGTCGCAAGTTCATAACCAGCAACTTTTTTAGCACCTGTATAGTTTTCAATTTCATTATATTTTGAAAGTTGTCCACCTGGAGTGTCCTTTTCAAACATCGCAACCTTTAAATTTGCTCTTTTAGCATAGATACCAGCAGTAATCCCTGCAGGACCTGTACCAATAATTAATACATCATATAACATAACTTCATTCTCCTTCTATATTTAAATTAAATCTTTTAAATTTTCTAAATCATCAATCACATATTCTGGGTTTTCTAATAACATTTCTTCTAACCTGTTTGAATATGTCACTGCGCAGCACGCAACGCCTGCGGCTTTTGCTGCTTTCATATCATTTTCGTGATCTCCAACATAAACTGCATCTTTTGCTTCTACATCAAAATAAGCTAATGCTTTTAAGATAGGTTCTGGATTTGGTTTATGTTCTTTGACATCATCATATCCAATCAAATGATCAACACTTTGATCGAGACCCACAAGTTTTAAATGACTTAAAGCAACTTTATTCATTTTTGATGTGACTACACCAACTAAAATATTGTTTGCTTTAAAATACGACATCGTTTCTAAAGCATGAGGATAACTCTCTAAGTTATCTTCAATCATCGCTTCGGTATTTTTTCTATAATCTTTAACAATTTCTTCAATGAGTAATGCATCATCTGTGTACTCACCAAACGTTTGCCATAACGTTTTACCTAAAAAGCTTGTTAGTGTTTTTTCATCAAGTTCTACATCTTTAAAGTACTTTTCAAACATCATGACAAAAACATCTAAAATAATTTTTGTTGATTGAATGAGCGTACCATCTAAATCAAATAATATCAATTTCATTTATACATTCTCGCTTTTAAATTCATTGTAGTAAGGAAGATTTTTGACAAATAAGCGTTTAACTAAAATCACAGATATACCTGCAACAATTAATAATATAGATGTCCAAATAGATGACATTTCATACCATGCAGTGGCATTACCTGAAATCCAAGGAAGTGGAAGTGGATCTGATGGATCACCTTGGAATCTTAATAATTCCATAGGGATACGAATCGTTCCATACCAAATGAGATAAAATCCTAAAATATCTCCAAGTTTAAAGACTTTCTTACGTCTTAAAATCAATATGATAATAAGTCCTAATAAATTCCATAAACTTTCAAATAAAAATGTAGGTAAATGATAACTTCCATTGATATACATTTGTTCACTAATAAATTTAGGTAGATAATTTAAATTGTCAACTGCAGGACCGTATAATTCACCATTCATGAAATTACCCCAACGTCCCATCGTTTGCCCAATTAAAAATCCAGGAGCAACCAAATCTAATAACCACCAATATGAGATCTTTTTCCATTTTGTAAAAAAGATTAAAAAGATAAAGACAAAGATAATTGCACCGTGGATACCTAACCCACCAGCTTGTGTGTTAATAATATCTCCAAATGAATGGATGCTACTTAAATTAAATAATACCCACCATAGTCTCGCACCAACAATAGCGAGCGGTACAGCATATAATAATCCATCAAATAAAATATCTGTATCTACTTTATAACGTTTAAATTCAAAGTAACTCACTGCTGCTGCAAATGCGATACCTGATAATATAAAAACTGCATACCATTGAACATCTAATTGGAAATTTCCAATAGAGAAGTTTGTATCAATGGCTGTTGGGTTATAAGGATAACCGCTTTGTGTTGCAGTTGCCAGTATCACAAGAATGATAAATCCTAATGCGATACCACCATATAATAATATACCTTGTTTGTTGTTTTGCCAAAAATTACTCATCATCTTCATCCTTTCCAAATCCACTTGCTTTTTTAGCCACAGCTTCTGTTAAATCAAGTGCTGCATTGTAACCTAAATATTTAAGTTTTGTGTTCATCGCTGCAATTTCAACTAATGTAGCAACGTTTCTACCTGGAAGGATAGGAATCGTAATTTTAGATATTTCAGTATTAAAATATGAAGTTGTTTCTGTATCAATACCAAGTCTATCGTATTGTTTATCTTTCTTCCAATGTTCAAGTTCAACGACAAGTCTTATCTTTTTACTTTCACGATAAGCACCAGCACCAAACATGGTTACAACATCAACAATACCAATACCTCTAACTTCAATATATCTTTCTAAAATTTTAGGTGCTGCACCAACTAAAATACCAGGTGCAGTTTCAAAAATATCCACGCGATCATCACTAATAAGAATGTGACCACGATTGATTAATTCAAGCGCAGTTTCGCTTTTACCAATACCACTCTTACCTACGAGTAAGACACCTAAACCATTGATATCAAGTAAGACCCCATGAACAGTAATTCTTGGTGCTAATTTTGAATGTAGGTATGCATAGAGTTGACTTGAAAGTGGTGTTGTTCTAACTGGGCTTTTTAAAATAGCCACATTATATTTATCACCAAGTTCAAAGAACAATGGATCAACATCAACGTTAATTGAAAAGATAAAAACAGGAGGTTTTGTCATCATAATATCTTCGACTCTTGTCTTCATGATGTCATATGGTAATAACTTCATAAATGAATGCTCTTTTGAGCCAATTAAGACAATACGATCTGAATCAAAGAAATCTAGAAATCCTGCAAGCTCAACACCTGGACGAGACAACATTTCTGCTTTAATTTCTCTTTCTAATGCGTTATGTCCAGCAAGCACTTCTAAGTTTAAATCTTTAATAAGATGCTTAACTTTTAATTTCATTTTTTTCTACCTCCAATAAAGATATGTTTTCTTTGGAATATATATCTTCTTATATATACGCTTAAGATAAATCTCATGACTGTAAACATCACTGAAAATACAACTAAATCCCATACACTTAAGAATGCAAATGCATCACCAAAAATCACTGTAATGCCATATAAAATCATGATTTGAACAGCCCATGATAATAATCCTAAGCTATATAACATGACCTTAAGTGCGTATTTAAACAATAAGATTTTTACAAGATTTTCTATTAATGTTAACAATAAAATTGCTAACACAAATGCTTCAAATTCAAAAGTTAAAAAATGATGATTTAATGCAATCCCCAAACCGATGACTGTCACAGCCATTAAAAAGTTAACCATAAGTGATAACAATAAATGAATGACATAGTTTCTATGGAGTAAAAATGCATAACTTACAGCATTTTGTTTCTTCTTTCCATAGGTTTCTAATTCCTCAATCAGTCTTTTTAATTCTTCTTCTGGATCTTTTTTAGGATCCTTTGGATCTTCGTGCATACCATCCCCTCCTAATCATAACATAATAGTTTAGTTTTGGTCATTTTAAAACTTGTTTTAAATATTGACCTGTATAACTTTCTTTCACTTTAGCAACTTCTTCAGGTGTTCCCTGAGCAACAATCTCTCCACCAGCATCGCCACCTTCTGGTCCTAAATCGATGATAAAATCGGCGTTTTTAATGACATCAAGATTATGTTCAATAACAATCATAGTTGCACCTTCATCGACGATGCGATGAAGCACTTCTAATAACCTTTTGACATCATCTGTATGAAGACCTGTTGTTGGTTCATCTAAAATGTAGATTGATTTTTCTGTAATTCTTCTATATAGTTCACTAGATAACTTCACTCTTTGAGCTTCCCCACCAGAAAGTGTGGTTGCTGATTGCCCTAATGTGATATATCCAAGTCCTACATCATGAATAGTCTTTAATTTATCAAATATTTTTGGATGATTTTGGAAAAAATCCATGGCTTCATCAATACGCATATCTAAAACATCAGCGATATGTTTACCTCTATATTTGATTTGTAATGTTTCATGATTATATCTTGTTCCACCACAAACCTCACAAGGCACATAAACATCTGGCAAGAAATGCATAGAGATTTTCTTTAATCCATCTCCACGACAAGCCTCACATCTTCCGCCTTTAACATTAAATGAGAATCTACCTTTAGAATAGCCTCTTGCTTTTGCTTCATTTGTGGTCGCATATAAATCTCTAATATCATCAAATACACCTGTATATGTTGCTGGATTTGATCTTGGTGTTCTACCAATAGGTGATTGTGAAATATCAATGACGCGATCAATTAATTGATGATCATCAATAAATGTATGTTCACCAGGTACATCTTTAGATTTGTAATATTTTTGTTGTAATCCTTTTAATAAAATATCATTGACAAGTGTTGATTTACCACTGCCTGATACACCTGTAACAACAGTTAATTTCCCCATTGGAAATGCAACTGTAATATCTTTTAAGTTATTGGCTCTAGCACCAACAACTAATATTTCTTCACCATTACCTTCTCTTCTTTTTGAAGGGATAGGTATGCTTAATTCACCTTTTAAATATTTACCTGTAATACTATTAGGATTATCCATGACTTCTTGTGGTGTACCTTCGGCAACCACTTGACCACCAAATTTACCAGCTTTTGGTCCAATATCAATCAAATAATCTGAAGCAAGCATGGTTTCATGATCATGCTCAACGACCACTAAAGTATTTCCTAAATCTCTCATTTTCTTTAATGTGTTAATGAGTCTATCGTTATCTTTTTGGTGTAATCCAATAGATGGTTCATCTAAAACATATAAGACACCTGTAAGTTTAGATCCAATTTGTGTCGCAAGTCTTATTCTTTGTGCCTCGCCACCAGAGAGCGTACCCGCTTGTCTATGGAGTGCTAAATATCCAAGTCCAACATCATTTAAAAATGAAAGTCTATTAATGATTTCTTGAAGCGCGAGTTTCGCAATTTGTTTTTGTTCAACCCCTAATTCTAATTGTTCAAGATATGTAATTTCATCAGCAATCGATAATCTTGTTAACTCATCGATGTTTTTACTTCCCACTTTAACGCTTAGTGCTTGTTCATTTAATCTTGCTCCATGACATGTCATACATTCTGATTCAGTCATAAACCCTTCAATCCAAGCACGTATCCATTCAGATGTTGTTTCTCTATAACGTCTGGTTAAATTGGTAATCACACCTTCAAAATAATCGTGACTTTGATGGACATTTCCTGAAGATGATTTTAATTTAAAATGCATTTTATCTGGTGACCCATATAAAATGATATTCATTTCATCTCTTGTCAAATCTCTCATGTTTTTAGACATATCAATGTTATAAAAATTGCATACTTGTTCTAACATTTGATTGTTTAAATTTTCTTCAAAGTTATTTTTATATGGAATTAATCCACCTTCTAAAAGTGATTTATCTGGATTAACAACTAGTGATTCTGAAACTTCTAAATTCATACCTAGTCCATTACAGTGTGGACATGCACCTATAGGTGTATTAAAAGAAAAGAGTCTTGGTTCTAAATCGGGAATGGTAAAATCAGAATCTGTGCATGCATAACTTTGATTAAAAGACATCATATGATCATTTCCAACTAAAACTTTAGTCTTACCTTTAGAAAGTCTTGCTGCTAGTTCTAATGCATCATAAAGTCTTGATCTGATACCTTCTTTAATGATGAGACGATCAATGACTAAATAAAAATCATGATTTTGATTTTTATCAAGTGCAGGAAATTGATCAAGTTCTACTTGTTCTTGATCAACATATGCTCTTGTATATCCTTCTTTTAAATATTGATCTGCAAGCTTTTTATGTGTCCCTTTTTGTCTTTCAACCACAGGAGACATAATAATGACTTTAGAGCCTTCTTCTAAACCAAGTACTTTAAGTGTCATTTCTTCAATAGATTGTTTAGTTAAAGGTTCGTCTGTGCCTGGACAGTAAGGTGTCCCAACTCTTGCGTATAACAAGCGTAAATAATCATAGATTTCAGTGACAGTTCCCACTGTTGATCTAGGATTATTAGATGTTGTTTTTTGATCGATACTAATAGAAGGACTGAGTCCTTCAATACGATCAACATCTGGTTTTTCAAAATTACCTAAAAACTGGCGTGCATAAGAAGATAAGCTCTCCATGTATCTTCTTTGACCTTCTTGATATAGCGTATCAAAAGCGAGTGATGATTTACCACTACCAGAAATACCTGTCATAACAACTAATTTATTTTTAGGAATATTAATATCAATATTTTGTAAATTGTTTTCTCTAGCACCGTGTACTTTAATATAATCCATCTGTTTTCACCTTAAATGTTTCTTCATCAATCACGGTAACGCCAAGTTCATTCGCTTTCTTTAGTTTTGAACCAGCATCACTACCTGCTAAGACATAATCTGTTTTTACACTTACTGAAGAACTTGTTTTTCCACCAAGTTTCTCAATGATTGCTTTTGCTTCATCTCTTGTTAAAGCTTCTAATTTACCAGTTAAAACAAACGTTTTGCCTGTAAATTCATGTTCTATCGTTTGCTCTGCAATATAAGTCATGTTAATACCAAAAGCGTTTAATTCATCTATTAATAAAAGATTTTGTTCATCACTAAAATATTCAACAATACTTTGAGCGATCATTTCACCAATATCAAAAATGTTTTTTAAATCATCTAATTCTGCTTGTTTGAGTAAATCCATAGTTGGATAATTCTTTACAAGTATTTTAGCAACTTTTGCCCCAACGTGTTTGATGCCTAACCCAAACAAAAAGCGATCAAATGATTGATTTTTTGAAGCTTCAATCGCTTGAATCAGTTTCTCAACTTTCTTTTCACCAAAACCAGGAATGAGTTTTAATTCATCTTTGTACATGTGAAGTCTATAAATATCAGATATTGTATTTAAAAATCCGAGTTCATGAAATGTTTCAACAACTTTGATCCCAAGTGTTTCAATATCCATACACACTCTACTTGCAAAATGGATAAGTCCATTAACATTTTTGGCTGGACATGTTGGATTTGTACAATAATAATCCGCTTCACCATCTCTTCTTTCTAAAGCGTGATGACAGACTGGACATGCATCAATAATCTCAAATGGTTTTTGATCTGTTCTTGATGTTTTAACATATTCGATCACTTCAGGAATAATTTCTCCTGCTTTGTGAATACGAACCATATCGCCAACACGAATGTCACGTTCTTTAATAAAATCTTCATTGTGAAGTGTTGCTCTTGAGATTGTTGATCCAGATAAAAAGACAGGTTCTAATTCAGCTACCGGTGTTAACTTACCTGTTCTTCCAATTTGGAATGTAATATCTAATAACTTAGTTTCTGCAACTTCTGGTGCAAACTTATATGCTGTTGCCCATTTAGGAAACTTTGATGTATATCCAATTTTATCGTGTAAAGAAAATTCATTAACTTTAATAACAACACCATCAGTGTCATAACCTAATGTTTTTCTAAATGTATCATATGCTTGAATTTGATGATAAACAGCATCAACATCTTGGCATAATTTATAGTTAGGGTTTACTTTAAATCCTAATGTCTTTAAAAATTCTAATGCTTCTAATTGTGAATTTACATAAAGGTCTGCATTTACAATCGTGTATAAAAAGATATCTAAATTTCTTTTAGCTACCACTTTTGTGTCTAACTGTCTAATGGTTCCCGCTGCTGCATTTCTTGGATTCGCAAACAGTGGTTCATCATTTGACATACGTTCTTCATTTGCTTTTTCAAAGCTCTTATGTGGCATATATATTTCACCACGAACTTCTATATCAATATCTTTTGTAAGTTTTAAAGGTAGGCTTTTAATTGTTTTAACGTTTTCAGTAATATCTTCTCCAACAATACCATTACCTCTCGTAGCTGCTTGAACAAATACACCTTGTTTATAAACTAGGGATACTGCTAAACCATCGATTTTTAATTCTGTAACAAATGAATATCCTGAAATAACATTAAAAATACGTTCATCAAACTGACGTAATTCTTCTTCATTAAACACATTGGATAAACTCATCATAGGCACTTGATGTGTAACTTTGTTAAAACCATCAAGTACTGCACCACCAATTTTTTGTGTTGGTGAGTTATTTTGTTTAAACTCAGGAAATTGATCTTCAAGTGCAACGAGTTCTTTCAAATAATGATCATAATCATAGTCTGAAATTGTCGGTTTATCAAGTGTGTGATATTCATAATTTGCTTTGTTAATTAAATCTACGAGTTCTTTGATTCGTTGTTTTTCATTCATAAAATCACCTAAGATTATTATATCATTAAATGTACCATTTAATAAGACATAAGAGCATAAAAAAGAATCATGTACCCTAAGATACATGATCCAATTTACTCAAATATTACTCTAACACAACACCAGCATTAACTAGTTTAACACCATTTGCAAGTGAGTCACCTACAGGACAAGTGTTTTCAATAAATTCTGCAAACGCATCAGTTTTTTCCTTTGACTCATTTGTCTTAAAGTGCATTTTATATCTAATTTCTGTAAATCCATTTCTGACATTTGGATTCTTTCCTAAAAATCCATCTGGATCTAAGTCACCTTCTAATTCAACATGAAATGATTCAAAAGAAAATCCTTTTGCTTTAGCGAACGCTGCAGCAACGATTGATTGACATGCACCAAGTGCAACCAATAATCCTTCAACTGGATTTAAACCTTGATCTGTTCCACCTAAACTTTTTGGTTCATCAAATAACACTTTGAAATTTCTTGTTTGTGTTTCCACTTGAAGACCATTTGGCAGTTTTTTTGCTGTTGCTTTAAATGTAGTTAACATGTAAAACATCTCCTTTTCATCTTCTAGTGATTGGCTCAGTTAAGCAATCACCTTATACTATCATCTTAGCACTTTGAATCATTAGTTTCAATTAAAAACACTTGATTTTGGTAAAGTATGTCTTATTCAATTTACTTTCTTTAAAAATTTAATCTTTTTATAAAACGGTGACATTTTTTTATATCCATTCTCCATATGTTCTACATAAGAAAAATATAAATATTTGCGTGCCCTTGTCATTGAAACATATAACAATCTTCTTTCTTCTTCTAGATTTTTATATGTACTCATATGGTAGGATGGTATTTCACCATCTTCTAATCCAATGATAAAAACAACATCAAATTCTAAGCCTTTAGCTTCATGCATCGTTAATAATTGTAGACCATATGTTTTATCCATATATCGTTTTTTAATTTCATCTCTGATCACATAACTTCTATGATGATTTCTATAAATCACTGCGATTTCGTTTGGCTTGATACCGTCTAATACAAATCCTCTATATCTTTTAATAATAAATGAAGTCTCTTCTTCTAAACTCTTAAATCTAAGTTTTTCTATGTCATAGTTTTCTTCATGGTATGGTATAAGTTTCTTTTTGAGTCTTCTTTGATTTTGTATAATGAATCGATTAGCAATTTCTAAAATATTAGGGCTCGATCTATAGTTCATATCCAAAATATAAACATGTGCATCATATGTTTTAATAAATGTTTCAATGATTTTATCATTCGCACCTCTAAATTGATAAATACTTTGGTCAGGATCTCCAACTGCACAAACAGATGTGTCTTTATGAATCATTAGTTTTAATATATGATACTGTAACATATTGGTATCTTGAAATTCATCAACAAATATATAAGTAAAAGGCGTCCTCATTTGACGCTTCTTAAGCATCATATAAAAATCAATTAATATATCATCAAAATCTTTAAGACCTTGATGACTTAATGTCATTTGATAATCATCATATATTTTAGGTTTGTTGATTTCATACAAATGGTTTTTGTAATTGCTAATATCTAATGCTTCTTTTAATGTGACGATGTTTTCTTGATTTAAGATTTTATATGCATATCCTTGATGTTGTTTTAACATGTTTAGGGCGTATTGATGAAATGTATGAACACATACATCATCATGATGAATTCTTTCTTTCATTTCTGTAGCAGCTTTATGTGTAAAAGTTACTGCTAATATGTGATGTGGATCAACACCTGTAGAAATGAGATGTTTAATTCTTTCAACGATAACTCTTGTTTTTCCACTTCCAGCACCTGCTAATAAAAAAAGAAAGCGTTCATTTGAATAAACTACTTTCTCTTGTTTTTCATTTAATATCATCATATCACCCAAATCATATTATGGATGATGATGCATTTTTACTCTGCATATTTAATATCGAATTTTTTAAGTAGTTTCTTATATTCATCTTGACCACGTAAACACGTATCAATAAGAAACCCTTTTTCTTCTTTCCATTTACTTAAACCTCTGTAATAAAACATCTTTATCTGATCATCAATTGTAAACGGAACCAAACCATGTCTTAAGCATTCTTTAAATGCAATGAGTCTGCCAACTCTACCGTTTCCATCTTGAAAAGGATGAATACATTCAAAACGATAATGAAACTCAATAATATCATCAATGACTATATTTGTTTTAGATTCATATTCTGTAATAAGTTTAGCAATTTCTCTATGCACATATTCTGGTTTAGTTGTTTCAATGCCACCCACTGTGTTAGGTTTCATCTTATATTCCCCTACTTTAAACCACGATATTTTCTCATCCTCAGTATTTGTTTTCAATATTTGATGGATATGTTTAATCATTTCCTCATTAAGTGGTTCTGTTGCATGTTCAATCATATAATCAATACATTTAAAATGATTTTTGGTTTCAATAACATCATCAACATTGACGCTAGAATCTTGATCTGCGCCTATTGTATTTGTTTCAAATATGTATCTTGTTTGATCAAATGATAGTTTACTTCCTTCAATATGATTTGAATTATATGTCAACATAATTTGAGTTTCATGATAAATACCATTAGGGATTTTATGGTTTTTTTCAACAGTAAGTCTTTCATATAATTCTGAGGTTTTGTTTATTGATTCAAACTTAACAATATCATCAAGTGATATATTTAAATAAATACTTATTTGTTTTAGCAAAGATAAAGAAACACTTTGGCCTTTAGCAAATTTAGCCAATGTGGCTGAAGAAATATTCAAATCTTTTCCCATCTCTGTTAGCTTTATATTTTTTTTATTAAGTGCTAAAAACAATGGTTCATAATTAAAAAGCATAAGTCTCACCTCATGCTTTAATTATAACATAAATATTTAGTTTTATAAAGATTTTTGTAAATTATATTTAGATATATAAAGATTATTTCACTTTTTTGAGTGCTGGATGGCTTTCTAGAATGTTTTTGATGCCATGTGGCATAGAAAATGCGATTTTTGCAATATCATCATTAACGGATACTACCACACCTTGACCAAAGACATCATGATTGACTTTATCACCAGTCTTTAAAATATGGCCACTCGCGATAGGTTGTTGATAACTATATGTTTTTCTAACACTTTCTTCTTTTGGTCTTGATTCTTTTAAGAATCTTGATGGATATCCTATTCTTAGTTCACCATACTGCATTCTACGATTGGCATGTGTCATGTAAAGTTTTTCTTTTGCTCTTGTCATACCCACATAACATACACGTCTTTCTTCTTCTAATTCAATTGAACTCATCATTGAATTGTTATTTGGAAAAATACCTTCCTCCATAACAACCATAAAGACTACTCTAAATTCTAATCCTTTAACTTGATGATATGTTGCAAGTTTAATTCTATTTTCATCATCAACATCTTGATCTAGGTCAGAATATAAAGAGATTTGATCAAGTTGTTGTTTGAGTTTTTCGTAAAATGAACCTTCATAATACATATCACCTCTAACAAACACAGATTGAAGTTCTCTTAAGTTATCGATACGATCATCAGCTTGTTCTGAATTTTCAGCTTTTAACATATCAATGTATCCTGTTAACTTCATTAACACTGGCATGATTTCTTGTAAATCTGCCATATCAAAAAACGCCTGGCTAATATCTTCAATTAGTTTTTTAAAATCTTTTAATCCACTTAATGCTTGAGGTCTTAATTCTACATAATCAATTGCTGCATATAAACTAATCCCTAGTGATCTCGCTTTTTCTTCAAGTTTTTGAACACTGACTTTACCTATGTTTCTTTTAGGTTCATTTACGACACGTTTAAAGAAAAAATCTTGATGTGGGTCTAATCCTAATCGAACATATGCCAATGCATCTTTAATCTCTTTTCGTTGATAAAAAGAAACACCACCATAAATAATATATGGGATACTTTCTTTAATTAATGTATCTTCAAATAATCTTGACAATGCATTATTTCGATATAGGATTGCAAAATCATCATATGTGTAATTCCCAAACTTAACAAGTCTTTCAATTTCATTAATAACATAAAATGTTTCATTGTAGTCATTATCTGCAACATAATAGGTTATTGGCTCTCCAAGGCCTAAATCGCTTTCTAAATTTTTAGCGCTTGGTCGATTAAAATTATTTGCTATAAGTTTATTTGCAGCTTGTAAAATTTGATTTGTTGAGCGATAATTCTTATCTAAAACTACAGTATCTGCACTATAGTCTTTAATGAATCTTGCACTGTTTTGATAGCTAGCACCTCTAAAAGAATAAATACTTTGATCAGGGTCACCAACGACAAATATGTTTTTATGAACTGCACCTAATACTTTTAATATTTTGTATTGAATAATATCAGTATCTTGAAACTCATCAACTAAAACATGTTCAAATTCTGTTTGATATCTATGTTTAATCTCAGGATAGTCAGTTAATAATTCCAATGTGTAAATAAGTAAATCATCAAAATCTAAAAGTTGGTTTTCATACAAATATCTTTGATAATTTTTATAAATCTTTTCTTCATCTGATCGCTCAAATTCAGGAAGTCTTTGTGACTTAAATAATGCAATTAAGTTCTTTAATTGCTTCACTGAAAAGTGCTTTATATCCAATCCCATATCTTTAATAATATCAGTAATGATTTTCTTGCCATCATCTTCATCAATAACATTAAATGTTGATTTATATCCATAAGGAAGTAATGCAATATGTCTTCTAAGGATTTGTAAACCAAAAGCATGAAAAGTATATAACCATACATCAGATGCATAAGGACCTGTCATGTTAATGACACGTTGTTTCATTTCTCTTGCTGCTTTATTTGTAAACGTCACAGCAAGAATATGGCTTGGTGCCACCCCACTCATAATCAAATATGCGATTCTTGTTGTGAGTGTCTTAGTCTTTCCTGTACCCGCTCCAGCGACAACAAAAAGCGGACCACCCGGATGGATGACCGCTTTTAATTGAGATTCATTTAAGGTAGCTAGATAATTCTCCATGTTCTACCTGCTTTCTTTTTTTATTTGTAAGAACTCTTTAGTGGGACAATTTCATTAAATACCAAATGATCTTCTTTAGAATCATCGTCTGTATTAAAATATCCTACTCTAATAAATTGATATTTATCTTGTGGTTTTGTATCTTTAAGTGCTTCTTCTACAAAACCTTCTTTAATTTGAAGTGATTCAGGATTAAATCTATCCATGAGATCTAATGATTCATCATCAAATAACATCGGTTGATAGAAATGAATTTCTGCTTTTTGTGCTGTGGTTGCTTCAACGAAATGGATGGTACCATTGGGTTTTCTTTCATCAAACCCACTGCCACTCTTTGTGTTTATATCATACGTAGCAAACACTTCAACGATTTCTCCGTTTTCATCATATTTTACATCATTAGCTTTTATAAAATATGTGTGGAAAAGTCTAACTTCAATGCCTAATGCAAGTCTCTTATAGTGTTTGTTCGGTTTTTCTAAGACAAAATCGTCTTTTTCAATATATAGATGTTTAGAAAATGCGACTTTTCTAGTTCCTAATGCTTCTTGATCAGGGTGCCATAAAACATCGACATATTCAATTTTATCTTCATCATAATTTGTAATCGTTACTTTTAAAGGATTCACTACACCCATGACACGTCTTGCTTTGTCTTGAAGATCAGCTCTAACTGCTGCTTCTAACATATCCGCACCTACCGTTGAGTTTACCTTTGATAAACCTGTTGATAAAATGAAATTTCTAATCGCATCTGCAGTATATCCGCGTCTTCTCATACCAGAAATCGTTGGCATTCTTGGATCATCCCAACCACTGACTTTATGATTTTCAACAAGTGCGCGTAAAAATCTTTTTGATAATACTGTATTTTCAACATTTAAACGACCAAATTCAATTTGTCGTGGTGTTGAAGGGATTTCTGTTTCTCTTACAACCCAATCATATAAAGGTCTATGATCTTCAAACTCTAGTGAACATAATGAGTGTGTGATGCCTTCTATCGCATCTTCTAATGGATGAGCATAATCATACATTGGATAAATGCACCATTTATCCCCTTGTCTGTGATGGTGTGCATAAACGATGCGATAAATCGCTGGATCACGCATATTCATATTAGGTGATGCCATATCAATTTTAGCTCTTAATACGCATTCTCCTTCTTTATACTTACCATCTTTCATATCTTTAAATAATTGTAAATTTTCTTCAATACTTGTATCTCTATAAGGTGAAGCAACACCTGGAGTGTTAACATCGCCTCTATTTTTCGCCATCTCTTCTGCTGATTGAAAATCAACATATGCTAATCCTTTTTTAATAAGTATTAATGCACGTTCATACATTTCATCAAAATAGTCAGAAGCAAAATATATATCTTTTGGCTCATATCCTAACCATTTGATATCATTCTTAATGGCTTGAACATACACGTCATCTTCTTTTTCTGGATTTGTATCATCATATCTTAAATTTGTATAACCACCGAAGTTTTTTGCAAGCTCAAAATTAGTGATAATTGCTCGCGCATGACCAATGTGTAAAAACCCATTAGGTTCAGGTGGGAATCTTGTAATAATATCACTATGTTTTTTTGATTCTATGTCATTTTCCATAATGGTTTTGATAAAGTTAGATTGATTTTCCATAGTATCATGTAATATTCAAAATGTATTATATTAGTGTTATACAATTTAAATATTAACTCCTTTCTTTACTAATCTAATATACTAATAATGTACTGTGGATTTGTACCATCGCATTACAGCTTTGACTGTT
>JBFWMH010000024.1:0-19047 GCA_050251655.1 Acholeplasmataceae bacterium
TTTTTATAGATTATCCTGTTTTCTTTTAATCACTTTTTGTCTTGTGAATTGTTCTCTTTCTTTTTCTTCTAATACATCGATAATATACTTAATATTAGAATTAAACCTTGGGATGACGACATTTTCTAATGCATTAGCTCTTTTTTGAGCTTTTCTTATGGCATTTGCTAATCTGTAGGTCGCATTATCAACTTCTGATAATTTAACTGTAAGCTCTAAGACTTTTTGAAATTGTCTATATGCATAATCAAATTTTGTATTGGTTGAATTTAAACCATATCTTATCTTAACTGGTAATGGGTTATGAGAAACTTTAGGAATAGAAACGCCCATGACTGATCTATATGTGATTTCTACCTCATCATCAATTGGAATGGACATAGCAATATCACCAACAATACCTAATGTAATATTAGCTTCTTGCAAAGCTTGATATGCTTTTTGATATGTTTTTGATAATTCATCTCTTAAGTAATGGACATCATCAAGTAAGGACATCATTTCACGAATTAAAATGTTTCGTTTACGATCCATGAGTTCAAACCCTTTTTTAGCGAGTTCGTTAGATTTTTGCAAAGCCATGAGATTACCTTTAGTCGGAAATACTTGTTGACTCAAGATTAATCATCTCCTTTAAGTTCACGAATGATTGGCTTTTTAACAATGTTAAATCGTTTAATTGCACGATCTGGATTGTAATATTCTTTTAAGATATCATCATCTAGTCTTGATAATTCATCTTTAGGTAATATTGATAATAAATCCCATCCCAAATCAAGTGTTTCAATGATGTCACGTTTAACATCACCTTGATTTAAGAAATGTTGTTCAAATAATTTACCAAATTCAATATACTTTTTATCAATAGGTGTTAATTCATCTTCACCGATAACAGAAGCAAGGCTTCTTGCATCTTGAACTTGTGCATATGATGCAAACAATTGGTTTGATATATCTTTATGATCTTTTCTTGTATATCCTTCACCAATTCCATCTTTCATCAAACGAGAAAGTGAAGGTAGAACACCAACAGGCGGATAAACACCCATTTGTTTTAAATCACGACTCAAAACAATTTGTCCTTCAGTAATATATCCTGTTAAATCAGGAACTGGGTGTGTAATGTCATCGTTTGGCATTGTTAAAATAGGAATTTGAGTTACAGAACCTTTAGCATTATTGACAATACCTGCTCTTTCGTAAAGTGAAGCAAGATCTGAGTATAAATAGCCTGGAAATCCTTTACGACCTGGAATTTCACCTTTAGAACTTGAAAATTCTCTTAATGCTTCACAGTATGAAGTCATATCAGTTAAGATCGTTAATACATGCATATCATGATTAAATGCCAAATACTCTGATGCTGTTAGTGCAAATCTTGGTGTTAATATTCTTTCAATAATAGGTTCGTTTGAAAGATTAATAAACATCACAACTTTATGCATAACTCCTGCTTCTTCAAACTGGCGTTTAAAATATTGTGCAACATCATTTTTGACACCCATAGCAGCAAATACAACACAGAAATTATCTCCTTGTTTATCAGCAATTTCAGCTTGTTTTACGATTTGTGCAGCCAGTTCATTATGAGGCATACCTGAGCCAGAAAAGATAGGTAGTTTTTGTCCTCTAATTAATGTTGTTAATGCATCAATACTTGAAATACCTGTAAGTACATAATTTCTTGGATATACACGTGATACTGGATTTAAAGGTGATCCGTTAATATTTCTTAATTCATCAACAAACACTTCACCTAAATGATCAATAGGTTTACCTGATCCATTAAATGTTCTTCCTAATATTTCTTTTGACAATGCCATTTCAACAGGATGTCCTGTAAAAATAGATTTTGTATTCGTAAGGGATATATTTGAAGTACCTTCAAACACTTGGATTGCGACCTTTTCGCCATCCATTTGAACAATACGTCCAAAACGTGAACTACCATTATTTAGTTTAATCTCAACCATTTCTTCAAATCCAACGTCTTTAACGCCATCTAAGAATATAAGTGGTCCATTGATTTCATCGAGTCCGATATATTGTAGTTTCATCTATTTCACCTACTTCAAACGTGCTGTGATTTTATCAATCTCAGTCAAATATTCACTAAATTTTTCTAAATCATCATTTTTTACATCATATTTCATTTTAATGACTTTTTCGAAAATATTAGTATTTAATAATGTATCAATATCTCTACCATCATCAATAAGTTCTTTTGATTTTTGATATAGATACAAAATGACATCCATCATTTTTAATTGTTTAAGCATAGGTACATATGTATCTTCTGGATGGAATGCATTTTGTTGTAAAAATCCTTCTCTAATAACTTTACCTGTTTGAATAATCAATTTTTGTTCATCTGGAAGCACATCACTACCAATTAATTTTACAATTTCTAGCAGTTTTGTTTCTTCTGCGAGTAATGCAATAATTTGTTTACGATTTTCTAAAAATCTAGGTCCTAGATTTGTTTCATACCATCGTGTTAAATCACCAACATAATCTGAATATGATTGATTCCAGTTAATTGCTGCGTAATGTCTTGCATAAGCGAGTTCTTTATCTAATGCCCAAAAACTTCTTACAAATCGTTTTGTATTTTGCGTTACAGGTTCTGAAAAGTCTGCACCTTGAGGAGAGACAGCTCCAATGATAGATACTGAACCTTCTTCTTGTGATAATGTTGTGACATAAGCAGCTCTTTCATAAAATTGTGAAATTCTACTTGGAAGATATGCTGGAAAGCCTTCTTCAGCTGGCATCTCTTCTAAACGCCCACTGATTTCTCTTAATGCTTCTGCCCAACGTGATGTTGAATCAGCCATCACAGCAACATGATATCCCATATCTCTATAGTATTCTGCAATGGTTACACCTGTATATATGCTTGCTTCTCTAGCGGCAACTGGCATATTAGAAGTATTAGCAATCAAGACTGTTCTTTCCAATAATGGTTTATCTGTTCTTGGATCAATTAATTCACTAAACTCTTCAAGAACTTGTGTCATTTCATTTCCACGTTCACCACAACCAACATATACGATAATATCTGCATCACACCATTTAGCAAATTGATGTTGCATCATTGTTTTACCAGTACCAAATCCACCAGGAACGGCAGCAGTACCACCTTTAGCTATTGGAAATAATGTGTCAATAATTCTTTGTCCACTAACTAATGGAATTGAGATTGGTAATCGGTTTGAAATTGGTCTAGGGTTTTTAATAGCCCATTTTTGGAAAAGTTTTAATTCGTGAACATTGCCTTTTTGGTCTTTAACTTTAACAATGGTATCTGTTAGTCGATATAGATCGTTTTCTTTAACTTCTACGACTTCTCCACTGATTTCAGGTGGAACTAAAAGTTTATGTTCAATCATTGTAGTTTCTGGAATTGTTGCATAAACTTGTCCAGGTTTAATAACATCACCTTTTTTAACTAACAAAGTGACATCCCATTTTCTTTTTGTATCTAGAGGCTCAACATCACTACCAGCTGGGATAAAAATACCTTCTGTTTTTGCAATGCTTTGTAAAGGACGTTGAATTCCATCAAATATATTTGTTAATAATCCAGGACCTAAAATAGCTGAAATTTGTTCTCCTGTAGGAAAAACAGGTTCACCTATTTTTAATCCTGTTGTGGATTCATAGACTTGAATGGTTGTTCTTGATTTTGAAATGTTGATGACTTCACCTAAAAGGCGTTCATGACCTACATAAACCATTTCAAGCATTTGAAATACAGTTGCTTCTTTAACAGTAACAACCGGTCCATTGATGCTGTAAATCGTGTTTTCCATAAATCCTCCTATTCTCTGATAAACAATTTAGAATGTTTATAGAACCAATCTTTTTGTTCATCAATTTTTTGATCTAAAGTTTCATTAATTTCTACTCTTTGTTTAGGTAAGTATAGAATGAAACCTCCATATGTAATAGATTCATCTTCTTCAATTTGATATGTTGAATCTAATGCTTGTATGATTTTTTTGATCACTTGATCTTTTGGTGCAATCTTAAAGATATATGAAGTTTTTTGAACATTGTTCAATGTATCTTCAATCTTTTCTTTAATATATGTTTCATATGCTTTTGTTTTGATGAAAGCTTTGATTTTTGAAATCACACCTTGAAAGACATGATCACTCATCTCAAGACGTTTCTTGATGAGTTCTTCATCATAATTAACACCAATCTGATTAATTTGATTTTGATAACCAACACGTATTTCTCTTAGTCCACGATTATAATCAACAGTTTGTTGTAAAGATAAATCTTCTTTTAATCGTTTCATTGCTCTTTGATATTGATAATCAATCTCTCTTCTTAAATCACTTAATCTTAATTCTGATTGTTCTTTAATCGATTTTTCAAAATATCTATAAAGTTCATCATCGTTATAATAAGCCATAATTATACCTCACAGTTTAACACCGATGGCTTCACTGACGATTTTATCAATGGTTTCACCGATATTATTTTCTCCATGACGATCTGGAATTTCTACGATTAACTTATTGGTATGCGTAAGCTTTAACTCAGAAATAATTTTAGGTGCAAGTTCAACACATTTTGTTGTGAGTAAAATAACACCAATTTCATCATCATGTAATTTTTCTTCTAAGACATGTAAAAAGGGTTGTCGTTCATGAACGACGACACTTTCAATGCCTACAAGTCTCATACCGACTTGTGTATCCACGTTGTCACTAATTAAGAAAAACTTCATCTATATCACGCTTCTTATAATTTGTTAATAATTAAAATTGAAATTAAGATCCCGTAAATCGCAACCCCTTCACCAAGAGCAACGAAAATCATTGATTTACCAAAATTCTTTTCATCTTCAGAAAAAGCACCAATTGCGGCAGGTGCAGCAGCAGCAACGGCAATACCAGCACCTAATGCTGATAACCCAGTTGAAAGTGCAGCAGCAACAAATCCTAACCCTTGAGCTATGGTTCCTAAAATAGTTGAATTTGCATTATCAGTTTCAAATCCAAAAATTGCTGGTTTAAAAACAAACTGTAATAATAAGACAACAGCTAAAACTGAGAAAAACCCAGAAATATGTGTCAAAAAGCGTCTTTTTGTACTTTCTTTTGTTGTCTTTCCTTTAAACACTTTAACAAGTGGTAAAGAAATAATTACTAATAAAATTAAAGGTAAAATAAAATCATAAAATGTCAAAAACATTGTTTAATCCTCCGTATAATAATTTATTCATTAATCGCTTTAAAAGGTATTCCATTACCTTCATAATAGCGAGAAAACATCTCATAAAATTCTAATCTTAAAACTTGAATACCAACAATAAGTCCTTCAAGTCCCATCACAAATATATTTCCAATAACCATAATAACGATACTGCTTGCTTGGCTTGCACCTTGCATCAAAGTATTGACAACAAGCATCATCCCAGCATGAGATAGAATAAATCCACCAATTCTTAAAAATGATACAGTATTGGTAATATATGATAATACTATTTCAAATAATTCAAAGAATCCTTCTAGGAAAAATCCTCCAAAACCAGATTCAAACATTTTCTTTTTCTCAAAAATACGATGCATTGGTTCTTTTAAGAATATGAGTATAAGTGGTATGACTACCATGAAAATGATCGTCAATGGGTTGAATATTTGAATACTAAATCCAATATTTAGTGCAATACCCGTAATCAAGAATGCATAGAATATAAATCCAGCAATACCATTATGAGAAAACAATAGTTCTGCATAATTCTTTTTCTTGAGTGCTGTAATCATATTAAATATCATTGAAATCAATATTAAAACTGCACCAAGGCCAACTGCTATAACGAGCAATGTCATTGTAAACTCTGAATCCATGACTTTTATTGGTAAAAGCGGGACACCTAAATGATGATAGATAGATTCTAACCATGTTTCATTACCAAAAACAGAACCATAGACTAATCCAAAAATCATAGATGATATACCAATACGAACGCCAACAGCACCAAGTTTCATTTTTTTAAATCGCCAAAGGAGTGCACCTAAGATGAGTAAAACAAAACCTTGACCAAAGTCACCAAACATAATACCAAAAAGCAGTGAATAAGTTAGTGCGACAAATGGTGTTGGATCAATATCATTATATGATGGTACACCATACATATTGACAAACATGCCAAATGGTTTACTAAACCAACCATTCTTAATTTTAGTTGGTGGTTTAATCCTTTGATCACTGTCTGCATTTTCTAATGTAATTTCAATCTTGTCATCATCTTTGAAAATGTGTTTTAATGTATCTGATTTTTCATCTTCTATGAAGCCTGTGATGGTAAATTTATCACCAAGACCAACCACATATTTTTTAGATTCAAAGACTCGGTTTAAAAATAATAGTTCACCTTTGATATATGCAAGTTCATCTCTACATTCATTTGTAATGACACCCATATCTTCACGATAATGTGTAATCATTTTATAATCTTGTTCAATTTCAAATTCTAATGCTTTAATCGCATCTTTTGGTATACCATGAACAAAATCAGGAATATGAATACGTTCAAAGAATAGCGATGAAAATATATTATCTACTTCTTTTTTATATTCAGGAGACGTGTAATACATACACCAACTGTTATTTTGATCATGATTAAATGATTTAAAGACATAAGGCTTAGATCTAAAGAACTGTAATTTTTCTACTGAATCATTGGGTAAACGTCCAAATCTGAGTTTAATAAACTCACATGCAAATAAATCTTCAAGTGGAATATCTAGGCTTTGTATATTTTGAACTTGGATAAGTGCATCTTTATATTTTTGAATATGCTCTTCAAGTTGTGTGATTCTTGAAAGTTCATTACTAAGTCTTGATTTAACATCACTCATATAATCATACATTTCATTAAATGAATAATGATCATCACGATTTTCATCAGATGGAAGATGAAGTTGATATCTACTTTCAATATCATTTAATTCATCTAATAATTTTTTCCAAGGATTTTCAGCAACGAATGTTGTTGATCCTTGAACTTTTTCTACAATTTCACTCGCGAGAACCGGGTGAAAATCAGTCACATCTGCAAATTTAGTTAAAGTTGAATCTAGATCTTTAACATGACCAGTGATGTTGACTAATTTAATTTTAGCAATACTCATATAGATTCTCCTTTTAGTAAATTAACATTTGTTTCATTTCTTGTTCATTAATTTGATATCTGATACTTTCAATAATATTAATTAAATTATCAAGTTCAAATTGCGATAAAATCGTAAATGCTGTATATATTTCAGGTACTTCTGCTTTGTAATACATAACTTTTTTAGCAAGTTCAAATCGAACTTTACCCGTATAGTATTCAATAAATACATATTCATCTTCATCAGCAACATCAAAATGACCTTTTTTATCAAACTGTTTAAGAAGCTCATCAGGATCATCAATCATCACAAGCTTATCGAGCATTTTCGAATTCATTTCTGCAAATTCATCTAATAACACATTTCTTATGGTGATAGGATCAGCATGATAGAATTTTTTTAATCTATATATTTTAGTAATATTGACTAAATCAATTCGTATTCTAAATAAATGCTCTAAGTCTGTTTTAAGTTTTCCATGATAATGTTTTTCAATCGTTTTGAATACAAGACGATAAAGATATTCTTCAAGTGCATGTTCAATATCGATATATCTGATCTTATCTTTATCTGTCGTATAGTAGGGTTTTAATATCTCATAATAAATAGATTCTTCTAATGATTTTAATAAGTCATCAAATGTTTGAACATTTAATAGTTTTGAAAAATCAATTTGTGTAGGTACATTGTAAAAGAATGGGATGGAACCACTGATATCAGCACCTTCCTCACTAATGATTTTTCTTAAAACGGATAAAATAATCTCATTTTGTTGATGGACAACATCAAGCATATAAAATTCTTTATCTTTGGAATAGACTAATTTGATTAATTTAATAATTTGCTCAACACGATTTTTTCTGATTAAAGATTCTAAATGTCCTCGATGAATCGTGATCGGTTGGACATCTTTAAGTATTTTTTCATAATGAGGATGTGCTTGCAAATATTTAACTAAATCGGGTAAAGTTTTCAACTTTACCATGCGATCATAATCTTCTGCTTGTAAAAACTTACCATACATAGCTTTAGCTTTTGCAATAATCGCATTATTTGCTAATGAACCCATAAATAGACTCCTTTATGCTTTGACACATTCTTCAAATATTTCTTCGATCCATTTATCCTCATTTTTTTCAAACTGTTCTTTAATATATGCTAACTGTTTTTCAAAATGCGCTAACTCTTTCTTTTTACGTGTTTCGATATCAGTCTCATATTCAAGTTTAGCTTTAGCAAGTTTGTCTTGATTTTCTTTGTCAAGTTCAGCTTTTAAAGTCTTCGCTTCTTCTTTGATACGTTGATCAAGTTTGAATTTTTCATCTTCAAGTTTAGCAATCGCTTCTCTTGCTTTCTTATCAAGCATCACTGTGTGCTTTATAATTGATTCTGGCATATACATACCTTCTTTCGATTAATATGCTCGTGCAAACCAAATGGTTTGCGTTGCTTTCTTACCAGTAACTGGACAATTTTCTGTAATCATTGTTTGATCAAATGGAACAATTCTTGCAGTTGCTCCAGTTTCTTGTTTAATTTGGATTTCAGCATCTTCTCCAGATATGCTCATTTGAACATATCCACCTTGTGCTAAATACGATTTAAATTCATCATAAGATTTTGCAGTAAATGTATGTGTGTTCACATAATTTTTTGCTTTATTTAACATCGCATGATGAATCTCTTCAAATAGTTGTAAAGTTTTTGACTGAACATCTTCAACTTTAACTTGTATTTTTTCTCTGTTATATCGTGTAGCAAGCGTGACTAATCCAGCTTCTAAATCTCTAGGTCCTACTTCAATACGAATAGGGACACCTTTCATTTCATATTCAGAGAATTTCCATCCAGGTGATTTGTTCGAATCATCAACAATTACTCTAATACCTTGAGCTTTTAAAGATAGATAGATATTATCAGTCGCCTTTTGAACTTCTTCTTTTTGACTTTGAATTGGAATAATAACGACTTGATTAGGTGCAACAAATGGAGGTAATACTAACCCTTCATCATCACCATGAACCATAATGATAGCTCCAATTAAGCGTGTTGATACACCCCAAGACGTTTGATATACAAATTCGCTTTGATTGTCAACATTTTGGAATTTAATATCAAATGCATGTGAAAATTCTTGTCCAAAATAATGAGTTGTCCCAGACTGTAGCGCTTGACCATCTGGCATAAGTGCTTCAATCGTATATGTTTCAAGAGCACCAGCAAATTTTTCTTTATCAGTTTTTCTACCTGTAACAAAAGGAATCGCTAATAAACTTTCCCCTAATTGTCTATATGTTTCAAGCATACCTAATGCTTCTTGTTTAGCTTCATCAGCACTTGCATGCGCTGTATGACCTTCTTGCCATAAAAATTCTTTACCTCTTAAAAAAGGTCTTGTTGTTTTTTCCCAACGTACAACACTACACCATTGATTATATAATTTAGGCAAATCACGATATGAGTTGATTATTTTTGCAAAATGCGTGCAAAAAAGTGTCTCAGATGTAGGTCTTACAATGAGTCTTTCATTTAAGTCTTCTACACCAGTAGTTGTAATCATTGCTGTTTCAGGAGCGAATCCTTCTACATGATCTTTTTCTTTTTGAAATAATGATTCTGGAATAACTAATGGCATATAAACATTTTCATGTTTTGTTTCTTTAAATTTTTTATCTAAATAATTTTGAATGTTTTCCCAAATAGCATATCCATATGGACGGTAGATGATAAAACCTTTAGCATCACTATAGTCCATGAGTTCTGCTTTCAAACATAAATCTGTATACCATTGTGCAAAGTCATCTGTTCTTGATGTGATCGATTGCACTAATTTTTGATTCTTCGACATAAATTCACCTTTTAATTTTAATGTATAATTATTTTATCTATTTTTAAATATTCTTACGACAACACCAACAAAAATGAAAAGAAATATTGCCTGAGGGAGTATCATAAAACCCATAGGAATGAAATTGAAAAATGCGATCAAACCAATGACTGCCATTAAAAGTGACATAGGTTTCATCTTAAACTGATAAGGTTTTTCTTCTTTTTTCTCAGAAAAATCATCAAAATGATATTCTTGTTCCTGTTTCTTTTTGGTTTTATTTTCGATTTGATCTAATTCATCCCAATACTTATCGTATTCAGCAAAAGGATCTTTTTCATTTTCCATGTTTTTGCTCCACTAATATTGTTTTTCCATCTACAAAGTCAATACGTCTTTGTTTATATAAAATACCAATTGCTCTTTTAAATGCTTTTTTGCTCATATCAAATAATGAAACAATATCTTCAGGAGAACTTTGTGCATCTAAAGGCATTGTTTTATGCTTAATCAAATAATTTAAAATTTCATCTGCATCATCAACCATTTTATCTTCTTTAAGTTTTAAGCAGGTTCCACTATATCCTTTTTCAGAGAAATGAGTTACAAGAATGTCAATTCTTTTTCCAATCCATACATCTTCTTGATACATAGATTGATGAACAAATATCCAAATGCCTTCATCAGTTAATGCATTGATACCTGAATGTCCAATCTTTTGTATGGTTGCTTCGACATGTGTTTTTAATTCGATTTCTTTTAAAACTGATAAGTCTTCCTTATTGATTGGTTTTGCAGTTAATCTGTTTTTTTGAATCATTTTAACAAATACTTGATCACCAATATGCGGCCATTGGTCATGATTTAATGGTAGGTCGTCTTTTGATAATAACAAATCTTTATTGACGCCCATGTTCATAAATACACCTAAACTTTGGTTAATGGAAACCACTTCTAATCTGGCCGGTCGATCCATTGTAATGATAGGTGTCAAGAGTGTTGCTGCAACTCTACCTTTTTGATCAAAATATAAAAATGCATCAACAACATCATTGACGCTTAATTCTTTTTTCATGCTTTCGTTAAAATGAAGAAAAACTTCCTCTTCTCCATTGGTTAACATATAACCAATATCTGTTTTTCTTAATACCATTAATTGATGGACATAGCCACTTAATAAACTCATATTATCACCGTCTATTATTTTATCATATTATATGATAAATGTTAAATGACGTGAAAATATAAAGAGTGTTTTCACACTCTTTCACACATCTAGTACTTCTAACATCTCTTCATATCGCTTAAGAAGCAAGTTTTTGAAGAATTCTGTTAGTGGTTTTAAGTCCTTTTCAACTTTAAATACTTCTAAATTTTTAATATATAAATCCATTTGGTCTAGTGGTATTGAAATTGGTAAATAATCAGACTTAATTAAAAAGAAATTAAGAACTAATTTTGCTAAACGACCATTCGCATCCACAAATGGATGAATTTTCGCAATACTTGCATGTGCATAAGTTGCTTTTTCTAATGCACTACCTTTAAATAATTCAATATCATTAAAAAAACGGTTCATGCGTGCATAGACTTTAATATGATCTGGTGGTTGGTGCGCAGCACCAAAGATTGATATGTTTACATTTCTATAAACACCGCCAGGGAAAATACCAGCAACAAGCAACTCGTGAATGTCTTTGATAAATTCTTCACTAAAAGGTCTATGTTCATGAACCTCTTTAACTACATATTCAAAAGCTTTTAAATGATTGAGAATTTCTTTTTGTTCTCTCTCGCTAAAATCAGGTAAAACTTTAGTCTTACTAATACGTTCAACATCTTCAACTGTTAGTTTTTTGTCGCACATACCGACAGCATCACAAGTATATGCCAATTTAAAGTCTTCGTTGGCTTTTAAAACTTGTTTTGGATCACATTCTTTTAAGACATTACTTAGATGCTTAACTTGCATCTCTAAGAGATCTTTATCCATCATTATCACCGCTCCTATCTTGACTTCATTATAACATAAAAGCGCTATCATAGACAATCGATTTCATAATTTTACATAAAAAAGAAGAGGGAACTCAAATTGAGTTCCCTTTACCTATGTAAATTATAGTTTTGTTACGTTTGCAGCTTGTGGTCCGCGTGCACCGTCTTTAACTTCAAATTCTACTTGGTCGCCTTCTGCTAAAGTTTTGTAACCTTCAGATTGTATTGCACTGAAGTGTACAAAAATGTCTTTGTTATCTTCTGATGAGATAAATCCATATCCCTTATCAGCGTCAAACCATTTTACAACGCCTTTCATTCATTCTTTCTCCTTTTTGTATCTTAAGCGAAAAATCGCTCACACTTATTATACACAAACCTAAGTTAAATTACAACATAATGAAGCGATTTCTCAATTATTACGCAAATTGCGAATGATATAAGTTATAATATACCCCTTTTTGAAGCAATAATGACTCATGAGTACCTTTTTCGACAATATTGCCATCTTCAACCACTAAAATAAGATCTGCATTTTGAATAGTTGACAAGCGATGAGCAATAACAAATGACGTTTTATTTTCCATGAGTTTAAGCATCGCGCTTTGAATCTCAACTTCTGTATGTGTATCAACATTTGAAGTTGCTTCATCTAAAATGAGCATTTTTGTTTTAGATAACATCGCTCTTGCAATCACTAATAATTGCTTTTGACCTTTAGAAATATTTAAACCTTCATCAGTTAATAATGTGTCATATCCTTGTGGAAGATGAATGATAAATTGATGAATTCTTGCTTTTTTAGCAGCTTCTTCAACTTCTAAACGACTTGGATTTCCATTGCCATAAGCAATATTATCATGAATGGTTCCATGGAAAACCCAAGTATCTTGTAAAACCATTGAAAATGATTTTCTTAAATCGCTTCTTGGAATTGAATAAATATCATGATGATCAATGAAAATTGAATTTCTACCTGGCTCATAAAAGCGCATTAAAAGATTGACAAGTGTTGTTTTTCCAGCACCAGTTTTACCAACAATAGCAACCACTTTCCCTTGTGGAACTTCAAAATTGACATCTTTTAATATAAGCTGATTTTCTACATATCCGAAATTTAGATCTTTGACTTTTAAATCACCATGTATATCTAGATCTTTAATCACATCTAAATCATCTAAGTCTTCTTCTTTTGCTTCTAATACAGTAAATACTCTTTCAGCAGCAGCAAGTGCACTTTGAATGTCAGCAAACACACTTGACATTTGATTAATTGGTCCAGAGAATCTTCTAGAATAAAGTGTAAATGATGTTAATTTACCAATAGTGATTAAATTTTTAAAATATAGAATACCACCCAATACACCAACGAGTGCAACTGATAAATTGGATACAAAATTAACAGAAGGTCCAACAGTAGTTCCATAGTAACCAGCTTGATATGATGCTTCTGCAGCTTCATCATTGATCCCATCAAATTTTCTTAATACGCTTTGTTCTTGAACATAGGATTGAATCGTTCTTTGACCTGTGATCATTTCTTCTGCAAATCCATTAAGTTCACCAAGTTTTCTATTTCTTACTTGATATTTCTTCTTAACAATTTTAGAAAGTACTCTTGTGATGATAATTGATATTGGGATAGTCACAATAAATACCAACACTAAGACTGGTGACATGATAATCATCATGACAAATGAGATGACGACCGTAATAAAACTTGTAAGGATGTTGATCACATCTGTTGCAAGTGAAGTATTGATATTGTCAATATCATAACTCATACGACTGATAATATCACCTGTTTGTTGTTTATCAAAGTATGATATTTCAACTTTATTAAGTTTTTCAAATAAATCTTTTCTCATTTTATAAACGACACTTTGAGAAATTTTTACCATAGCAATACTTAATAAATAATTAAGAAATGCTGATAATAGATAAAATCCAACCATGAGTCCTGCATATAAAAATACTTTTTGAAAATTAACTGTTCCATCCATGGCATCGACTGCAGCACCAGTTAAATAAGGTCCCACAAGTGATAATACATTTGCTATTACTGTTAAGAATAATGCAAGGATAAGTTTTGATTTATAAAATGTTAAATATTGCCATAATTTCTTTAAAACAAATTTAAGATTTTTAGCTTTTTGACTTCCATCGTTACCTCGGCCACGACCTGTGCTTTGTTTTCCAGCATACATCATGATAAATCACCACCTAACTGATAAGCAGCAATCTCTTTATATATTTGACTATCATTTAACAATTGATCATGCGTACCTTGGGCAATAATTTTACCTTCATCAATGAGTAAGATTAAATCAGCATCTTTAATACTGCTTATTCTTTGAGCGATAATAATTTTAGTTGCTTCTTGATGTTCTTCTTTTAATGCTTTACGCAATTGCATATCAGTATGATAATCAAGTGCACTTGATGCGTCATCTAAGATAATCAATTCAGGTTTACCAGCAATAGCTCTAGCGATAAGAAGTCTTTGTTTTTGACCCCCAGATAAATTCATGCCTTTTTGAGCCATCTCATATTGGTGAGCATGCTCTTTTTCATAAATAAAATTTGCTTGAGCAACTTCAGTAGCAAGTTTAATATCTTTATCTGTAATCTCATCTCTATTAAATTGAATATTTCCATAAATAGTATCTGCAAAAATTAAATCATTTTGGAAAACAACTCCAATACGACTTCTAAGTTCATTTTGTTTTAAGTCTTTAATATTTCTACCATATAGTTTAATCGATCCTCGATCAACATCATAAAATCTCATAATCAAGTTGATAATCGTTGTTTTTCCAGATCCGGTTGCACCTATAATTCCTAATGTTTGACCTTTATAAAGTTTAAAATTGATGTTCTCTAGATTCATCTCTTTTTGAAGATAAGAAAATGAAACATTTTCAAATGAGATATGAGGTTTGTTTTTGTTTTCTACAATATCTAAATAGCCATCTTTCATTTGAATTGGCATTTCTAATACTTCAAAAATACGTTCTCCTGATGCAGTGGCTCTAGATGATAGTACAAAAACTCTTGTAATACTCATCATTGCATTTAAAATAATAGTGAAATACGTGACAAATGCTAAAATTTGACCTTTTTCAGTCAATCCTTTGTCAATTCTATAAGCTCCAATAACTAAAACAATCACCAATCCAACATTCATAACAGCACGCATCATTGGGTTAATTTTAGCCATCGTAATGGTTGCTTTCAATTCTTTTTCAACCGTATTTTTATTTTTCTCGTCAAATCGATTCATTTCATGTTCACGCATGGATAATGCACGAACGACTCTAACACCAGTGACATATTCTCTTAAGGTTCTAATCAGTTGATCAACAGATGCTTGAGTTTTTTTGTAAAGTGGTACCCCAACTTTTGATGTGAAATAGACAATGATAATAATCAAAGGAAGCATTGAAATCATAACAAGTGTCAACACTGGGTCAATAAATAAACTCATCACAATACCACCAATGAGCAACACTGGTGCTCTAACCCCTAATCTTTGAATAGATGCAGATGCTTGATACATGTTATAAGTATCTGTAGTCATTCTTGAGATTAAAGAAGGTCTTGTGATTTGATCCACTTGATTTGCAGATAATGTTTCTATTTTTTGAAACAAATCATGTCTTAAATTTTTAACTGCATCTGCAGCAATTGCTTCAGCTCTTCTATTTGCTGCAACATTTAAATACCATCCAACAAATGCAATTAAAACCATAATGATACCTAAATAAACAAGTGGCATCACTGATTGATTACCTTCACTTGTTAAATTGGGTATTTGTGTATCAATCATATAAGCAATCAAATATGGTAAAAATAAATCAGTCAATGCACCTAGTGATTTAAAAGATAAACTGATTGTAAGCTTTCTCCAATAAGGCTTAATGATTCTTAAAATGTACTTCATGGACTTACCTAATTTCTAATTCGGATTTTTTAGTTTGTTATAATCTCAAAGTCTTCAAAATAAATATTAAAATTTTCGACACTCACCTTTGTTTGATGATCATAGCTTAATATTTTATAATGAGCATTTGTTATTTCTTTCTTAAATATTTTTTTACCTAAATATTTGGTAGGTAATATCATAATAACTCCTGTATCAGTTCCTATACCATTAAATATGCCATCTCCACCTTCAGTACGACTTACTAAAAACTTAACACCTTTAATCTGAAGTAGTTGAAATTGATTAGGGTTTTTATAAAACTCTTTCCATAATGATTGAAGAAATGCTTCTCCCTCATCACTTTTAATTGTAATCAATGCAGGATCACCCACAAAGTATGATCCTTTTTTTAATTCATAAGTTGTTCTCATGGTTCATATCTTTTACTTTCTGTTAAAATTGCAATAAAATCAAGTGCTTGATTTTGTTGATCAGTTACAGGTAATAAATCTGAGATTGTTTTACCCTCCCAAATTAAATGGACATATTCAGGATGATCAATAAATGGATTCCTATTTCCTTGAGCACTATAAATGACTTCATTTCGTTGTCGTTCAAATGCATCAACAGGGTCTAATCTATGCCATAATAGCAGTGTATCTAGTAATCCCATATCAGCACCATCTAGCGAATAATTATCAGATTCATCTAATAAATCAGTCAAATCATTTGTCAAATGAAGATAATCATACATGACGACCATATAAAAGAGTATTCTTGCGACATCACCAATGTGTTCATCTCCTGGATAAAAACCTCCATTTGAGGTGATACTATAATCGCCTGATCCAGCTGAGAAAAACCTGTTGTTTCTAGTAGAATTGACGACAGGTGTAGCTGCCCTTAAATTATGTAAGTCTGTAGCTTGATTTCTATCAGTGCCATCAACTTCTTCTTCATTTCCAAGTCTTGATTGTGGCCACACATGTTCTCGATTCCATGTCGTTCCACCATCCCAAACATCATCAACTAATTTTGAATCATATATATTATAGATTTTAGTTGGATCACTTATAGAAACATCTGATTCTGCCAAGTAGATTCTTGCATCATTATATGTGACAGGTTGGAAATTATTATGAATGATATCACTAAGTTTATTTTCTAATTGAACACCCATCAGTTGATTCGCTTCATAATAATAGTCTGTTAAAGAAGTTGTTTCTACATAATAATAAAATCCATCATCGTTTTGAGATGAACTATAGGTATATGTACTATTTTGGTCTTGGTAAAAGAAATAGAAAATGGCTGCAACCAAAACAAAAATAATGAATGACAACACTCTATACTCTTTTGTTTTCTTTAATTTTCTAATGCGTTTTTCAACTGATTTCGCCATGAATACACCCTCTATTGTATATTGAATATATTATAACATATATTCACGTAGCACATGTTTATGATTGACAATTATTTCTTAATCATTTATAATCGTTATTGCTGAATGCCTCCATAGTTTAATGGCAAAACGCAGCCATGGTAAGGCTGAATTGTAAGTTCGATTCTCACTGGAGGCACCATCAATAAATATAGCACCTTATTTAGGTGCTTTTTTATATCATTTCACGTTCAAGTTCATCTTCGCGTATGGTAACTAAACATTCATAAACTTTATATGGTTGTTTTTTGTGCATGACATCTATTTGATCATATGGATTAATAATTTTATCAAACAACCAAAGATGATCAATATAAACATTTGATAAGTCAGTTAAAAATGGTTCATGATCTTCAAGGTGTGTAATATGTTCATATTTATTTTTAAGATATATAAGTAATTTTTCATCAACGTTTTTATAATTGAATTTACTAATTAAACTATATATTTGATAGCTTTTATCAAGTTGATCTGTGTGGTAATAATAAGTTGCTAGTTCATAAGAACACATGAGTCCCAACTCATCTTTTTTAAATGCTCTGATGTTAAGCGATTTTATCATTTTATCTGCACCATCATGGACACTCATATTGTAATAATTAACGCCTTCTAAATAATAACTAATGATAGAAAGCATAAACATATTAGGTTTTAACGTCTGTTGTCTAGAAATCATCCAAGATGCTTCTTCGAATAAATATGGGTTGAAGTGATGATGTTTTAAAGAAAATTTCTGATATTGAATAAGTTGAACTAATTGAAAAACTGGATCTTTTCTAACTTTATCAAATGCGACAAAATCACCAAAAATATTTTGTGTAGAAATACTAAATGATCTGACATAAATAAGACTTATGATCATTGTAAACATCGTAAAAATACAAAAGATGGTTAAATAGATAGGTCCTGTTGCATATACTAAGCTTACAAAAAATGAAATAAATAATAAAAGTGCATAAAAAATCGTAGCAAGTGGTGCAGATATAAGTGATACAGCAAATGCATGAATGTTATGATCAAATTTAGCATCTGATGTGATTTCATCTAAATCTGGAATCACTAAACCACCAAATAATATCCACAACTTAGGGTTAATCGTAAAACTCCATCCTTGATCTGTTTTATAAAACACAAAGATAGTAATATAAATAGCTCTTAGATGAATACCTTGAATTTTGAAACTGATAAAATGTGCTAATTCATGTATCGATAAAGCAACATAAAATGCAACTAAAAAAGTTAAGATATAAACCCACCAAGGAAGTGTTTGAAATCCTATTTTAAGTGGTTCCCACATATTAAGATATACCAATGCTGTATATGTAAATCCTGCCATAAACGTAAATAGGAAATACATGATCAATCGATAACTTTTCATATACCGTCTCCCTAATGACATTATAACACAAAGAAAAAATGAAATACTTTAACTTTTGATTTTTCTTTGTTATTTTACCTTAGAATCTCTTGACAACTTTAAAAATATTTGCTATCATAAAAAAGCACTAGGATGTGGGCGTCGTATAATGGTTATTACACGTGCTTGCCAAGCATGAAATGGGGGTCCGATTCCCCTCGCCCGCTCCATTAAATAATTAAAGGGACTGTAAAGAAATGAAGTTTTAAACACTTCAGGACTCCAACAGTCTTTTTTCTTTTACAAATTGTGGATAAATATAAAAAAATGCTTGTTTTTAGGCATGTTTAAAAGAAAACTATGTAA
>JBFWMH010000025.1:0-18259 GCA_050251655.1 Acholeplasmataceae bacterium
AAAGGTATACATAGTTTTTACGAACTCGAAGTTCAATTTAATTAACTACGCCTTCGCCTTTATATTACTACCATTTATAAAAAAATAAAAGACTAAGAGATAACTCTTAATCTTAATATACAAAAAGACTGAATCAAATGATTCAGCCCTTAAATTATTTTTTAGGTACTCTAATTTTCTTAAGTTGAGCAAATCTTGGAAGACCATCTTCAAGTTTAGCTTTTTCATCACCTTGAATAAGTGGAAGTGCATAATCAATAAATTCTTGAGTAAGTCCTTGACCATGAGGTTTAATCCATTCAAGTGGAACTTTTTGTTCAGTGTTTGCAGCTTTAGTTAAAGGAATTTTAACATACTTAATTTTATAAGGATTAGATGAAACACGTTTAAATCCGATCATGCGATCAGTTGTACCAGTAACAGCGGCTTTAACGGCTCTCTTACCAGCTTCAAATGCTTCTTTAACATCAACTTTTGATGCTAAATGAGCTGCAGATCTTTGAATAAGTGAAAACTCAATTGCACGAACTTTTAAATCAAAATTATTTTTAACAGCATCTGCTAATGCTTGAGCAGCGCCACCTAATTGAGCATGACCAAACGCATCAGTTTTTAACTCTCCAAATAACTCTGGCAAATATTTACCATCTTTTGTTTTCACACCTTCAGAAATCGCAACAATAGCTTTACCCTTAGTTTCGATCACTTGTTTTAAATCAGCCATGAATTCATCTGTATCAAATGGAACTTCTGGTAAATAAGTTAAGTCAGGACCAGCACCTTTATAAGATGCTAGTGCTGATGCAGCAACTAACCAACCAGCATTTCTACCCATTACTTCAACGATAGTGACTTGAGGGATATCATAAACCATAGCATCATGATATAATTCCATAAATGTAGTTGCAACATATTTAGCAGCACTACCATAACCAGGTGAGTGGTCAGTCACATTTAAGTCATTATCAATCGTTTTTGGAACACCCATGACATTGCAATCCCAACCAGCATTTTTAAAATATTTGCTGATCTTGTTACATGTATCCATAGAGTCGTTACCACCATTGTAGAAGAAGTAACGAATGTTATATTTTCTAAATACTTCTAATAAACGTGCATATTCACTATCATCTTTTTTAAGATTTTTTAATTTATAACGTACACTACCAATTGATGATGAAGGTGTATTCTTTAATCTTAACAATTCTTCTTTATCTTCTTTAGAGATGTCGTAGAATTCTTCATTAAGAATACCTCTAATACCATGAACAGCACCGTATACATCAGTTATGTTTTCTTGATTCAATGCTTCAAGAAAAACGCCAGCTGCACTTGCATTGATGACACTTGTAGGTCCACCAGATTGTCCAAGTAAAGCGGCACCTTTTAAATTCTTCATATAAAATACCACCAGTTCTTTTTTCTTTTATTTTACCATAAACGATATGAAATCAAAGATAAAATCGTTTTCATTATTTAATGAAAAATTATGGTAACTTTAAACAACACCAGTTTTTTTATGTTATAATATCTTTGATGTAGCAAAATCTTTCTAGAGGAGATGTCACACATGAAAATAGCAGTATTAACTTCAGGCGGAGATGCACCAGGTATGAACGCTGCAATTCGTGCAGTTGTGAGAACAGGTGAAATCTACGGACATGAAGTTGTAGGCGTAAAAGATGGCTATAAAGGATTAGTAGATGGTGACTTTGTCAAACTTAATCATCAAAGTGTTTCAGGGATGTTAAGTCGAGGTGGAACTTTTTTAGGCACTTCAAGATTACCTGAATTTAAAGATGAAAAAGTAAGACAAATCGCGATCAAAAATATGAAAGAAAACGGTATTGACGCATTGATTGCTATCGGTGGTGATGGTACATATCACGGTGCCATGGAATTAGCAAAAGAAGGCATTAAAACCATAGGATTACCAGGAACGATTGATAATGATATTGCTGGTACTGATTTTACAATTGGATTTGCTACTGCTGTTGAAACAATCGTTGATGCTATTGATAAATTAAGAGATACTTCAAACTCTCATCAACGCGTTAGTATTATTGAAGTGATGGGTCGTAGAAGTGGGGATTTAGCAGTTTATGCTGGTATCTGTGGTGGCGCAGAATTTATCATTACACCTGAAAATCCAATGGATAAAGACTCAATGGTTGAAACCATTAAAAAATATAAACACGAAGGTAGAAGACATGCAGTCGTTGTTGTAACTGAAAAATTATTAGATGTCCATCAGCTAGCTGATGAAATCTCAAATTTATCAGGATTCTCATCAAGAGCAACTGTATTAGGATATATTCAAAGAGGCGGTTCACCATGTCCTGATGATCGTATTTTAGGATCACGTATGGGAACATATGCAGTTGAACTCTTAAATGATGATATTCATGGTGTTTGTGTTGGTATTAGAGACTCAAGAATGAATCATCTACCTTTTGCTAATGTTGTTGATCAACATAGACCAAAAAGCGAATTATATAGTTTAGTTAAAAAAGTTTCTTAATAAGAAATTTAAAAATACACAAGGGAGAAATGACAATGACCAAGTATGTTTATTTGTTTAAAGAAGGTAATGCTACTATGCGTAATCTTCTCGGCGGTAAAGGTGCAAACTTAGCCGAAATGACATCTTTGGGAATGCCAGTACCTCAAGGCTTTACAGTGACAACTGAAGCATGTAATGCTTACTATGACAACGGGAAAGTCATAGCTAAGCAAATTATTGATCAAATCAATGACGCGCTTTTACAAACTGAAAAAGTTGTAGGTAAGAAGTTTGGCGATCCAAATGATCCATTTTTAGTATCTGTTCGTTCAGGTGCACGTGCATCAATGCCAGGTATGATGGATACCATCTTAAATTTAGGACTTAATGATGAAGCAGTTGTAGGACTTGCTAATTTAACAAACAATCCTAGATTTGCATACGATTCATATCGTAGATTTATGCAAATGTTTTCTGATGTAGTTATGAGCATCGATAAAGAAAACTTTGAAGCTTTATTATCAAAAATGAAAAAAGCTAAAGGTGTTGAACAAGACACAGATTTAAACGCAGAAGACATGAAAGCTTTAGTTTCCGAATATAAGGCGAAATATTTAGAACTTAAAGGTGAACCTTTCCCACAAGATCCAAAAGAACAATTAATAGAAGCAATCACTGCCGTATTTAGATCATGGGATAACCCAAGAGCTAATACATATCGTAGATTAAATAGCATTCCTTACGAATGGGGAACTGCCGTTAACGTTCAATCTATGGTATTTGGTAATATGGGTGATGATTCAGGTACAGGGGTTGCATTTACACGTAATCCATCTACTGGTGAACACGAATTATATGGTGAATACTTATTTAATGCACAAGGTGAAGACGTTGTTGCTGGTATTCGTACACCTAAACCTATTTCAGAATTAAAAAATGATAATCCTGCATTATATGAAGAATTCCAAAGAATTGCATCTAAATTAGAAGAACACTATAGAGATATGCAAGATATGGAATTTACCATTGAACGCGGTAAATTATTTATGCTTCAAACAAGAAATGGTAAACGTACTGCACAAGCAGCTTTAAAAATCGCAATCGATTTAGTTAAAGAAGGCGTTTTAACTGAAAAAGAAGCATTATTAAAAGTTGAACCTCAACAATTAGATTCATTATTACATCCACAGTTTAATCCTGATGCTTTAGCTAAAGCTAAACTTATTACTACTGGTTTAAATGCATCACCTGGTGCAGCTACTGGTAGAGTTGTATTTACAGCAGATCGTGCTAAAGAATTAAAAGAAAAAGATGGACTTCCAGTTGTCTTAGTTCGTGAAGAAACTTCACCAGAAGATATCGAAGGTATGGTTGTTTCATCTGGTATTTTAACTGCTCGTGGTGGTATGACATCACATGCAGCGGTTGTTGCTCGTGGTATGGGTACTTGCTGTGTTGCAGGTGCTGGACAAGTTCACGTTTATGAAGAAGAAGGTTTCTTTGAAGTAGGCGGAGAAAAATATCATGAAGGTGATTGGATTTCACTTGATGGTTCTACTGGTAAAGTTTATGGCCAAAAAGTTGAAACTAAGGATGCAACTGTTTCAGGTGATTTTGAAACATTAATGGCATGGGCTGATGAACATCGTTCACTTGATGTTAGAGCAAATGCAGATAATCCAAGAGATGCTAAAGTTGCTTATAACTATGGTGCTCATGGTATTGGTTTATGTCGTACTGAACATATGTTCTTTGAAGAAGGTAGAATTTCAGCAGTGAGAGAAATGATTGCTGCTAAAAACCAAGAAGAACGTAAAAAAGCATTAGAAAAAATTCTTCCAATGCAAAAATCAGATTTCATTGAGTTATATAAAGAAATGAAAGGTTATCCAGTAACTATTCGTTACTTAGATCCACCACTTCATGAATTTTTACCAACAGAACAAGATGATATCGTTGAACTTGCAAAAGATATGGGTATTCCTACAAATGAATTAACTGCGACAATTATTGAATTACATGAAAGTAATCCAATGTTAGGTCATCGTGGTGTTCGTTTAAGTATTACATATCCAGAAATTGCTGAAATGCAAACAAGAGCTGTCATTGAAGCTGCAATTGAAGTTAATAAAGAAGGTATGAATGTTGTACCTGAAATTATGATTCCACTTGTTGGTGATGTTAAAGAATTAAAATACATTAAAGAAGTTGTTGTTAAAACTGCAGATGAAATTATTAAAGCATCTGGTTCAAACCTTCTTTATCATGTAGGTACTATGATTGAAATTCCTAGAGCTGCTTTATTAGCAGACGAAATTGCTAAAGAAGCAGAATTCTTCAGTTTTGGTACTAATGACTTAACTCAAATGACATTTGGTTTTAGCCGTGATGATGCTGGTAAATTCTTAGCTGATTACTATCAAAAGAAGATATTTGAAAATGATCCATTTGCACATATCGACCAAAAAGGTGTTGGTCAATTAATGAAGATGGCTTCTAAATTAGGTAAAGAAACAAGACCTGATATTAAATTAGGTATTTGTGGTGAACATGGTGGAGATCCTCAATCTGTGGAATTCTGTCATAACATCGGCTTATCTTACGTTTCATGTTCTCCATTTAGAGTTCCAATCGCAAGACTTGCTGCTGCTCACGCAAACATTAAAAACCCAAGATAAATGATAAAGACCTATGATGCTTTCATAGGTCTTTTTTTATAAAAAAGAAATAATTTTAATTATGTCCTTTGAATTATGTAAATTTCATGTAAAATAGAAATGGTACAAATTGAAGGAGGACGAGCATGCCTATTTTACTATTTGCAGATTATTCTGAGAATTTTATGAATTTAGTTGGGGGACTCGCATTATTTTTATTTGGTATTAATTTAATGAGTGACTCATTAAAATTAGCCGCTGGCAACAAACTTAAAATGATTATTGAAAAATCAACGAACACACCTTTAAAAGGTATTTTTGTTGGTGTTTTGTTAACCATGTTGATTCAATCATCATCAGGAACTACTGCACTTATGATTGGTTTGGTTAGATCTGGACTTATGACATTACCACAATCAGTTGGTATTATTATGGGGGCAAACATTGGGACAACCGTAACTGCATTCATCATTGCATTACCGATTGCAAAATATGGGTTATACATGTTATTTATCGGTGTCATTATGTTTTTCTTTAAAAACAAGCGTGTTAAACACTTTGGTGGTGTCTTAATTGGACTTGGAATGTTATTCTTTGGACTAGAAACAATGAGTGCTGGCTTAAAGCCACTTGCATCAACAGAAACAGCACATCAAATGTTTAATGTATTTTCTCAAAATTGGTTTTTAGGTTCAATCTTTGGTACATTATTTACGATGCTTATTCAATCTTCATCAGCATCGATTGGGGTATTACAATATTTATATGGTTTAAATGCTCAAGGTGTCGAATCAATTACACTCAATGGCGCAATTCCAATTTTATTAGGTGCAAACGTAGGAACAACCATTACAGCATTACTTGCATCGATTGGTGGTAACACAGAAAGTAAACGTGCAGCTTTCATTCATATTTTATTTAATTTACTTTCAATGATTGTTTTCTTAATTGTCTTAGTACCTTATGAACATCTAGTTCAATGGATTGAAGATAAGTATTTAGCACCATTCTCTAAGTGGACCATTGCACTTGCACATGCATTCCAAAATATCACAATGACATTCTTATTGTATTGGTTTATTCATCCAATGATTAAAGCAGCGAAGTTCTTTGTTAAAGACAATGAAAAGAAATTTATCACTGATGATATGTTTGATGAGAAGTTGATTGGAGAATCACCATTACTCGCATTAGAGTTTGTACAAAAAACAGTACTTTATATGGGATCAGTTGTTAAAGATTATGTAGATATTGTATTAGATTATTCTCATCAAGAAAAACAAAATCTTGTTCAAGAAGGTTATGTTCACGAAAATATCTTAGATACATATAATACAAAACTTCATGACTACTTAATTAAAATTTCACAAGCAGGATTAGATGAAGTCAATTCATCTAAACTTTCAAGAGACTTAGATACGATTAAAGATTTTGAACGTATTGGTGATCATTTAACAAACATTCTAGATTTCTTTGTTGAAAGATATGAAGAAAATCAACAAGTGAGTGAAGAAGGTAGAAAAGAACTAGATCATTTATTTGAAGTGATTCATCAAATGTTAGATGATACATTATATAGTTTCGAAAATCAAGATGTTTCAAAAGCTAAAGAAGTCATTAAAAATGAAGATTTAGTGGATGAATTAGAAGAAACATATCGATTTAAACATATCGAAAGATTAAAACAAGGTGAAGTGAAGTATAGCAATGCTGAAAACTTTGTAGATATCCTTGCTAATTTAGAAAGAATAGCTGACCATTTAATGAACATTGCTAGTTCCGTAATTGAGCCACTTTATGTGCCTCAAGATGTCATTATTCCTAAACCAAAAGAAATCGATAAAGATATATAATCTTTAAAAGTCTTGCAGATGTTTTCTGTAAGACTTTTTTGTTATAGTTCAACATCTAAACTTTCATCCTTATTCTATGTTATAATGCATGTAGATACGACTGATAAAGAAGGTATAAGTTATGTTTGAATTAAAAGCGCCTTATGTGCCTAGAGGGGATCAAATTAAGGCGATTGAAACATTAAAAGAAAATATCAAAAATGGGTATAAAGAACAAGTCTTACTTGGTGCAACCGGCACAGGTAAAACTTTTACGATGGCTAATGTGATTTCAACCTTACAGAAAAAGACTTTGATTTTAGCACCTAATAAAACACTTGCTGGTCAATTATATGGTGAGTTAAAAGCTTTTTTTCCAAATAATCGCGTCGAATATTTTATTTCGTACTATGATTATTATCAACCAGAAGCTTATGTAGTTTCCACAGATACCTATATTGAAAAAGATTCTTCAATCAATGATGAAATTGATGAAATGAGACATAGTGCAACAGCTGCTTTATTAGAATCTGATGATGTTATTGTTGTTGCATCCGTTTCTTGTATATATGGGATTGGAGATCCTGAAGATTATAAAAATTCGATGATGTTTTTAAGAGTGGGTCATGAGTATGGCAGAGATAAAATGATCAATAAACTTGTTGAGTTAACATATCAAAGAAATGATATGGACTTTCATAGAGGGACGTTTAGAGTCAGAGGTGACATTGTAGAAGTCATTCCGGCTTATGAAAGAGCTAAAGGAATTAGAGTTTCTTTCTTTGGTGATGAAATCGAAGAGATTAAAACGTTTGATGTCCTTACTGGACAAGCATTTGAATCGCTTGATTATATCACTATATTTCCAGCTACACATTTTATGACGAATAAAGAAAAACTTGACGAAACCATCAGAAGAATTCATAATGAATTACAAGATCAAATCCTATACTTTAAATCAAATCAAATGTTATTAGAAGCTCAAAGAATTGAGCAAAGAACCAAATATGATATTGAAATGCTTCAAGAGATTGGTATGTGTAGTGGTATAGAAAACTATTCTCGTCATTTATCACTTAGAGAAGCTGGTGAAACACCTGCAACACTTATTGATTTTTTTGGTGATGATTTCTTATTAATTATTGATGAATCACATGTCACAATCCCTCAAGTTAGAGGCATGTATGCAGGTGATAGATCTAGAAAAACGACACTTGTTAATCATGGGTTTAGATTACCATCTGCACTTGATAATAGACCATTACAATTTGATGAATTTGAACATAAACTTGATAAAGTTATCTATTTATCGGCTACACCAGGCGATTATGAGAAGAATAAAGGTATACCTATTGTAGAACAAATCATCAGACCAACATATTTATTAGACCCTGTGATCGAGATTAGAAAAACACTTGGACAAATGGATGACTTATATTTTGAAATTAAAGATAGAGTTTCTAAAAACGAAAGAGTACTTGTGACTACACTCACCATTAGAATGAGTGAAGATTTGACGAAGTATTTTAAAGAATTGGGACTTAAAGTTGCTTATTTACATAGTGAAATTAAAGCACTTGAGCGTATACGAATTTTAAGAGATTTAAGACTTGGTAAGTATGACTGTTTGATTGGTATTAACTTACTTAGAGAAGGACTTGATTTACCAGAGGTTAGTTTGGTTGCGATTCTAGATGCCGATAAACAAGGGTTTTTAAGATCTGAACGTTCACTCATTCAAACGATAGGTCGTGCTGCTAGAAATCAAAACGGTAAAGTCATCATGTATGCAGATAGCACTTCGCAAGCTATGCAATTTGCGATGGATGAAACTGCAAGAAGAAGAGCATTACAACTTAAGTTTAATGAAGAAAATCAAGTAGAACCTGTTACGGTTCAAAAAGACATAAGAGAACAAATCTCAATGAAACAAGAAGTCATTGAAGAAGAAAAGACTTATGAAAAAATGTCAAAACAAGATGTTAAAGATACGATCAAACGTTTAGAGAAACAAATGAATGATGCAGCAAAAGAACTAGCTTTTGAAAAAGCAGCGGAGATTAGAGATTTGATTTTTGAACTCCGTTCACAGTGAGGTTAAGATGCATAAAGAACTTATTGTCTTAAAAGCAGTCATTGCTGCAGATTATAAAAGACACATTAAAAAATTTGATAAATATGAAGAAGGAAAAGAAGTCGCAATCATTGGTGATTCCATGGTTGGATATTTTCCAATGAAAAAACTCAATATGGAAGACAAATACTATAATCTAGGTATTCCAGGTGATACCACGCAAGGTGTACTTGATCGTATTGAACAATTGATTAGATTAAAACCTAAAAAAGTATTTGTTCATATTGGACTAAATGATTTTATGCTTACGGAACTAGAAACTGATGATATTTATGCTAATATAATGAATATTTGCCAAATCATTGAAGATCAAGTTAAAGATGCTCAAATTTATATTATCAATATGACGCCTATTAACATCTCAAGATTTTCTCATCATTTATTTACGAGATATAGAAAATTAGATGATACAGATCTTCTTAATGTAAAACTTTTAGAACAAAAACGATATAAAGTGATTGATTTATACCAAAAACTTGTTGATGACAATAAAGAATTAACCTTTGAATTAACAAGAGATGGTATTCATTTAAATGAAGATGGATATAAAATTTATTTAAAAGCATTAGAAAGCACCTTTTAATTAAGGTGTTTTTATTTTATAATGAATATAAAGAAACATATTGGAGGAGACTATGAATAACCCTATCATTGTTTTAGGTGGTATTGCTTTATCACATGTGTATATCCATGATAATGGTTTTCTAAAAAACAATTTACAACTAGTATCTGACAAATTAAAAGAAGATCAGCGATTTATTTGGGATTTTGATGTCAATTCAAGATCTTATATTGAAAAGTTTTCACGATCAAAAAGTTCATATGAAAAAATCACATTTAGAGAAATAGTTGCTTCTGCAAGAATCAATTCGACATATATAGAAGAACAAAATAAGAGCGGGGAAGAAGAAACTTTTTTAAAACATACTGAAATATATTTTTATAAAAATGGAAATGTTGTGATTTTAACTAAATATCCATTTAATGCAACCTTTAGATCTATAGAACAATATGAAGACAGTGTTAAACAAATCCATTTGGATTATAAATTATATATTAAAGAAATTTTTTATCAATCAATCATTAAATATGTAGAAGCATTTAAAACAATTAAGCATCCAAGTATCATCATACTAAGTGAACCGCTTGATAAAGGCATTAAAGATAAAGTGTTACGTTTTTCAATCATGAATCATTTTATTAATGATGATTATCAAAATCCAGTTTATAAAGATATATTCAAAGATTGTGAGTATTTACCAAATAATCAAGAAATAATCTTAGATGATTTATATATTAGATTAGGTTGGACGCACTCATTATTTATCAGTCAAAACATTGATTTTTCGATGGATGAACATATTGATTTCTATAGTATGTACTTGCGCACGATTCTTGCTAATTGGTCAGCACTTGAAAGTTTGCGATATCATGTGAGTAGACTAGAATCTTATTATTATACTAAGATAGAAACAAAAGAGATTTCTTATAAAGAAATCATAAAAAAACGAGAAGAATTTAAAGAATTTATATTAAAAATTGAAGATACATTTATCACCATTGATAGTTATCAAGCAACAAATCATCCAATTGCTAAACATGTTTTATCTATGTATCAAAAAGTTTTTGAGGAAAAACAAGCAGCTAAAAGAGTGAAAAAACAAATTGCATCACTGACTAATAAAATTGATTTCATGTATCAAAAACAAAAGAGTGATTTAGATCAAACCATGAATATCACTTTGTTTGTGATTGCGTTACTATCTGTAATAAACGCTGCTGATTTAGTGTATAAAATCATATTTGAATACAAACTATTTCCTAGTATATTTATTAGTGTAATTTCATTAGTATCCTTGATGATTATTTTATATTATGTCTTAAAGCATAAAAAATAGTTTAAAGTTATCAATGCACCTTTTAATTAAGGTGCTTTTATTTTATAATTAGACTATACGCAGTACTCTGGGAGGATTACATGAAACTTAATGATTATGCAGTTAGATTTGGCATGGAGATTTCTAATGAAGTCCCTTTTAAAAATGTCGAAGGTTTTAAAGTGCAACTTAGTGAAATGCAAGTGGGTTATGTTAGACAAGTAATGATGGTGTTTACTTGTAATAGAATGCTAAGCACTAATGATCAAAAAGTCATTAGAAAATCAATTGGGCTTGGTGGTATGTATGTAAAGAGTGTTGGTTTAGCAAATAATGCGATTTTTGTTCCAGTAGCAAAAAATATGAAACCTGAAGTCTTTGATAATAAAGTATCAAAGATAGTTTTGGCACTTAATGGGCTTGATATTAAAGATTTAAATTATTGTCCATTTTGTGGAAGCGCAGAAGAACTTGATGGTATAAGAAATGTTGAAGGTGTCAATATTGATGTTCACAATCATTGTGTAGAAGAATTTTTAGAAAAAGCTGAAAACGAACTTACAGCGCATGAAAGTGGATCATATCTTAAGGGACTTCTCTATGGACTAGGTGGAGCTTTGCTTGGTTCGATTCCATCAATCATTTCTTTATTTGGATTTGGTTTTTATTCAGCATGGTTATTTTTAATCATTCCACTTGTGTCATTTTGGTTATATAAAAAGAGTGGTTCACCTAAAACCATGATTGCTGTAATCTATGTTGCAATTGTATCAGTTATTATCTCTGAACTCATTGGGTTATTGTATTATGCTGCACTACTTCAAACTTTAGGAGCAACATTCGAAGCTTTATTTGCAGATGCTGAATATAGAGGTTACTTTATCACTGACATGTCAATGATTTTATTATTCTCACTTCTTGGTGTGTTTATTGCGTGGAACTTCATGTATAAAACAACATCACAAGCAATGAGAAAAAACTTATCACAATATAAAAAATAAAAAGTGAACACCAGATCAAATGATTTGGTGTTTTCTAAAACATATGAGGGTATATGAAAGGTATTAATTTAGGTGGATGGTTTGTTTTAGAAGGTTGGATGAATCGACCACTATTTAAACAAGTCAGAGAAACATGTAAGGATGAAACATGTTTTACATTAGAATCGCCAGATAGCAAAAAAGCACTTCTTGAACATCATAGTGCATGGATTAAAGAAGAAGATATTACATGGTTAATGCATCAAGGGTTTGATTTAGTTAGAATTCCAGTACCATGGTGGTTTTTAGGTGAAGGTGGATATCATAGTAGTGCTGAAATACTTGATGAAAAACTTAAAATGATCAATGATTTAGGCATGGATTTTATGCTTGATCTTCATACAGCACCTGGATGTCAAAATGGTTTTGATAATGGTGGCATTGAAGGTGTTTTAACATGGCATCTTGATCAAGCTAATATTGATAAAACAACAGAGATATGTGTTGCATTAATGAAACGATATGACCATTTAGAACATTTCCACAGTATTGAACTACTCAATGAACCTTTTGTAAGCATTGATCTTGAAATCATTTATAAGTTTTATTTAGACACGTATCGTGAATTAAGAAAAATCAATCAAAAGCGATTGATTGTTTTTCATGATGCATTTAGAATTCACGCATGGAAAGATTTTTTTATGTCAAATGATTTAGTGCATGTTGCACTTGATACACATATATATCAATGTTTTAGTAAAGAAGATCATGCGCTTGATTTAGAAGGACATTTAACCAAAGCTAAACAAAGATTTAAAATCATTGATGAGATTCAATCATTTATACCTTTAATCGTAGGTGAATGGTCTCTAGGTCTTCATCTTAATTTAGATGGATTAAATGAAAAAGATGTATTAAAATCCTATTATGATGCTCAACTTGAAGGTATGAAAAACGCTTATGCTACAATCTTCTGGAGTTATAAAATAAATTCACAAACTCATGCAGGGTGGAATTTTAGACAACTTATTGAAAAAGAAATTTTATAATATGTTTGATGTGTCTTTTTTAAATAGAAAAAATCGTATATAATGTAATTAAAAGAGAGGGGTATGTCATATGACATGGAATAAGAAAAGAATTTCTAATAGTGTTATGCTTGTTGTTTTTTTAAGTGTGTTCATAAGACAACTTTCTCATTTAACATGGATGAATTATGTAGGAACTTATCATATCGTAGACGATCTCATTTTTTATGGACTTATGAGTGTCTTGTTTATCATGATAAGTTTTTTTATATATCTCGTACCATTGATTTTGTTTTTTGAATATCAATCTAAATTTGATTTTGAAACAATTAAACTCAAAAAAGCATGTGTATATAAACACGTAAACACTTATACGCAATCAACACATATGCGTATATATCAGATGAATCAAGTGATTCGTTGTTGATGGATATAAGGTTTAACTAAATTCATCAAAAACGAAAGGAAAATAAAATGAAGAAAATAATATTATGGATTTATGTTGGTTTAATCAGCATTTTTCTTGTTACATTCTTATTCACAAATCTTGCTTTTCTATATATAAGACATTTAGCTATTTTATCTTTATTAGCTTTGTTATTATTTCAGTTATTAGATCTTATGACTACATATGTCATCAATAAATATAAACCTACACATCGTCAAGAAAATGTTATTTATACAATTAAAGTACTTACATTTACCATATTGACGATGATGGTTTCAACTCTGCAAGTTGGTTATTTAAAATTTATGACTGAGCCAACATTGATGGGATATAATTATTATGATCGATATGACAATCTTATTTATTCAGTATATGCGATCAATTCAAACCATGATGTTGTCATCAATAGTTTTGGTGATTCCACATTAGATATCACATTTGATCTTACGTATGAAAACGATTATGAAACATTAAATGTTGATGGAACAACCTATGAAAAAGTTCATGTATTGCAAAAGATAAGAGAAAACATGAAGATTAATTACTTGGATAGTCTCATCTCAGATTTTGAAGTTGAAAAAACGACATACACAGTGATCACCACTAAAGATTTAATCATTGGTTTGGTATTAAAAGAGATAAGAACAGGTGATTATAACACTGCTCAAACATTTACATTTCAAAAAGCATCACATAGAACTGAATATATGTATGATTTATCGAAAGAAGATATTTTATCATATGATACAAGTTCAATTACAGTTGATATCAATGAAGGTATGGAAACAACCTTTAAAATGGATCAAATAGATATATCTAATGACTCAGTTTCATTTAAAATATTTAACGATGACGATGGTGATTTAACACATTTATCTAATGTAACATTAAATCAAAATAGTGCTCATCTAGGGAATATTTCAGCATTAGGAATTGAAAATGAAACGTATGATTATACATATTTAGATGAATCAATCACTTTAGATATGAATTACTTAGATAGTTTAGGTACTGCATCATATCAACATCAACTCATTTACCAATTTAATAATGGAAGACCAGTGCTTGTTTCAAGAACTGGTGAAGTATACATAAATGATACATACGCATATACTGAATATACGCATTTCAATCAACTTTTCATTTATAATAAAGACATCACACATATACAAACTAGCTTTTCCAATCGAACATTAGAGATGAATAGTTATTTATGTTATCTAGAAGAAGGTTATTTTACAAAGGTTGAATCTTATAAGGTTAATGATATGTCAATGTTAGAATATTATGCTACACACCCGTACAAAACAGATAGTGAATTTGTAGACATCAATGATGTTTTTGATATACAATCTGACATGTTTAAACAAACTAAAACAGTTATTATATCAAATGGTTATATATTTCAATCCCCTATATTTATAGATAAAGGTTTTGCGTTGATTGATTAATGATAATGAAGGCTATCTTATTTAAGATAGTCTTTATTTATGAAATGTCTTTTGATTGTGATATCATATTTATGGAGATGATGAAACATGAATGCAAAAACACTTTATGATCAAGCATTGGCACATTATTTATTAAATACACCAAGAAAAAATGTCTTAACTGCAATTCAACATTTTGAAGAAGCTGCAGCACAAGGATATGCTGATGCATATTATTTTTTAGGACGTTTTTATGGATTAGGTGACGGTGTCACACTTGATTTTGACAAAGCAATGGCATTATATAACGAAGGTAAAGATTTAGGAAGTGCTAAATGCGGATATGCATTAGGACTGATGTTTAGAAGTGGTTCAGGTGTTGAGATTGATGAAGAACTCGCAAACAAGTTTTTTGAAGATAATTATCAAATGCTTATGATTGAAGCTTCACATGATGATCCAGTTAGTATGCACATCATGGGTACATATTATTACTATGGTTTTCATGTTCAAAGATATATATTTACAGCCATAGATTGGTTATTAAAAGCAGCAAACAAAGGCTATAGTGATAGTCAGTATATGTTAGGTATGATATATGAGACATTAGGCGAAGATTCAAATCAAACCGAAAAAGCAATACCTTTTTATGAAAAAGCAGCAGCTCAAGATCATCCATATGCTCAATATGCGCTTGCGATGATTGCACTTACTGAAGAAGACTATCAAAAAGCTGAGTTTTACTTAGAAAAAGCAGCAACCCAACAATATGCATTAGCAGCTTATTCTTTAGCTAAACTATTGCATGAAAGAGATTCTAAACATCCATTAAGAGCGTTTGAGTGGTTTATGGTCGCTGCTAAACAAGGTCACACTGAGGCTTGTTATTATGTGGGTAATTATTATCAATATGGTAAAGGAGTACCAATCAATTTAGATGAAGCAATGAATTGGTATCAAAAGGCAGCTTTAGAAAAAGATAAAGATGCACTTTATCACCTAGCTCTACTCATCATTAGAAGAGAACAACCAGATTTTGAAAACGCAGCTAAACTACTTGGTGAAGCCGCAAGACAAGGACATCCAAATGCACAATATAATTTAGCAGTGATGTATCAAAAAGGCGATGGTGTAGAACAAAGTGATCAAAAAGCACTTTATTGGTATGAAAAAGCAGCTGAACAAGGATTGGCAATTGCACAATATAATCTTGGTATGATTTATTTTGCTGGTGAGATTGTACTAAAGGATGAAGAAAAAGCGAGAAGTTTATGGGAAAGTGCTGCCGCTCAAGGATTTGAGAAAGCAGTACAATTGATGTATTCAATTAATAATTACGAGAAACTTCAAAAAAGTAAATGGCAAAACTAAAATAACTACTCTTAAGTGAGTAGTTTTTTATTGCTATTCTATAATAGTTATGCTATACTTAATACGAAATTAAGGTTAACCTTAAAAAAAGAAGAGATGATCAAAATATGGAAAAACAACAAAGACATCAATCATTATCAGAAATACACCATACGGTTGAAGTGAAAAACAAAAGTTGGATTAAAAGATTACTTGCATTTGTGGGACCTGCTTATTTAGTAAGTATCGGTTATATGGATCCAGGAAATTGGGCAACCGATATTGCAGGTGGTAGCGAATTTGGCTATCAGCTTATTTGGGTTTTACTCATGTCTAATCTTATGGCTATATTACTTCAAAGCTTAAGTGCCAGATTAGGGATTGTCACAGGTATGGATTTAGCACAAGCATGTGCTTCGCATTATAAAAAAGTTGTCAATTATATTTTATGGGTATTAACAGAACTTGCGATTATCGCTACTGATTTAGCTGAAGTTTTAGGATCTGCAATTGGACTTATGTTATTATTCCATATTCCACTTGAATATGGTGTTATCATCACTGCTTTAGATACTTTGATTGTACTCCTTGTTCAAAAACTAGGCGTTAGAAAACTAGAAGCGGTAACGATAGGATTGATTTCAATCATTGGAATTAGTTTTTTGGTTGAAATTATTTTATCCCAACCAGATTATGGTCAATTGGTGACTGGATTTGTCCCAAAGATTGAAAACCATAATGCACTTTTTATTGCGATTGGTATTTTAGGTGCAACTGTCATGCCTCATAATTTATACCTTCATTCTTCTTTGGTTCAATCAAGAAAAATTGAAAAAACTGAATTGGGTATGGCCCAAGCAATTAAATTTAATACAATAGACTCAGTTGTCGCGCTTAATTTAGCATTTTTTGTAAATGCAGCTATATTAGTCATGGCAGCAGCAGTATTCCATCAAAGTGGAAATACCGCTGTTGATGAAATTCAACAAGCATATGAATTGTTATTTCCTATTTTAGGTACAACATTAGCACCGATTTTGTTTGGTGTTGCGCTAATCGCATCAGGCCAAGCATCAACGATTACTGGAACATTAACTGGACAAATCATCATGGAAGGGTTTATTCATTTAAGAATTAGTCCTTGGTTAAGAAGACTTGTTACACGTTTATTAGCAATCGTTCCAGCACTTGTGGTTATTTTGATTTTTGGTAGTGACTCTACTGGATGGTTACTTGTATTAAGTCAAGTCATTCTATCTTTGCAATTATCATTTGCTGTTATCCCACTTATTCATTTTGTCAGTGAAAAGAAACTGATGGGTAAATTTGCGATTAAACCAGTAACAAAAGTACTTGCTTGGATTGTCGCATTGCTCATTATGGGTTTAAATATAAAACTTGTTTATGATACAGTAATTACCATGTTTACTAATGATTCTATATTATGGATCTTTAAAATACTATTCTTGTTATTCATATTTGCATTAATCGCATTGCTTATTTATGTTATTTTTGATCCGTTATTTCAAAAACGACAAATTGAGAAAAAACATATTCATCAAATGTTTGACATTAATGAGATCAAACCTTTAAAAGCATTTAATAAAATTGCTGCAGCTTTTGATTTTACTAAAGGTGATCTAACAATTATGTCGCATATCTTAAGAATTGCGAAAAAAGATGCAACACTTGTCCTCATGCACATTAATGAGAGTGCAGGTGCAAGAGCTTTTGGTGATGATATTAATGACAGTGAAACCCAAATGGATAAGGATCAATTAAATACATATATGGAAAAATTAAAATCATATGGATATGAACATATTGAATGTCATATAGGTTATGGTAGTCCAGTTTCAGGATTAGCTAAAATCATCAACGAAACAAAATCAGAGATTGCTATTTTTGGATCTCATGGACATAAAGGATTAAAAGATATATTATTTGGTATTACATCAACAAGAGTTAAAGATAAAGTCAATGTTCCAATACTTATTGTAAAATAAAAGCTTTGTTCGAG
>JBFWMH010000026.1:0-17732 GCA_050251655.1 Acholeplasmataceae bacterium
GAACAACATTCCTAATCTAAATACAACCTCATTATACATCTAAATAAAAAAACCAGCAAGTACTGGTTTTTTAGTGTTTATAAAGATTAAGTTATAAAAATTACTTGACAAAGCTTATCTAATTTTTTTTGCAAAAAAAAGGTAATCCGAAGATTACCTTAATGATTTGTTTAATCTTAGTTGTTATCTTTAATAAATGTAATAAGTGTTGCTCTAATGATTCTTGTATCACCATTCAAATCAGTGAAGTATTGGCCAGGGAATAAATTATCTGCTGGATCAATGACATCATCAATAATATAGTAAGTGATAGTATTAGAATTATCTAAGATTTGGTCAACTTCAGCATCGCTTAAGCCCATAACAGAAGCATAATCAATATTTGTAACTTGTGTGACGTCTGAAATACCTAAAATATTCATTGAAGTGACTAATCCATACATTTCAGCAACTTTTAGATCTTCGCCAATTGCATTTGCATCATAGTTTGCATCACCAGATACAGCTCTAGATTCTAGTGTTGCAATACCACTATCAATAATACCTTTAGCAACCAATCTATAGATTGTAAGTGTATTGATATCTAATAATGATTCTAATGTTGCTGCTGTAAATATTGAGTTATCATTAATTGGCATAATATCTGATAGTGTATCATTTGGATCACTACTGATGATATTAAGTGCATCGATGACACCTTGGATTTCAGCTGCTAACATATAACCTGAACCCATATAACCATTGGTTGGAACATCTAAAGCATTATCCATTGCATCAGATAACATGTTATGTACCATATATGAATTATATGTATCAATAAGCGGATCTACACCTAAACCTACATAATGTAATAACTGTAATTTATCAATTGTAATTTGATCTGCTGCAAATGAACCAGTTAAATCAGATAATCCCATGATATTCATTGCTTCAATAAGTGCATACATTTCAGAGACTTTTAAATCACCTGTTGCATATAAAGTGTCAAAGTTATAATCGCCAGAGATTGCATATGCTTCAGGGACATCAAGTGATGCAGTGATGATACCTTCTGAGATTTGACGATCAATAATGAGTGATCCTAAATCAAGGAGTGATTCCATCTTCGTTGGTGTTAATCCTGAATTTGCAAATGACATTGTTGCAAGCGTTGCATTTGGATCATTATTTAAAATACCAATTGCACTAATGACACCTTGTACTTCTGCTGGAAGAATATCACCATTTGCCATGTAAACTGTTGAAGGTCTATTTGTAAGTGATGAAGCAATACCATCAGAAATCATGTGATGAACAATATATGAATCGTAAGTATCAAGAAGTGGATCTGTACCTAAACCAACATAGTGAAGGTCTTGTAAATTAGAAACAGTGATTGAACTTGGATCAAATGAACCTGTTAAATCGGATAATCCCATAATGTTCATCGCTGCAACTAAAGCATACATTTCAGTAATCTTTAAATCACCCGTTGCATATAAACTATCATAATTATACTCACCAGAGATTGCATATGCTTCAGATACATCAAGACTTACTGAGATAATACCTTCTGATATTTGACGATCAATAATTAAAGAATTTAAGTCAAGTAGATTTTCAATCTTCGTTGGTGTTAATCCTGCATTTGCAAATGACATTGCACCAAGTGATGCATTTGGATCATTATTTAATATACCAATTGCACTAATGACACCTTGTACTTCTGCTGGAATAATATCACCATTAGCCATAAAGACTGTTGATGGAAGATTTGATAATGCACTACTAATACCATCAGAGACCATATGATGGACAATATATGAATCAAATTGATCTAAGAGTGGATCTGTACCTAAACCGATATAATGAAGATTTTGAAGTTTAGCAACAGTGATACTATTAGGATCAAATGATCCTGATAAATCAGTAATACCCATTTCAGACATTGCAGCAACTAAAGCATACATCTCAGTAATCTTTAAATCACCTGTTGCATATAAACTATCATAATTGTATTCTCCAGATATCGCATAAGCTTCTAAAACATCTAAGTTAGCTGAAATGATACCATCTGAAATTTGACGATCAATAATTAATGAATTTAAATCAAGTAGACTTTCAATCTTACCTGCTGTTAAACCAGTGTTTGCAAATGACATGCCAGATAATGAAGCATTTGGATCATTATTTAAAATACCAATCGCATCAATAACACCTTGGATTTCAGCAGCTTTAATATCATTGTTTGACATATAAACAGTTGATGGTAAGTTTGTAAGAATACCTTTAACACCATCAGAAATCAATCTGTGAATGATATATGAATTATATGTATCACCAAGTGGATCTACACCGAGTCCAATATAGTGAACATTTTGAAGTTGACTTACAGTTAAATTATCAGCACTAAATGATGCTTGTAAATCGGTAATACCCATTTCAGACATCGCAACGATCATCGCTTGGATTTCATCTGGTAGGATTCGATATTCACCTGATGCATTTGTATATGCTTCAGGAAGTGTTGTTTCATCAAATGATAATGCTGTTTCAACTTGTTCAGAAATCATATTGTGAATGATATATGAATTATATGTATCAACAACTGGATCTGTACCTAAACCTAAGTAATGAAGATCTTGTAAATCTGAAAGTCCAAGACTATCAACTGCAAATGATCCAGATAAATCACTTAAACCGATGACATTCATTGCTTCAATTAAAGCCTTCATTTCCATATCTTTAATACGATCAACACCGATGGTGGTTACATAAGCTTCTGGAATGGTTGTGTTGTCAATCGTTAAAGCTGTTTCAATTTGATCAGAAATCATTTGATTGATAATGACTGAACCTAAATTTAAGACATCCATTAAATCAGATGTTGTAATGGTATTTGGATCAATGGCTTGTGGATCACTACCTACAATGTTAAATACACCAAGAATAGCAAGTATTTCATTTTGTGAAATCATTTGATCATAATAACCACCTGTCACATAAGCATCAAGTGGAATGGTTAAACCAGTATCTCCAGGATTGGTTGCTTCTTGTGCTTTAATCATTAAGTCAATGACTTCGTATAAATATAGAGAGTCAAGCAATTGTTGTTGTTCAACACTTGTCAAACTTGTGATTGTATCGATGCCTAAATCCATATTTTCGAAATTACCAATACCTAATAAAATCAAACTATCAAATAAAAGATGAATTTGTTGTTTAGCAAGTCTATCTGTAATAATTGGATCATATGCGTTAAGCGGTAAATCAAATTCAGCAGATGTGAATTGTCCCGCACCAATCATATCAATAATGGTTGGTGATAACAACATTTGACTCATCATGTTTCTTAAGTAAATGCTATTTAAGAAAATATTTAAATCATCTTCTGTTTGTGAATATGTATTTAATGTTGGCATATTGATGATAGTCGCAACATCTAGTGCTGACTCACCACCAAATCCTAACATCTTAAATGAAACCATTAAGTTTCTTAACTCTGTTCTTGTAATAAAACCATCTTCTACATCTGTTGTACCAAGTGCATCAGTTGGAACACTTAAGTCTAAAGTAATTGGATCATTTCCAAATGCGCCTGAAAGTGCATTTTCTGCATAACTGCTAAATCCTTCATTACCAATGAGACGACTAAGGACGACATAGATGAAATCAGATGCAATAAATGTTGTGAAATCATCTTCTGTTTGAGAAGGATCAATCATATTCGTAAACGTTTCTAATCCTATTGTAGACATATCACCAAGTGCATTAAGTGATTCAAAAATTCTTCTAAACTCAACTTTTGGAATTCTGCCAACTTCAACAGCACCAATATCTCCAGCGACTAATTCAGAAGTTTGTCCTAACATCGCATCTGGAATTGATAGATCTAGTGTAGAAAAATCAGCTCCAAGTGAATCGCCTAGTAGTGTAGAAACATATGAACTGATACTATCTAGTTGAAGCACTTTATCAATAATTGTATAAATATAATTTGAAGCAAAGAATTCATCAAACTTATCTTCGCCTGTCACTGGATCAGCAACAACTAAATTTGTAAAAGTTTGAAGACCTATAGATGAGAAACCATCAACGCCTTGCAATTCTAAAGCTTTAAACATAATGAATAAATTTGTAATTTCACCTGATACTAATACAGGTCCATCAACCAATGTTGGATCTACTGCAAAGAAGTCTTGTGGGAAATCTATAATATCTTGTGCATTATTAAGTGTGTCTGCCAAAGATGATTGGAATGTTTCATCAAATAACATTTCTGAAACGATACCTCTTAATAAATCAGATTCTACTAATGCTTCTATGTCTTGGTTATCCATTTGATTAAATGCATTAAAATATGGACTTAAATCATCAAATGTGAAATTACCAAATTGTGTATATCCTAAACTTTGATTCATACCATCAACAAATGTTGCAAATCCTTCAATTAAATCAACGAATACACCAGTGTTTAATGCACCATCAGTTTTTAAATGTGCTGGTATTGAAATCACATGTCCAAATAATGATCCCGAAAGTCCTTCACCTTGACTATCAATCATGTTTGCAATAGTTGTTCTTAAAATCAATGAACTATCTAGACTACCAAATGCTTGATTTGCTATCACATGATCACTAAATTGTGTAATGAGTTCTACAGGTAATCTATATGCTTCTTTACTATATAATAAGACATCATGAACTGATAAAGTGATACCATCTGTTTGACCAACTGTTGATGCAATATCAAAGACACTGCTGAGCAGTGCAGAAATTTCATCTGACCATGCTTGACTTTCGACATCTGCTGTCAATAAACTATCTGGAACACTTAAATATTGAGATAAGCTTCCACCATCGGATTGGATTTTCGCATAATTTGCAATGTTATAAAATAAGAGATCTGAACGTTTTGTAGGATCAGTTAGGTCCGCTTTCAATACTGTTAGTAAATTCGTTAAATCTAAATCTTGATAATCTTGACCTTGAGTATAATTATCATTTAAATATACGCCAATATCGTGAACCATACTCAACAATGAAACGACATCATCACTTAATGTAAATGATGTTGGAATATAAACTGTATCTGTTAAATTAAATTTTGCAGCGATATCTGGAGCATTATCTTGATTAATACGATTTAAAATTTGTAAATCACCAAAAGCAGTCATAAATTGTTGATAATCAGTATCAGACATTTGTCCAAATGCTGCAAGTATTTGCAATTGATCTTCTTGTGTCATTTGTGAGAAACCTTGTAAATCCGTAGGTGCTACAAATTGATAAGCAGATTCTGCAATATTTAATACATTTATAAGTTCTTGACCAACATTAAAATTAAATTCATCATCTTGATTTAAAACGATGCTTTCAACAATAGCTTGTAAATCTGTATCTGTAATATAATTACTAATTAAAATTGGAGCAACTGTATCTAATGCATTACCGACTAAATCAGAATCTTCAAATATATATGTGACTATGTTTCTAACATCATCCATGTTATTTGCTAATAAATAATCCATATAAGCATAATAATCAGGATTATCAACTAAGATTTGTTCTAAACCTAACTCAACAATACTTTGATATATATGATCAAAATTCATGGTTTCATCTGCCCAATTAATATCAGCTAATGCAGTTTCTAAATCTGATGCGAGTTGTGCATCAATTTGATCGCCACCAGCTTGATAAAGCGCGAAATCAACTCCAATTGGAAGAGTATTCATCAATGTTTGAATTTGTGTAAGTTGTGTGAATAATGCTGATACCCAATCAGAATTTTGAACAGATAAGATTGTTGCTAGATCGCCATTTGCAGATACGATTTGATCTAAATTAGTATCACCATATGTATCACTAAATATAAGTTCAATCAATCCAGCTATTTGTGAGATTTCACCTTGATCTCCAACAAAGAAATCAGGATTGTCTAATATGAATGCAAGTTTTTCTTGTAAATAATCTTCTTTTTCACTGCTTGTATCTAACCACCCGATTTGATCTTGAACTTGTGAAATTGTTGTCAAATAATCAACACCAACATTGAGTAAACTTAATATTTCTAAATCACCAGCACTTCTGATGATGTTTGCAAGTGCAACGCCTTGTTCTGGTGTTAATGAAGCAAGTGCAGTTGGATCACTCATGATATTCATGATGTCATCAATTGAACCAAACGTTAATACAGATTCAACAAGTGCATATAAACGATCAAATTCATTTGACCAATCAATATTATAAAACATATCAAGCGCAGCTTGAGATGCAGCACGGTCAGTTAAATCAATACCCATTTGATCAACGAGTAAATTATCAACACCATATTTAACAGCAGTTGGAATTAAGTAAGCAAGTACATCAGAATTTCCAACATATTGCATAATGGCTTCTAAATCACCTAAATTATCAGTTGAAATTGTTGTGTAATCAAAATTAGGGTCTAAGTAACCACCATTAACTAAGACAGTAGCAATTCCAATAATGTTATCTAATTCGTTAATAAAATTAATCGATACTGCTTCTCCATTCACTTCTGAATCAACTGTAAATACTTGATCAAAGATGTATCGATCAATGGAAACACCACCAATTTTAACTTGACTTGTAATTGATGCTAATCCTTGATCATTCATTTCTTGAACTTGTTGTAAATAATCTATGACTTCAGATGGAATATTAAATCCAGCGATTGAGCCATTCGCAAGTTCTGTTTGACTATATTGTGAACTGCTTAATGCTTCAGTATCAATATTTGCTGTATAAGATGCAAATACTGTTAAAGGAATTAAAAAGATAAAGATGACGATAAATCCTTCGACACCACCAAATAGTCCTCCAAGGATTCTATTTCCAAATCCTTTTTTGATTCTTTTTCTTGGTTTGAATTTCACATTCTTTTGAGCAGCATCTACTTCTAATTCTTTATTTTGTTTAGCAATAATTGCTTTTTTAATACCAAAAGCCCATATAGGTCTAAAAATAAACAATGTAAGTATACGTTTTAATAATGGATATAAAACAATAAATCCAACGATTCTCAAAACCAAATCAACAAAAATATAAACCGTTGATGCGATGAGTGGATCATCCATATAGCCTAAATAATCAGTTAACAAACCCCCTGTTTGTTGATTAATCATATTTAAGTATGTTGCTTGATCAACAAATCTAAACGCTGAAGCAATCGACATATTTGATACGATATAAAGCGCTAAAAATGTTGTTACAATATTGATAATCATAAAATAGAGGGATTTTTGAGCACCTCTAAGAATTCCTAGTATGAAAAATAAAAAAACAAATAAACCTATAATTCCCCATTGAATTATGTATAAAGACGGGATAGAAGGCATTTTTTAGACCAACCTTTCTTAAGATGTCTAACTACCTAAATTCTACCAAATAATATAAAAAAAAACAATGTTTTGCAAAATGTGCAAAAACATTGTAAATAAATACTTTATTTAATTCTCTTTCACTGGGTTTACATGAACCATACAGTGAATAACGTTTGGAAACTGTTTTTCTACACGATGATGTACGTATTCTGCGATTTGATGTGCTTCTTTTAAAGATAGAGATCCTTGAACACCAATTTCAACATCGACATAAACATTTAGCATATGTCTTCTAACTTTTAAATCATCAACACTTAAGACACCTTGTGTATCAAAAATAAATTGCATAACTTCATCAATAAATAACTGATCTGGAGCCTGATCCACTAAGAAAGGAATTGATTCTTTTAAAGTATTTACTGCAAGTCTTAAAATTAAAAATACAATTAAAATAGCTGCAATATAGTCAAAGATTATAAATCCTAATTGAGAAAGACCAATCCCTACAATCGTCAAAGAGGTTGCAATCATGTCAATACCATGATTACTTGATTCAGCTTTGAGGGTTGGATGATTTGACTTTTTATATAAAACTCTATAAAACATGGCTAAAAAGAGTTTAATGACAAGTGAAATGATAGCCATGTATAACGTTAATAAAGTCGGTTCAACACCAAGTGTTTGATCTTTTAAATAAGCGACAAATGTTGTTGCTGTTGAAATGAGCAAGACTAGTGCAGATAATAAGAATATCATCCCTAATGCAAAATAAGCGATACCTTCAAATTTTTGATGACCATATGGATGATCATGATCTGGTTTCTTACTGGAAATCTTTAATACAAGGAAAATCATAATGCTCGTGATGATATCTGAAAGTGAATTATATCCATCAGTAATGAGCGCATGAGAATGCCCTATATATCCAAATGTTAATTTTAAAATCGTTAAGATGACATTGAATACAATACCAATAATAACTGCTTGTCCCAATTGCTTTTGAGTCACGACTATACCTCTACTTCAGACATCTTTTCTACAATAAAAGATGTTTTTTCTTTATATATGTTTTTCTTAAGTTCAAAGATTTTAATATTTTGATCAAGTTTTTCTTTATAACTTTGATACGTGCTTGAAAACATAGTTACCTCTAACTGAGTCACACCATCATCTAATGTTAAAAAAGCCATGTTTTGATTATTCTTAGTTTTGATTACTTTGATATTTGTAATCATTGCTAATGCTTTAATATATGCCAAGTGATTGCTATCATTTAATGCGTTTAGTTTTTGTTTGATGACAATATCTTTATATGCAACAAGTGGATGATATATTAAGTTAAAACCTAATGCTTCTTTTTCATGTTCAGCAAGCACACTAAAAGGATATTCATCATAAAGTTTCATTTGAAAGTCTTGAATGTATTTATTGTATCCACTATCATCAAGCGATTGATGTTCAATTAATGTATGTTGATTTAGATTAAAAGATTGGAGTGCATTTGCAAAAATTAACATTTCAATGTTTTTTTGGTTAAACACTTGTTTAATGCGTTGCTTGAAATCTTGATAGTCTTTAAATGGTTGTTCTTTTCTAGCTTCAAGGAATTTATCCATTTGGCTTTTACCAATACTTTTAACTTTTTGAAGTGGACATAAAATACCTTGATTTGTTAGTTGGTATTGATCTGTAGAAAGCTGAACATCTGGTGATAACACTTCTATACCGTGACGTCTTAAATCTGTGATATACTCATATGTCGTTGTATCATTTCCAATAGCATGTGTTAATAAAACAGTCATGAAAGATGCATAGTGATTCACTTTTAAATATGCCATTTGATATGCGACTAACGCATAGGCTACACTATGGCTTCGATTGAAACCATAATCAGCAAATTTAACAATTAAATCATATATGGTTTGTGCAATTAATTCACTGTAATTTTTTTCAACACATTTTTGAATAAATCTTTGACGTTCCTTTTCTAAAACATCAACATCTTTTTTAGCGATACCTCGTCTTAAAATATCCGCTTCAGCAAGCGTATATCCAGCAAATTCATTTGCTATTTTCATAATTTGTTCTTGATAGACTATGATGCCATAAGTTTGTTTTAATATAGGTTCTAAATCTGGATGAATATAGACAAAGGATGCTCCATTTTTACGTTCAATAAAATCATCGATCAAATCCATGGGTCCTGGTCTAAATAATGCAAGTAGTGCAACAATATCTTCAAATGTTTTAGGTTCATATTTTCGTAATACATTTCTCATCCCTGATGATTCTAATTGAAAAATGCCAAATGTATCTGCTTGACTTAATAAATCATAAACACCTTTATGATCTAAAGGTATATCTAAAATTGAAAACTTAGGATTTGTTTTCTTAATCATCGCTTCAACTTCATGAATGATTGCTAAATTTCTTATACCTAAAAAGTCAATTTTTAATAGTCCTAATTTTTCTAAATCGGTTGCTTCAAATTGTGATTGATAAAATCCGTTACTACCTTCTTGTAGTGGTAACACTTTTGTTAAATCTTGTTGTGCTAAAATAATTCCAGCAGCATGAGTACCTGTGTGTCTTGGAAGTCCTTCTATCTTTTTAGAAACATCTATAAGTCTCATGACTTCTTCATCGGTTTCATCAATGTCGTTATTTGTAACACGTTTAATCATACCACCGACTCTTTGGTGATCAATATCCATCACTCTTGCAATATCTCTCATCGAAGATTTAACTGCAAACGTTCCAAAAGTAACGATTGAAATGACATGATTCTTACCATATTTTTCTTGAACATATTGTAAGACTAAATCACGTTTATTATCTGGAAAATCTAAATCGATATCCGGCATAGTAATACGCTCTGGATTTAAAAATCTTTCGAATAATAAATCATAAGCGATTGGATCAATATCAGTAATACCTAAACAAAAAGAAACGAGTGATCCTGCTGCAGAACCTCTACCAGGACCCACTAAAATATCATTTTGTTTAGCAAATCTAACAAAATCAAATACGATTAAAAAATAATGATCATACCCCATTTGATGAATGATAGATAACTCATAGGATAATCTTTGTTTGTATACTTTTACATCTGCATGTTTTATAGATTTTAATCTTTTTTCTAAACCTTTTGCAGCAAGCGAAGCTAAATATGCATCACCTGATGCACCTTTAGTGTCATATGTTGGCATATCAAATGGAGGAAAAGATAAATCAAAATTAATTTTTTTTACAATATCCTTAACTTGATCAAATACGAAAGGATAATCAGCAAACATTTTGATAAGCTCTTTTTTACTCATGAGATGGTAACTTGCTTCTTTATTGATTACTTGATTCTGGTCTTCTATTTTTATCAGTGCTTCGTAAGCTTCTTTATCTTCTTTATTAAAATAGGCTGTTTTATGGATTGGTGCGATTTGAATACCTAATTTTTCAGATAATAAAAACAATTTAGGTGCAGAATTAAATTCTAAATCAAAACTATCAAGTGATAGACCTAAATAAAAATCATCAAACATTTGTTTAAATAATTTCGCATCATCATATGCTTGATCAAAATTATCAGCAAATAAATGTTTTTCGATGATACTATCACCAGATGTCATCCAAATGAGACCTTTTTGATATGTTTTAATCGTTTCCAAATCTATTTTTTGTGCAGATTTTAAATATGACAACTTAAGTAAATTTTGATAGCCTTCTTCATTCTTAACAAATGCAAGAAAAGAAGTTTCAAATAATGGTTCATATGCTTGTATATATAAGCCTAAAATAGGTTTAATTTGATATTTTTTTGCAAGCAAAAATAACTGATGAGCACCATATAACATGTCATCAGATAATGCAATAAAATCATATTCGTGTTTTTTTAGTTCTTTGATAAGTTTTTCTAAAGGCATCATATTATTTAACATACTATATGCACTTTGAATATTAAAAATACCAAACATGAAATCACCTACTAATCATATTATATCAATGATTAGACTAAAGTCTAAAAAAAAATGCTGAATCAGCATTTTTATTTCAATTTAAAATTTAGCAAATCTTTCACCAAATTCTACACAAGTACCTTCTTCTTCGCTACTTGGTGTTGAATTGATTTTTAATCCTTCTTCAAAAAGATGAGCTCCAGCTTCTCTTACACGGTCTTCCCAGGCATCCATCCACTCGCCTTCGCCCCAACCATAAGATCCAAATAATGCGACTTTCTTATCTTTAAGAAAAATCTCGCATCCTTCAAAAAAAGGTTCGAATTCATCTTCTTCTAGTGCTTCAACACCCATAGATGGACATCCGAATGCAACCAAATCAAATCCTTCTATTTCATCAGGTTCAACTGCGTCAACACTTCTATAGTCAACAGTTGCTCCTGCGTTTTCTAATCCTTCTTTAACTTTTTCAGCCATGATTTCTGTGTTACCAGTACCTGTCCAGTATACAACTAATACGTTTGCCATATAGAAATCTCCTTTGATTATCATACTATGGATTTATTATAGTAGATTTACAAAATCTTGTCAAAACATATTACTTAAAAATGATGTGACTTTTTATATACATAAAACGATAAAATCATACTTAATATTAAAACTAAACCCATTGGTGCGAAACTCCAATAATCAAAGGTTTTTTGATTTTCTAATATGTCAAATCTTCTGATATATGTTTGATAATTTCCTCTTTCATCCATAATAACATACGTTAAATATTGAGTTCCTATTAGACTCGAATCAATATATGATGAATCATAATAGATTTCGTATGATGAATCATCTGTGACATGAATACCTGATAAAAAATCAATGGAATCATTTTGGTTAACAACGATATCATCAATTGTAACTAATGGCTTTGTAAAGTCATCTACCACAAATGATAGATATACATTTGTTTGATTTAAACTTTCATCGGTTAGTTGATATGAAACAGTGTAAACACCAATTTTATCATATGCAATATCATATATAATAGCTACATCATCCTTAGTTAATAAATCATAATTATCTGATGCTGATAATATATTTTCATAAAAATTAAAGGGTTTACTATTGAGGTCTACAAAGATATCATACTTATTAAGCTCTATCTTAGGTGCAATGATATCTAAGACATAAATCTGCGTTATATAAGTGCTTATATTTTGTGATAAATCTTTTGCGTAAACGATAAAATCGTATGTTCCTTTTTTTTGATAATCAACTACTTGATCATCAAATTCAAAAGTAATATCTTCTACATCATCATAATTATCTGAAAAACTAAAATATGATGTATAGTCAATTTGTTGAAATCCTGTAATGATGATTTCGTTTAATTCATTAATTTCTGGTGGTATATCATCAATGACTTGAACATACGCATAATAATAACTCACATTTTTAGACAAATCTTTCACTGTTAAGGTCACAGGATATGATCCAATTTTATCCATATCGATATCTTCATCAATATTTATTGTTAAACTTTCAAATGGATCATAATTATCACTGATGTTAAAGTATAAATTGATGAAAGGTTTAACCTCAAACACCTGAAAGACTAGCGCTTCTTTTAATGTGATTATGGGTCCTTTTAAATCAACAACTTTTATGTCAATGGATTGTGAAGTCGTATTACCTGAAGAGTCCATTACGTCTATGATAAGGTGATAAGTTCCTAAATGATTCATATCTATATCATATTCATAACTTATAATTAATTGATTTTCATCATCATAATTATCACTTAAACTTAAAATGTAACGATCTAAATGATTTAGAGCATCTATATCAAAAACATCAATGGTTTTAGAACTTGTTAATACAAGATGCGGTGCTTCATGATCAGCAATCTCTATTTTAAATAATTTAGAAGTCATATTTTTTGATTGATCTTGTGCAATCACATTTAATATATATGTTCCTAATCTATCATAATCAACCTCTTTGTCATCATATGTCACATCAACAAGTAAATCATAATTATCCGTAACTTTAATATAATCATCAAGTATTGATTTTGTTTCGTGAACATCAATAATCAATGGTTTAACAACATCGATTTTTGGAGAAACTCGGTCAACAACATCAATATATCTTTCTGCTATAGATTGATTATGAGATGTATCATTTAAATAGTAAATGATTTTATAATGTCCAATAACATCCGTGTTTACTTCATGAGAGTCGACAACACAAATGATATTTGAAACATCATCATAGTTGTCACTATATGTTACAGACTCTAAAAAATCTGGAAGGTTTTCTCCAACATCAATTTCGTATTCGGGTATATATATAAATACTGGAGGATCCTCATCAATGACATTAAAAAAAATACTGTAATCATCTTTAATATCATAATTAGGAAAATATGCTTCATAATCAATTTGATATGATTTGACATAACTTGTTTGAACCGTTGATAAAAAAGTTCTATTGACGCCATTATATATATACGTGACAGGTGTATTTACATAAATACCATCGATATATAGTTTTGCTTGTGGTATATCAACATAGTCATAGATTGATGCGTTTAATGGCACATCAATATCTGTATGTTGCCAAACAACTTGATAACTCCCTAAAAGCGTAATTAAAGAAAATAAAAAAGACATACATTCACCTCTATATCATCATAGATTGATTGATGTCTTTTTTCTTTTTAAAAATTATAGGTTTGTTCTTTTTCTTTGAAAAATTGATTTTTATAAAGAGAGAAATATTTACCTCTTAATTTAATCAATTCATCATGTGATCCCATTTCAACAATTTTACCCATCTCAAGCATAACGATAATGTCTGCATTAACAATGGTTGATAGTCTGTGTGCAACAATAAAACTTGTGCGTTTTTCTAAAAGTCTATTTGTTGCTTGTTGAATGACTTGTTCTGTTTCTGAATCAATCGAAGAGGTTGCTTCATCTAAAATTAAAATTCTAGGGTCAGCAAGAATAGCTCTTGCAAATGAGATCAATTGTTTTTGACCTACAGATAGTAAATTACCACCTTCACCTACTGATGTTTCATATCCGTTTTCAAGTTTATCTACAAACTGATCAATACCAACACTTTTTGCTGCACTAATCACTTCTTCATCAGTTGCTGTTAATCGGCCATATCTAATATTTTCTAAAATTGATGTAGAAAATAATTGTGGAGATTGCAATACATACCCTAGACGTTTATGTAACCAATGAATACTTCTTTCTCTATAATCAATACCATCAATTAAGATTTGTCCTTCTTGTGGTTCATAAAATCTTGAAAGCAAGTTTACAAAAGATGTTTTACCAGATCCTGTATGTCCAACAAGAGCAACTGATTTGCCAGCTTCAACCTTAAAATTAAAATGATTAAATATATTTTCATTTTCATTATAGAAGAATGTGATGTCCTTAAATTCTACGTCACCTCTAAGATGTTCCCAATTGTCTTTCTTATCATCAAAAATGGTTCCATATTTTTCAATAACTTCATCTTTATCAACAATTTGAGGTTTAGTTTCAATTAAACCAACAATACGTTCAGCTGATGCTTGTGCATTTTGAAAATCAGATAAGATACGAGAAATTGCCATAATTGGTTCAAAGAAATTTATCGTATAAGATATAAACATTTGTAAAGTCCCAAGTGAAATTAATGCACCTAGTACATAAACACTACCTTCAACCATTGTAAGTGCAACTGCAACATATGCAATAATCAAAATGATTGAGGAGAAAAACGCAGTAGTGATTTGTGCTTTAACACTCGCTCTTCTCAATTTTCTTGCTGTATCTGAAAATTCAATATAATTATCTTTTTCAATGGTTAAAGATTTTGTCGTCTTTGCACCTAGGAATCCTTCATTATATTGTGCTGTAAGTGCTGAATTATGTTTTTTCGCTTCTCTATATTGTTTTAATATGCGTTTTTGGAAAAAATATGCAATTAAAAACATGAAAGGAAGAAATACTGCAACCACTAATGCAAGTTTTACATAAGTAACAAATAAAACCACGATGATAAACAACATGGAAAGTCCTGCCCAAACAAAATCAACTAAACCCCATGAAATAATTAACGATAATTTTCTCGCATCTGATGTCATTCTTGCCATAATCCATCCATGTGGTGTTTTATCAAAATAACCATAAGATAATTTTTGCAAGTTTTCAAATGCTTGTTTTCTTAATTCATAACTTGTTTCTGCTTCAATAATACCTGCTTGTTTAATGAATCCCCAAACTGACAATCCAAATCCTACAGCAAGTAAAATATTTGCTACAACATACCAAGGCCATGTTGAATAATCACCAGCAACAAAGAAATTATCAATGGCATATCGATTAAAAAGTGGAATCGATGTGTCTAAGATAGCGAGTATCCCAGAAAAAAGCATGAGTAATATAATTCTTTTTTTAGATTTTAGTATAATTTTTAGAATTTTTTTCCATGTTTGAAAATTAACTCGGGATTGGATGTCTTGATCATCTTCATGATACATGTGAATCACCTACCTTTATCATTTCTTCAAACTCTTCTTCCAATTTACCTTGAATATTCCAAAGTGTTTGATATAAACCTGGAATGTTCTTTAAGGTTTGATGTGTACCAATATGTTGTACTTTACCTTCATCAATAACAATAATCTTATCAGCTTCTTTAGCTGTTGTAATACGATGTGTAATGATGATGGTCGTATGTTTATAATTTTTTTCTAATAATGCTTTTCTAATCATTAAGTCAGTTTGTGTATCCACTGCTGAAAGTGCATCATCAAAAATTAATATAGGTTGATTTTTAACAAGTACTCTAGCGATAGCAACTCTTTGTTTTTGTCCACCAGATAAAGTCGTACCTTTTTCACCAACAAGCGTTTGATATCCTTGCTTAAATGTATCAATATCTTTTTGCAATGCAGCAGCTGTTGCAGCTTCTGTTACTTTTTCACCATTTAAGTGTTTATTTGTAATCGCGATATTTTCAAAAACTGTTTTTGAATATAGGAATGGTTCTTGTAAAACAACACCCATTTGAGAACGAATATTTTGTTTCTTAATATCTCTTAATGGAATACCGTCAATAAAAATCTCACCTTCGTTATACTCATACATACGCATGAGTAAATGAATGATTGTAGATTTACCTGAACCGGTTCTACCAATAATGGCAACTGTTTCACCTGCTTTAATCTTAAAGTTAACATTTTTCAATAAGTGTGCATTACTATCATCAAACTTAAATGATACATTTTTAAATTCAATGTCACCTTTGACATGAATTTCTTTAGTACCATCGTGAATAAATTCGCTTTCTTTATTCATGATTTCATGAATACGATCTGATGAAACAAGTGCTTTACCAAAATCATTAATTAAACGTCCAAGTCCTCTCACTGGCCAAATAAGCATACCAACAAGTGCAAGTGATGCAATCACTGATGCAGCATCCATTGAGCCTCTTTGTACTGCAAAGATACCAATCGCTATAATGACTAAATATTGTGAGATACTTATAAAATCCATGGATCCCCAATATGCAGCACTTATTTTATTCGCTTTTATCAAAGCATCAGCATATGCTCTGTTTTTTACATCCATTTTATCTAATTCAAACTTTTCGTTAGCAAATGCTCTAACGACTTTTAAACCAGCTAAATTTTCTTGAACGACAGTAATCATTTTCGCTTCAATCTCTTCGATATTCAAGAAGAGTTTATCAATCTTCTTAAAGTAAATAATAGATGATGCTCCAATCAATGGAACGATTGATAATGATACCCAAACCATCGTCGGATTAATCAATATTAATTGATATGCTCCAAAGAATAATGTCACAACTAAATACACTAAATCAAGCATACGTGTTGTAAGAAAACTAGTTACTGATTCAATATCTGTTGTTACACGTTGAATGAGATCTCCAGTATCGACATTATTGTGAAATTTATAGTCAAGACTTTGAATATGGCTATACATCTTATTACGATGTGATTCAGCCATTGACTCAAATAAATATCCTTTAATCCACATTTCAAAAAAACGCATTGTAAAGCGGAATGCTTGAAGTATAATTAACCCCATCGCAATTCTTATGATAATATTTAATGTGTCATTATCTCGCATGAAAAAAGCAATAACAAATGCAGGTAAATGCACTTCACTTACAGATGCTGTACCAATAATAACACGTGGATCATTAGTTAGTGTTTTGATTAAAAATTGAGTAAAAAGTGGTACGTTTGAATATGTATATTGATGAATTACTACAAATAGAGCAGCAACTAAAAATAAGACCCAAAAGCCTTTTGCTAATTTGAATAATCGAATTGCTCTCATATATAATCTCCTCCTGCCCCATGATAGTATAATTGAATATTGACTTTTAGTCAATAAATAAAGACCATACGAAACCA
>JBFWMH010000027.1:0-13396 GCA_050251655.1 Acholeplasmataceae bacterium
GAACTCATATCTTTTTTTATACTTTGATACTTTGGGCATTTTCTAAATGATAATATGCTTCTTTTTTAATGTCAAAATCTTCATCAATTTCAAGAGTAAACCCTTTGAATGTTACTAATTTGGCATCTTTAATCTTGACAACATGTGTTAAATCTTCAATGATGCCAGATCCTAGAGTAGGTCTTAAATCTAGATTTGTTTTAGGATACTCACTTTGGTTCTTTAAATGTAATGTGATATTTTTAAATGTAACATTGTCAATATTATGTTGATTTCCGTAAATGACAATGCCATTTTCTGCAGTAGCGTGTATATTTTTAAATATGAGGTTTTTAATATGACCAACATTAATGTTTGAATTTCTAGGAATTGCAGAAATAAAAATAGGTTCTCCTGTTCCCCACCACAATCCTGGTGTATGTCGTTGGTTTTGAATTTTAATATTTTCAAATCTTATATTCTCAATATTCCCTTCATCTCTTAATTGAAATGAAATACCTCTACTTGCTTTTTTAATATTGATATTTTTAATGATGAAATTATTAAAATCTGATGCACTTTCTGTTCCAAATTTAATACCTGCAGATGTTGTAATTAGTGTTGAATCTTCGACAATAATATCTTCGCAAGCACCATATTTTTTCCCGCTTTCCGTATTTTTAAATACAATAGCATCATCTGCAGCTACAATATAACAATTCTTAATTTTTACGCGTTTGCAGTGATCAGGATCAATACCATCACAATTAGCAAGCTCTAAATTATTAAGAATTTTGACTTGATTAATGAGTACATCTTCACAACCTACTAGATGTGTTGTCCAAAAGCCACTTCTTTGTAATGTAATGTCTTTGATTTCTAAATCAATCACATGTTCTAAAAACAACAATGGAATTCTTGGATAATAAAATCCTTCAATAAATCCGGGAAGTCTATTTCCATAATATATTTCTTCACTTCCATCGATAATACCTTTTCCAGTGATTTTAAGATGATTTGCATCCTTAGCATAAATAAAGAACTGTTTAGGTCTACCATTGTATTCACAATTCTCCCATGTAGGTGTTTGTCCTAAATCTAATTCTTTTGATGCAAGTTCTTCAAAAGTCATATATTCATCAAGATTTTTGCTTGCTAAAATCATTGCTTTATCTTCAATCATCAATTCAATATTGGATTTTAAAATCAATGAACCTGTCGAAAATACACCTTCTGGTACTAAAACGCGACCTCCACCTTCATTAAAACATGTGTCGATAGTTTCTTGTATATGTGAAGCATTATTGTAATTTTCTTCTGGTTTAGCACCAAAATCTAAAATGTTATATATTTTCATAAACTTCACCTGTTATCTTTTGATATAACTTGTCATCATAATATTTTAAAACAATCAAACCGTTAAGTGTATTCATGCGCTTCACATCTTGATTATCTAGTTCAAAATGAAGCAAACCTTGATAACTTGATCCTTTAGGTAGTGTTCTTCGCTTAAATTTTGATTTTAATAAAGTTAATCCCTCTTCCATTCTTGAATCATATGGTTTTTCTTTTTTTGCAAAATATACTAAAGCACGAAGGTAATCGTATTTCCATCTGGTTGGATAATGGATTTCTTTAATGAACGATTGAATAAGTCTTCCATCACGTTCTCTTCTTAATAAGTTTTTTCTTAATAAAAAATCTTCTGCTTCATCTATGATTTTATTAACTTTGACTTGATCATATTTATATTTGCTTTTTGTCAAAGCATTCAATGCTTCTAATGTGGATATTGTTGTATGAATTGAACTGCTTTTAACTTCTCTTCTTGTAACTTCACAATTAAATCCACCATCAAAAATTTGATGATCTATAATAAATTTTAACAACTCATCAATCAACTTTTGATCTTGTTTCAAATAGATGCCCATAGACAATAACATAGCAATCATACAACCACAACCATTTATTTTGTGGTGTTCTAACCACATGTGTTTTAGGAGTGTTTGATATGCTTTTTGCATTCTAGCATCATTTGGATCAGCTTCTAAAATGATAAGTTCTCTAAGGGTGTAAAAAGTTGATGTCCATTTAGGACTATATATCGCATTTGACCACATGTTAGTCTTTTCATCAAACAATTCTAAATATGCTGAAATCCAACCACTATATGCATAAGTAGGTGTCTCGCCTAATAAATATTTTTTTGTTAATCTGGAAATTGATTCATCCCCATTTTGTAACCACTCGATGATATTCATCTTTCCACCTTCCTTTAAAATAAAGATGCAGATTGTCTCTGCATCTATTATACATTTTATTTTAGCTATTTGATATGATTGATTATAAACTGATGACCAGCCTTAATGGCATCTAAATTAATATCTACCATATGCGCTTTTCTTTGACCTAAAAATTTAACTAGTGCTTCTTTGATTGTCTCATCATCAAAAAGATTTGTAAGTTCTAGATATGCACCTAACATGACCATATTTGCTACTTGTGCTTGTCCAAGTTCTATAGCAATATCGTTGACTGGGATACCAATACTTTGAACTTTCTCATGTTTTTTAACATCGTTAATTAATGATGCATTATATAAAATGATCCCACTGTCTTCAGTTTTATCTTCAAATTTGACTAAAGATGGATGATTAAATACAATCAAATGATTGGCTTTATTAAAGACTGGTGAATTAATCTGGTCTTTTGAAACAATGACTTGACAATTTGCAGTACCACCTCTAGTCTCAGGTCCATATGATGGAAACCAAAGAGCATTTAGCGATTTTATAGTAGCTGCATGCGCTAAGACTTGACCAAACATCATGACACCTTGACCACCAAATCCAGCAACTCGAATATGAATATCATTATGACTCATCTTGATCACCCTTATCTTTAAATACGCCTAATGGATAAACTTTAGACATATCTGTTTCAACCCACTTCATCGCTTCAAAAGGTGTCATACCCCAATTGACAGGACATGTTGATAAAATCTCAATCATCGTAAATCCTTTTTGTTCTATTTGATATGTGAATGCTTTTTTAATTGCTTTTTTAGCACGAATGACATGTTTTGGATCAAATAATGCGACTCTTTCTAAGTATGCAACACCTTCAATTTGTGAAAATATTTCTGAAATCTTTATAGGGTTACCATGCATATGTACATCTCTACCTTGTTGAGATGTTGTTGTTTTTTGACCAAGAAGTGTTGTTGGTGCCATTTGACCACCAGTCATACCATAAATTGCATTGTTGACAAATATAACAGTGATGTTTTCACCACGATTTGCAGCATGAATAGTCTCAGCAATTCCAATCGATGCTAAATCACCATCACCTTGATATGTAAAGACAACATGATTGGGTAAAACTCTTTTTACTCCAGTTGCTTCTGCACATGCTCTACCATGAGGGGCTTGTTGCATGTCACAATTAAAAAATTCATATGCATAAACAGAACAACCAACGCTAGCAACACCAACAGCTTTACCTAATACACCAAGTTCTTCTAAAACTTCTGCTACTAGTTTGTGTGATATACCATGTGTACATCCTGGACAATATGTTAAAGGTTTATCTGTTAGACCTTTTGTTTTTTGATATTTAATCATTAGTCCACCACCTTATCTTTGAAGTTTAGAATTGCTTCTACAACTTCTTCAGGTTCAGGAACCATACCACCAACACGTCCAAAAAATCCAACATCAAAACGACCCTTATTAGAAATAAGAACATCATCAAGCATTTGACCCATACTCATTTCAGCACATAAAATACCTTTGCAGTTTGGATTGATTTGATCAAAAGCTTTTTTAGGATATGGCCAAATCGTTATAGGTCTTATCATACCAACTTTTATACCTTGTTCTTTTAAGGTTTCAATCGCTGATCTAGCAATTCTAGCCATCGTGCCATAAGCAACGATGACATAATCTGCATCTTCTAAATCAATAGTCTCAACTTTTGTTTCTTCTTTTTTGATTAATTGATATTTGTTAAATAATTTATGATTATGTTTTTCAAGTTCAACTGGATCTAAAAACAATGAATTAATCACATTTTTCGTACCACCATGTTGATCAGTTCCATTACTTGCGTAATCTTTATTTTCTATTTTTCTTTCTTTAACTGGTTTATCTAAATCTACCGATTCCATCATTTGGCCAATGAGACCATCTACTAAAATCATGACTGGATTTCTGTATGTATCAGCAACATCAAACGACTCTTTTAATACATCGATAGTTTCTTGTATTGTTTCTGGAGCATATACAATCAATTGATAATCACCATTACCACCACCGCGTGTAGCTTGATAGTAATCGGCTTGTGAAGGCTGTATACCGCCAAGACCTGGTCCACCTCTCATGACAGATACAATCACACATGGAAGTTCAGCACCACATAAATACGAAATGCCTTCTTGTTTTAATGCAATACCAGGAGATGATGAAGAAGTCATCACTCTAGCGCCTGCTCCAGCAGCTCCATAAACCATATTAATGGCAGCAACTTCAGATTCAGCTTGTACAAAAACTTTACCTTCGCTTAATAAATATTTAGATAAATATTCAGGCACTTCATTTTGAGGAGTGATTGGATATCCAAAAAAAGCATCAACACCACCTTTAATTGCTGCAAGTGCAATTGCTTCATTGCCTTTCATTAACACTTTACTCATTTGCTATTCACCTCAACAGTAATGACTGAATCTGGACACATAATTGCACAAAAAGCACACCCAATACATTGATCAGGTTCACTTATTTTAATGATATTATAACCAGCTTCATTCAGTGTTTTTTTGTCTTGATATAAAATATCTTTTGGACAATATTGGACACACAAGTTGCACCCTTTACACTTTTCATAATCAAATGTTACGACACCTTTTGCCATATCATAACCTCCTTCTAGTACCAGTTTTTTGTCAAATAAGTTTTTAATTTTAATATATTTCCTAATAATCTTACATCTTTATTATATAAGTTTTCATGAAGTGTTGTAAAGACGACTTCAATGCCTGTCATCTTATAAACTTGATGAATGATCTTTTGTCCTTCTAAAATATCTTCGATAGTTGTTTCTTTAAGTAAATTGGAATTGTGAATTAAACCAGTGATTTTATACCCACTACTACCTTCAATTTTATTAATCATTTTTAAAATGTTTTCTAAAGAATTTGTTTCAGGTCTAAAAATATTTACCACTAAAAAGAAATCCACTTCATTCATGTCGAGATCTTCAAATTGACGCATAACTTTTGCACCTAAATCATTTCCACCTAAATCATAAAGTGCTTTAGCATTTGGATTTTGTAATGGCAAAAAGATCTTCTTTGATAAATAGGGAAGATCTGTGTAAGTATCATTTTGTAAATCTGAAGAGATGATTTCTACATCATCTAAAATATCTCTTGCTTCTCTTGATCTAAAGTATGGATTGATAATATCAAGATCAACTAAGTAGTTAAAATGAAATTGCTTTGCTAAATTGAGTGATACTTCTGTTTTGCCTGAACCATAATATCCTGATATAAATACAATACGTTTCATAAATTATCTTGGAATATAATTTGAATGGAGTTGATTTATTGTTTCTATTCTCTTTTTAGCAAACACTTTAGCAGCTAAATGCGTCGTAATATCTTCGTTTTTGGCAATTTCGAAAATTTCAATCAATCTATCATAGATTTTTTCAATATCTCTAATTGCTCTATCACGATTATATGTGTCTAATTCATGATAAACATTAATTAAGCCACCAGCATTAATGACAAAATCTGGAGCATATACAATATTTCTTTCTTTGATCATTTCGCCATGTCTTTCTTCATCTTCTAAAGCATTATTAGCAGATCCTGCAATGACTCTTGCTTTAAATTGAGGAATACTAGTATCATTTAAGATTGCACCTAAAGCACATGGAGAGAATACATCAACATCAAGACCATAAATTTTATCTGGTTCTACAAATTCTACATCTTTAAAATTTTTATTGATTCTTTCAATATTTTTAGGATTAATTTCTGTATAATAAACTTTTTTCGCATGATGTTCAGTTAATAATTTAATAAGGTTAAATCCAGTTTGCCCTGTACCTTGTACTGCAAAACTAAATTTAGATACATCATCAGTACCAAATTGATGCATAAGAGATGCACGAATACCATGGAAAACACCAAGTGCAGTGAGTGGTGATGGATCTCCTGATTTACCTTCTAAACCAACGACCCAATCTGTTTCCATATGAACATAATCCATATCTTTTGTAGACGTATTTACATCTTCTGCAGTAATATATCGGCCATTTAAACTTTGAACATATCGACCTAATGCTCTAAAATACGCTTCATTTTTGACTTTAGATGCGTCACCAATAAGTACTGTCTTTCCCCCACCAAGATTAAGTCCAGCTGCTGCAGCTTTATAACTCATACCTCTTGCTAGTCTTAAACAATCAAGTGCTGCATCTTCTTCGTTCTCATAATTCCATAATCTCGTACCGCCAAGTGCTGGTCCTAATGTCGTGTTATGAATGCACGTAATCCCCTTAAGTCCAGTCGTTTTGTCATAAAAGTAAACCATTTGTTCATAGTTGTGTTTCTTCATGTAATCGAACTTGTTCATTGCTTTCCTCCGAAAATATTAAATTCATTTTGTAAACGTTTTCACTTATATTATAACAGCAATATAGTTAAAAAACAAAATACTATTTTATTTATAAAATAAGCGTTTTAATTATGGTAAAATGTGTATCGATTTAATGCATTTTTTTCTATTTTGTCATATAATTGAATTGATACACCTAGGAGGGACTTATATCATGGCATTTTTAAGGATTGATTTTCCATCTTCTATTTTACAAATGGCTGAACATGTAGATGTTATTTTACCTGATGATTTTAACAAACATGATCCATTTGAAGACGGACTACAAAAATTTAGAACACTTTATTTATTACACGGTTACTACGGGAATAGTACTGATTGGATGAGATTATCATCTATTGAAAGATATGCAGGTGATCACCACATTGCAGTGGTTATGCCTTCAGCTTATAATAGTTATTATACAAATGCACTTCATGGGGAAAGATATTTCGACTATATCGCAGACGAAATTCCAAGATATTTACAAAAATTACTTCCTCTAGCAAAATCAAAAGAACACAATTTCATTGCAGGATTATCAATGGGTGGTTATGGAGCAATAAAAATTGCACTTCACTATCCAGAACGATATCAATTAGCTGCAAGTTTATCAGGTGCATTAGACTTTGATTTTGTCTATCAAAGAGGTTTAAATGATTTAACTAGAACTAAACATTTTCAATCTATCTTTGGTTTAATTGAAGATATGGAACATTCAGAACATAATTTATTTTATAAACTTAAAGAAAATAAGAAAGAGCTTCCCTATTTATATATTATTTGTGGTACAGAAGATTTCTTATTTGATTCAAATAACAAATTCGTTAATCAACTAAAAAAACAAAATATCAATCATCTTTATGAAACACATCCTGGTGATCATAATTGGACTTTCTGGGATACATATATTCAAGATGTATTAAATCTAATTGATAAAAAATAGCCCTATGCACGCATAAGGCTTTTTTATTATCTAAATATATGTTGATCAAGTTCTTTTTCAGGTAAGGGTTTTGAAAAATAATACCCTTGGAAATAATCACTCTTTAAATCTTTAAGGAGATGAAGTGCACCTTCAGTCTCGACGCCTTCACTAATCACATCTAGTTCTAATTTATGAGCTAAATCTATCATAAACTGTAAAACAGGTGAGCTTTTTTCTTTATCTGAGATTTCTTTAATAAAACTTCGATCAATTTTTAAGTAATCAAGTGGTAATTTTTGTAAGTAAGTTAATGATGAATATCCTACTCCAAAATCATCTAGTGCAATTTTAAATCCAATTTTTCTTAATTTAGTCAAAGTTTTTATTGTATCTTCTAAATTATCTATAATCATAGATTCAGTGACTTCAAAAACAAATTGTTTTGTTTCAACATTCATTTCTTTAACCATGTCTGTAAGTCTTGATACAAATGTGTGACTAGATAAAATTTTTGCAGAAAGATTAATTGATATTTGAATATCTAATCCTTCACTCTTCCATTTTAATTGTTGGTTAAATGCTTCTTTAATGACAAACCATGTCATCTCTTTAATATGTCCAGTCTTCTCAGCAATATGAATAAATTCAAGTGGTGGAACTAACCCTTTCATTGGATGATTCCATCTAATTAATGCTTCAACCATGGTTGCTTTTGCTTTTTCATTAGAAATAATTGGTTGATAATATACTAGAAACTCTTGATTTTTGACACCATAATATAATTGATTTGCGATTTCTGCTTGTTTCTTCTTAACATCAGCAAGCTTTTCAGAATAAAACACAATTTGATTTTTACCTAATAATTTTGCTTCATTAAGTGCAATATCTGCACACTTTAATAATTCATGATAATCTTCACCATCATAAGGATATATCGCAACACCAGCTGAAAGTGATGCATAAAAATCTTCACGATCTAAGAAATATGTTTTTTTAATGTTTTTAGAAATATCATTGATGCATTCTATGAGTTCTTTTTTGCTAGCTTTAGATTTAATTAAAACAATAAATTCATCTCCACTAAGTCTACCAATAATGTTATCTTCACCAATGACTCTTTTAAGCTCAATGGCAACTTGTTGTATTAATACATCACCAATATCATGACCCTTAGTTTCATTTAATTCTTTAAAATTATCAATATCAATATCAACAAATGCCAATAATTCATTTTCGTTTTCTTCAATAAAATCTGTGACATCTTCTAATATTTTTGCTCTGGAATATACATTTGTAAGATCATCATAATATGCTTTATCATAAAGAACTTTTTCAAGTTTTTTAAGTGACTCATTTGAGTTTTCAAGTTGAGTTACAGCATCACCTAAGTCATCAATAGTATCCGCATATAAATCCATTCTTCTTTGAATAATGAAATAAAATAAGAACGCAGTAAATACAACATAAAAAATCCCTTTAATGGTTTGCAAAAACTCATGAAACTCATGGTTTGATGAAAACACATTTAAAATCTCATCGGAAATTAATATCCATGTAACACCTAAAACTACATATATGGATATAATCTCAATGGTATTTTTCATTGGATTTTTGTTTGTTTTACCTAAATTTTGATATTTACGTCTCATTTCATCATACCCTCTATTTATGATTATTATGATATATATTCATCATACCACAAATAAGAGGATGAAAAAACAGCAGATACTTGATAAAAAAAATACTACATAGAAATGTAGTATCATTTTTGATTAGTTGTTTTACTTAAATTAACTCACTTTTCTGCTATTAACACGAACCCAACGATATCCTTTAGCTCTTGTCGGTGGTAATCTTTTTTCAGTATATATATAATACTCAGTTGACTGATTATTTAGATCAACTTCTAAGTAATATCCTGCATCTCTAAATGATCCAGGTGTATGTTTAATGAATGATGCAAAATTAATGTTTTGTAATGAAAGTTTTGTTTTTTCCTCATTTGTAATACTTACAAAGAATCCATCAGGATGAATCAATCTAGGGAGTTCTCTATTTTCTACTTGAATCACTTTATTTGAAGTTGAATAATCAGGTTCTAATTCTAAATAATGTCCATTGTCGACCATTTGAAATGCAATAAATTTTGGTCTTTTTTTGATATCTGATAAAACAATATCTTCTTGTTCAAACATGACTACATGTCCTTGTTGTAAAGGCGTATCATTTTCAACTTCTGTTTTTACTTCTGGTTTAGTAGTCTTAATTGGCACTTCGCTTAATTTTTTTGTAAAAGCAAATCTTGCTAATGTAACATAAATACTAATCATCCAATGTATTGCATAAATTGCAATAAAACTATTAAACATTGTTAACAACAAATAAGCAAATCTTGATTCATGCCCATATATAAAATCCAATACAGTCACTAAAACACTTAATAAAAGTACCCAAGCAAACACGCTTAAGTTAAATATTTTTTTATCAATTGATTCTATTAAAGATTCATAACCAGATGTTTTGCTTTCAACAATAAATGAGATGATTGATACTGCTATTAACAATCCTAAACTAACATAAGTAATCATAATGTTGATATTTAAAAATACAATTGCTGATATTAAGAAAACCACATTTAATGACAATAACCCTAAATTTAATTTTTTAACCATTTTATTCTCCATTTTTTATTTCAATTTTCGTAATATATTTTATCATAACCAATTTAATTAATCTAACAATATACAATAAAGGGATTAAGTCTGATGACTCAATCCCTAAACTTTTATTTTTTTCTAAGTTTCGCTATGAAAAACCCTTCATAATACTTATTTGGCGCAATCGTTAAAACGCCTTTAATATCAGACTCTATCACTTGTAAGTATTCATCTTTTACAGGTGTTATTGGAACAATTTCAACTAAATCAAGATATTTTTTCACAATATCTTCGTTTTCTTCTTTCAAGATAGAACACGTGGAATAAATCATAGATTGTCCTTTTTTTAACATCTTAATTGCTTTTGACAATAATTGGTGTTGTACTTTTATCGATTTATCAACAAGTTCTTTTGTAAACTGTTTGTTTTCTTTATTTAAATCTAGAGTCCCTGATCCACTACATGGTGCATCAAGTAATATAGAATCAAATGTGAAATAATCATCAAGTTGTCTAGCGTCCTTTTGAATCAAATAACAATTGGAAACACCTTGTTTTTCAATATTATATTTTAGCTTTTGATAACGAATCGGATTTTGTTCACAAGCAGTAATTGCTGCTTGATTATGAGTAAGCGCAGCAATTAATGTTGTTTTGCCACCAGGCGCTGCTGCCATATCCAAAATGGTTTGTTTTGCTTTAGGTTCTAAATATAGTGCTGGTAACATAGATGAAAGACTTTGAATATAAATACTACCGTTTTTATATATGTCAAGTTGTCTAATTCTTTCTATTTCTTCAGTGATAAAGCCATTTTCATACCAGTCTACAAACTTGATATTGATGCCTTCCTTGTTCATAAGTTCACTAAACTGATCTTTATCAAGTTTTAATGTGTTGATTCTACCTGATGAAATTCGGCCTATTTTAGAACCATCTAAAATAAGATGTTTTGATGGGTGATTATTGATTAACAATTCTAATGTTTCATTCATACAAATTACTTACCTCTTAATATTCTACCATTTACATTTTAGCATACTGATTTTAATTGTTATGACTTTCTAGATGTTAATAACATGTAAACTTGTTAAATCATATTGTCATATTTTATTCATTTCCATAAAATGAATCACTTCATCATAACTTGGCATAGACTCTATAGCTCCAGATTTCATGGATACGATAGCACCAACTGCATTTGAGAATTCAAGATACTCAAGTAATTTTACTTTGCTTAATTGATCCAATAATTTATCCTCATTAAGCAATTGAAATAAAAATGAACCTATGAATGCATCACCTGCTCCTGTAGTATCAATAGCGTTAATTTTAAATCCTTCATGACTTACAATATGTTTTTTAGTATAAATTGTAGCTCCATCTTTTCCTCTTGTTAGAATGACCATTTTAACATAACCTCTAAAAAGTGAATGAATACCTAATTCAAAATCATGATGTCCAGTAATAAATGTTACTTCTTCATCACTTATTTTAATTATGTCAGCTTTATCTATGTATTGATTGATAACTTTTTTATATACTTGATGGTCATCCCATAAAGGCAATCTTACATTAGGATCAAAACTAATCAATAACCCTTTTTCTCTCGCAATTTCAATCGCTTTATCATGTGCCTTTTTTACAGGTGCATCTATCAAATCTACACTACAAAAATGCAGGATATCTCTTTGATTAAATATTTCTATATGAATCTCATCTTCAGATAAAAGCATATCCGCACTTGGATTTCTATAAAAAGAAAAATCTCTTTGTCCATCTTCTTTAAGTGAAACGAATGCTAACCCAGTATGTGCTTTATTCGTTCTTAATACATGTGAAGTATTAACACCTATTTGATTTAATTGATCAATGATGTGATTTCCAAAAGCGTCTTCACCTAATTTTGTTAACATAAGAGCTTCTCCACCTAATCTAGCTACACATGCACATACATTTGCTGGTGCACCACCTGCGACTCTCTTGAATTGTAAAACATCTTTTAAAGCATCACCTTTTTGAATTGGTATAAAATCAATTAATGCTTCTCCAATGGAAATTAGTTTTCTCATTTGTAAAACCTCAACTTTGTTATATAATAACATTACAAGATTATTTTACTAAATTTTCGTGTTTTTTGAACATGATTATAGTAAAAACTACATATGGAGGCTATAACATGAAAAAATTGTCAGTCATTTTAAGTTTATTTTTAGTTGGTATTATATTAGGATTTGCATTCAATCCATCTTTTAATGTATTTGCGAAAAACTCAGAAATTCCGAATACAGATGTTGCATTATCTTCAGGTGCGACGACTTCGACAGATACAACTGATGACCCAGTGCTTCCAACTGATCCAACAACACCTGAGATTACTGTTGTCGATGATCAAACAATTTTAGATGCATTACAACTTGTTGATCTATATTTTTCATCTGATGTTTTAACTATTTCTAACGAAACATCTGATCTTCCTGATTATCAACAATTATTAAATGTTTCATATATAAATGTTTTAGGTGAAGAATCAACATTTCAAGTTTATTACAATCTTATTGAAGGTACAGAAATCACTTTGGATAATCTAGCAGTGGTTACAGATGTTGAAGCATTGGTTGTCTTAAATGAAGCATCATATGTTTCTCTTGGAACGCTTCATGTATTAGACGATTGTCAAAAACTTGATTTAGTCGTTACTGTAGATGAAACAACATCATATATTGTTGAAATCGAACAAAACCTAAATCAATTAGAATTCGAATTTGCAACAATTCAAAACAATGTTGTCATTGAAAACTTAAAAATTAAATTGAAAACAATTGATACTCACATAAGTTATTTCTTAAATTATGAGACAGACTCTAGTACATTAAAATTACGATATGATGTCGATTCAACTTTAGCATATACTTACAGATTAGATTATTTACTTATCACTCTTGATACAATCGTCTCAAGATTTAATGTCGCATGGAATGTGGTTGTAGATGAACTTACCAGTGAAGTTTCCTATGATTTTGTAACTTTATCAAATGCTGGACACTATGATGGTGATCATGGTCAAGGACATAAAGATGAAAATGATCATCATGATGAAGGTAGAGAACATGATGGACACGATGATCATCATGGTGAAAAAGGACATAGATAAGAAATAAAGCACTTGT
>JBFWMH010000028.1:0-12900 GCA_050251655.1 Acholeplasmataceae bacterium
CTTTATTTTTATATAGATGGTGGAGTTACTGAGGATTGAACTCAGGACCCCTTGCACGTCAAGCAAGTGCTCTCCCGCTGAGCTATAACTCCATGTATTAGTATTATAACATAAAAATATAAAAGCAATCCATAAGGATTGCTCTTTTTTATTTACCAATTCTTCTCCATGGTGTTACAAATCCATTTTGAATTAAAGACACTTCATGTGCAACAACTAATGCTTTAGGTTCTATCGAAGTTATGAGATCAATAATGATATCTTTGTTTTTTCTATTTGCATAAATAATAAGTAATTGTCTGGTATCATCTTTACCATGTGCATCAACTGAAGTCACACCATACCCTTGTTCTCTTAATCCCTTAACAATGGCATTTCCTGATGATTCTGATGAAATCGCATGAATCTCAACTTTACCAACTGCAAGATGTGATTCAAGTAGTGAACCTACATAAATACCCGCAACAAATCCAATACTGTAAACGACACCTTTAATTGGAGTTTCAGTTACTCCATAAATCACTGTAGATGCAACGAAAACCCATAACATAATTTCAAAAAAAGCTAAAATTGTTCCTGGTTTACGATATCCTTTTGTAATTAAAATAACACGCATTGTTCCAATAGTTACTTCTATAATTTTAGCAAAAAATATAAATGCTAGTTCCCAAAAAGGTACTGCAGTAAAAAAATCTGATATTACACTTAAAACCATATTTAATTCCCCTTTATTTCTTCATGAGTGATGAATATTGTGGTACCTTTTGTTCAGGATGTAATTCAAAGTTAATCTCACCCATTGCAGTAACCACTTCACCAAAACCTGATGTAATCATCTTTTGTTTTCCTGGATAATTCACACCATTTCCACAAGCAAATATCCCATCAACAGATGTTTGCATTTTTGAATTAACAATAATTAAACCATGTTCTGTTTCAATCAACCAATCTTCATAGACCGATTTTGATTGAATTAATCCAAAGAATGCCAATATTTCATCAATATCTAAGTTAATTTTTTCTTTTGTTTCAACATGTTCTAAAGTCACATTTTTTATAAGATTATCTTCACTTACTTCTTCACATAAAATGTATGGTGTTAGTATTTTACCACCTCGTGATTCAAATAAATCAATAGATCCAAGATGTGCTCTAAACTCATTTCTACGATGAACAACATAAACTTCGCTTGCGACTTCTAAGATGTGATTTGCCCAATCAATGGCTGAATCTCCACCACCAAAAACAAGAACTTTTTTATTAACATATTGATCAAGTGATTCAACATTATATTTTAAATTATTGGCTTTTACACCTTCTACAAGGCGTGGTGTGAACTTACCTCCACCATGTGTCATTAATATCTTTTTTGTTTGATATGAATCTATATTTGTTGTAACAACAAAATAATCTTGTTCTTTTTCAATTTTTTCGACAGTTTCATTTAAATGAAGAGGAATTTCTTTTTCATATGTTTTATATTGATTAAAAAGAGCATCTAGTAATTCACTAGCTTTAATTTCTAGAAATCCAGGAATATCATAAATTGCTTTTTCTAGGTATAAATTAAGTTGTCCACCAACGGTTTGAGCTGATTCTAAAATGATTGAGTCGATTTTGCGTAATCCTGCTAAAAATCCTGCATAAAGTCCTACTGGACCAGATCCTATAATGATTAATTCTTTCATGTTGTATTACCTACTTTATCATATATAAATCATTTTATCATATTATATATGATATATATCTATAAAAAAAGAGCAGATTATTCTGCTCTAAAATTTTTAGTAATATAATTTTTGTGATACTGCCATGGTGTTTAAATCAAAAACAACAATTTCGGTTCTAGAAAATGTATAAATTTTATTTTCAATTTCAACACCTCGATCGATTTGATTGTAATTAATTGTTTCATCATGTGTAATCACAATAGGGTTTCCTAAAACATTTGTAATAGAAAAATCAATGCTGAAAATAAAATAGTAAGCTTCATAACTATAATAATTTGTCAAGTCGTCATAAATATATGCTGACATTGGGAATGCAAAAATATTTTTACTAACATTGATGAGTAAAGCTTTTGGATTATATATAGCTTCACTATAATTAAATTGATAATACTCATCTGATTCATCGAAAACAAAACTACTTAAAGGCTCAGTCAAGTTTGTATCATATGCACTTAATTTAAGACTTGTTACAAATCCTTGATCATCAGCATCGAATCCAAATCCAACTAAATGATTATCTTGGTCCCAAACATGCAAGTAAGTTGAATACCCATTTTCAATGATTGGACTTGATTCAATCACTGGTTGATTTGGGTTTGATAAATCAACTGTATATAAAGGATCATGTGTTTCATATGTCACTATTTGAGCAATCTCACCATTAAATCTTACAGATTTGACAGTTTCATTAGCTAACCCAATGCCTTCATCAACAAGTGATAATACATTTAATTTATCGATATTTGGATCTTCAACAAACACATATAACCTGTTTTTGCCTAGCCAATCAGTTGTTACTAATCTAAAATAGCCATCATATTCATCCATCCAGTACTGACTCTGAATATATCCTTCAAAACTACCTGTTGCTACATATTTAAGCGATAAGTCTTCTTGAATGCTAAATTTTAGCACATGTGCATAAGTAAGCCAACTATTTTCTACTTCATCATATCCATAAAAATATGAAATCATATAAAAACTTTCTTGTGTCGCATAAAGTAAATAAAATTGAACCATAAAAGCTTGTGCATCATAAGTTAAATTATCTAAATGAAGTGAAGTAATCACCATCATTGAATTTGTCATCTCTTGTTCAAAATAAAACATTTGATCATATGATAAATATGATGTTGTTTCTATACCATCTTTATTAACGATATATTCTGGTCGATATTCTTCAGTGTTTTGATAAATATATTTTTGTGAGATTAAATATAATACATCACCAATGAGACGATAATCATAAAAATGAGAATCTGTTGTAAGTTCATAGGTTAAAGCCATATTGTCTTTATCAAACACTCTTACAGATGCAGTGTCATTGACATAAAACCAGCCACAATAAAATTCATCAGTTGTTATTGCTTGAGTTTGATATGTATAACCAATAAGAATCACTTGAGTATCAGTAATAAACATACCTTCAATATAAAAATCATTTAAATTAATGGTTTGTTCTAAAGTGATTTCACCTTGATCATCAACACTAAAGGCCAAAAGTTCATTTTGATATCTAGGTGCATAATAGATATGGTATCCATCAGTTTTAATCACATCAGATTCATCTACACCCTCGACTTGAACATTAGTCTCAGTATAACTTCTTGTATTGCTAGTTCCATCTAATGCAACATCAGCTTCTGGTACACCAACTGACTCATCATAAAGATAATTTTGATAGCCAGTATAAGTTGTTAATAAAGCGCTTAATTCATCGTGCGAACCAATATTTTTCGCATCAATATATGTTTTATTTGCAATAAGTTGAGTAGATTGTCCTAAAGTCATAAAAACAGCAGCAACCACAAATAAACCTAAAACAGCTTGATATACATTTTTAAATATCATTTGATATGAAATGTTTATTGTTGGTTCACCAACAGTTTGTTTAAACTTATTTAATCTTTTTTGCCATACCATTTCAATGACTAACTTAAATCCATAATATAATGATAAAAATGCAAATATCCCAACAATGATCCATTTAATTGTTGTCATAAAAGTTTCCTCCTACTTAATGCCTAAGGCATGTTTGAATTTCGAAACATAGGAACGCGAAACGTAAACTAACTTGCCATTGGTTAACTCAATTTCTAGTTTTGCATTATATGCTAATCTAATATATTTGATTTTTCTTAAGTTAACGATAAATGATTTCCCAATTCTTACAAATTGATAAGGTTCCAATAATTGCTCGATTTGATATAGTGGTTGTTTGATTAGTTCTGTTTGACCATGAATCACATGCATGTCAACTTCATCCTTAAATGATTCAAGATATGCGATTTTATGAATATGGATTTGAACCCAACCGTCAGTCGTTTGAAAAACCATTTGAGCTTTTTCAAATTCAATTTCTTTCAAAATTGGTTTTATGTGATCAATATCACTATCTTCACACATGATACCAATATACCCTTCTTCTAATCCATCACTTTTTGATAGCAGTTGGAAAGAAGATTTTTCTAAAATTGATTTTGTTAGTTGTTTATGTTTTTCTTGATCCCAAATCACTTTGAACATAAACGTTCCTCCTGGTTTTATTTTATGAAATAACTTATCATGAATCTATCATTAGAAGATAAGATGCAACATATCTTGATAACTTACATCTATTTTAACATAAAAAAAACGACTATGAAGCCATAGCCGATTTCTTTGGTTTACTATTTTTTGGTCTTAAGTCATTGGTTATTCTTGCTATTGCAACAAAAATAACATAAAATTCAAGTCTTCCTAGGAACATACCTAGTGTGGATGTCCATAAAATACCATTTGGTGCATCATATCCTGTAATTCCAACAGATAGGCCAACAGTACCTAAAGCAGATGAAAATTCAAATAATGCATTTGTAATACTATACCCATATGCTGTAAATATGAGCGTTCCTAATACCAATGCGATCATATAGACCATTAAAAATGAATGGTTTTGAATGATTTCTTCTTTTGAAACAATCGTTCTTGTTCCAATTTTGGAAATAAAACGCGTTCTAATTGTTTTATGATGAGATAATTGTTCTCTAATATTCCACCAAATACTCTTAAACGCTAGAGCAACTCTATATTGCTTCATACCACCAGCAGTTGAACCCATACCAGCACCTAAAACCATTGCAATAATTAATATGCTGATAAAGAGTGAAGGTAATGTAGTGAATGTCGCTACTGTTTGATATCCAGTACCTGTGATTGCTGAGAAAAATTGGAATGTAGATATACGAAGTGACATCCAAAATCCATCACTATAATTTGTATAATAATTAATTGTTAATAAAGGTAGAAAGATAAGTACAAGCAATCCTAATAATTTAATTTCAACATGTCCAAAAACATTTTTAAGTTTTCCTCTAATTAAGAATAAGTGAACAAAGAAATTCGTTCCACCTAAAATCATAAGTACAATTGTTGTAATTTCGATGCCTAAACTATGATAAGCACCAATGCTTCCTGCTTGTGTTGAAAAACCACCAGTAGCAACCGCACATATAGAATGATTGATTGCATCAAATGCTGACATATCAAAGATCATATATGCAATCATACCTATGAGAATGTAACCTACATAAATCGATAAAATAATACGACCTGATTTAATTAAATTAGGTACTAATTTATCACTGTGCCCTTCAGCACTATATAAACGCATACCAAATTTATCAGAAATGGCTGATGTTAACACTAAGACTAATCCAACACCACCTACAAATTGAAGCAAACTTCTAAAGAGTAAATAGATATGAGGTGTTTGGGTTACATCAACAACAGTTAGTCCAGTTGTTGAATAACCACTTGTAGTTTCAAATATAGCTTGTGTCAAATTATAATGTCCAGTAAGCACAAAAGGCATTGCAGACACCATAATTGCTAAAATCCAAATACCGACAACCAAAATCGCATCTTGTGAACGCTCTAATCTTCCTTTTTCACGTCCCCTAAACAAGAACATAATAAACAATCCAACTGCAATGCTTGATAGTGAAGGAATTAAAAATTCATCCATATAAGTAATTTCTTCTGGATAGAAAGGAATAATAAGGAGTGGTATTAATATAATAAGACCAATCAAAACTGCGAATATGCCTAAATAATTAATAATGAGTGGATAACCTGAAGTTATTTTCTTTTCCATATGAATTATCGTTTCTTTTGAATAAATTCAATAAGTTTTTCTTGTTCATCAGGTGTTGTTACAATAATTAAATTATCATCAGGCATAATAACTGTTTTACCATTAGGGATAATGACATGAGGATCTCTAAAAATACAACTAATATTCATATTTTTGGGAAACTCAATATCCATAATTTGTTTTTCAACTATAGCAAAATCTTTTTTGATTGGTACCTCTAACATCACAATTTTTTCATCTTCAATAGATAGTGTCTTAATAATATCTTCTACTGATGATTCATTTAAAATCGATTGTGCAATTAAGTATGTTGAACTGATAACAGAATCAATACCTAATTTTTTGAATAGTTCAACGTTTTTAGGGTTTTTGACCTTAGAAACTGTTTTTTTAATATTAAATAATTTTTTAGCATTCATGCATGTAACATAATTATCAGTATCATTATCTGATAATGCTAATAATACATCCGCATTTTGTGCTTCTGCATCTTGTAATACATATGCTTTTGTTGGATCTCCAGGAAAGACTGCAATATCATTATTACTGCTAATATACTCTGCAAATCCTTTATCATCATTGATGACAATAAGTTCATGACGCTCTCTTTTAAGCATGCTAATGATATAATCCGATTCATGCTTTCCGCCAGTAATAACTATTTTCATTCTTCTTCCTCACTTTCATTTAAATCATTAAATTCACTTAATGATAATGTGAAAGGATATATAGGTTTAATATTAGTACCTTCTAAAAGTTTACCTTTATCGTTATCTGAGATACGCACAAAGATTTTAGGTACATTATAGACATAGTAGCATACATGTGCTAAGAAGATATTGACGTTATCTTGATCTGTTGTAATAACAACAGTTTTTGCTTGTTTTATAAAAGCATTATCCAAGACGGATAAATCGGTAGCGTCACCAACCACTTGATAACCTGAAAATGATTCTTGTAGTTTTCTAAATGAATCATCTGTGGCATCAATGATGATCACATCTTCACCTCTTTCAGACATTTTTGTTGCAATATTAGATCCTAGTCTACCTGATCCAATAACAACAAACTTATTTCTCTTCATAATTGCTCCTTTAAAAAAACAATATTTATACCTTAATAATTTTAACACTAATTGTTAAAAATACCAAATATTTATGCATTATTTAAACTTTGTTAACTAAATATTTTAGTTAGGTTTTGGTAAGCTTAATAGATCATGATACGTATGATCCATCATAATTGCACCAAAAGGCGCCGTAATGATAATAGATAACACAGATACCATCAATATAAATTCACCATATGGGAGTCCTAATGTAAGAGGAATAGCACCTATTGCTGCTTGAACAGTTGCTTTTGGTGTGTAGGAGACTGCTGTAAATAATCGTTCTTTTAAAGTAAGATTTGTTTTTGAAGTTGCAATGTAAACTGCCACCATTCTAAATGCAAGTGAAACGATGATTAGTGCTATTGATAACAATCCAACATGGATTAAGACAGTAATATCAACAAGTGCACCAACTAATACAAAGAGCATGATTTCTGCGATAACCCATATTTTTTCAAATTTATTTACAAGTCTTTTTGCAAGTTGTAAATAATTTCTATTAATGCTCATAGCCATAGCCATTACACTTAAAAGTCCACTGATCGCAACTACACTACTTAAAACATCTTCAAGTGATAACAATAAAAATCCGACGCTAAATATAATAAGCACTTTAAGTGTATCTCGCATATGTATTTTTTTAAAAAATACAACAAGTAAAAATCCAGTGAGTAATCCAACTATGACACCTAATAAAATAGAGATTGGAATGTTAATAAATGTCATTGCACTTAATTGACCACCTTGTTGATATTTAATAAACGCATAAAAGATGATAATAGCATATACATCATCAATCGATGCTGCTGCTAAAATCATTTGTGGTACTTTTTTAACTTTACCGTAACCTTGTTCCATGAGTTTAATCATTCTAGGAACTACTATTGCTGGTGAAACAGCAGCAACAATAGCCCCCATCGTCATCGCAGTAATATAAGGGATATCAAAAAACATAGGTGCAAATATGGTGATAGCAATGATTTCAAATGTTGCAGGTAAAAAGGATAAAAGAATAGCTGGTCTACCAACTTTTTTCAAATCTTCTAAATCAAGTGACAATCCTGCTCTAATCAAAATAACAATTAATGCGATTTCTCTTAATTCAGCAGAAATATCTAAAATCTTTCCATCAATTAAATCTAAAAGATGAGGTCCTAATAGAATACCAGCAAGTAGCATACCTAAAATACCTGGTAGATTCAATTTTTTAAATAATGATTGAAATAATAAACTTACTAAAATAATGATTGAAATGCTTAATAACATAAATACCTCCAAAAAAAAATTCTACAACAAAAAATTGTTGTAGAAGTCATTAGCTTTACGCGGTTCTAGCTTTTGCTAAGGGAGACGTTCATTCCCTATGTATTATTATATGTAAATTGATCAAAATGTCAATCATATAACTAAAATATATTAATCTTTATAAGGTTATAATTTACCTCGAATGACTACATGTTTTAATGGTTTTTCTTCTCTATACATTTGAAGTAAATCAAAAACCAAATCAAGACGTCTTTGATGCATCATAGGTGAAGCACTTGCATTATGAGGGCTTAGAAATACTTGATCAATATCCCATAATTCATGATCCTTTGGAAGAGGTTCTGGTGTCACTACATCAAGAGCAGCTCCTCGAATCTTCTTTGCCTTTAAGTACTTAATTAAAGCATCTTGATCGATAATTTCACCTCGTGCAATATTTACGATTAAACACGTAGGTTTTAATAAAGAGAGTCTATGATCAGATACAAAATGTTTTGTATGTTGATTTAGTGGTAATGAAACAATAAGATAATCACATGTTTTAAGATATGTTTCTAAATCATCATTAGATGTGATAATGTGATCAAAATTTGGCAATGATTCAAATGTTCGCTTATACCCAATGATATCCATTTCAAAAGACTTTAACCTTTTAGCAATCAATTGACCAATAGAACCAGCACCTAAAATTAATACTTGATTTTGATAAAGTTCATAATGCGGAGCTTGATGTTTCCATAAATGAGATTTCATTTGGTCATGATATTGATCCATTCGTCGATTAAAAAATAACATTTTAGCAATCACATCTTCTGCAATCTGAATGTCATATACACCTTGACCATTAGTTACTGTAATGTTTCTTTTCTTAAAATAATCTAAATCGATATGATCAAATCCTGCAGTGATTAATAAAAACCATTTAAGATTTTTAAATTGATCAAAATACGATAAATCTTTTCCATGAAACACCCCAACAATCGCCTCACAATCGCTTTCTTCAACAAATGTGAACGTATGTTCTTTATATGTATCAATGATGACTTGATAACTGTTTTTATTCATATAAGTTGTTTCAAGAAAAATTTTCATGATTACACTCCAATCTTTAAATCATAGGCAAGTCTTAATCGATCACCTTGAACTTTTTCTTCTAAAGTTATGATACCACAATATTGATATCCATGCTTTAGAAAAAGTCTTTGTGCTTGATGGTTATCTTTATGGGTATCGATTCTAATACTTCCGACACGTTTAGTTAATGCATACATCTCACTAAATTCCATTAATTTATCTGCCAGTCCAATACCAAGATAATCTTTGTCAACGGCTAATCTATGAATGGTTATATAAGGTTTATCGATATGCCACGCACCGTCAATATGATCATAGGTTTCTTCAATTTCTTCCATGATAAACATCATGCCTACGATTTTTCCACCTTGATCACAAACATAAAAAGTCTCTTTTTCAATATCACTTCTAAATTGATCAATTGACGGTTCCATATATTGCCACTGATCTATACCTCTAGTTTTTAAAAGTTCTGTTGTTTTGAGTCTAAGTGCCCAAATTTGATTTAAATCATTGATCGTTGCTTTTCTAATCATTTGTCACTAATATAATACTCATTGGAAGTGCATCTAATCCCAAAAATGGAATTGCTAATGCATACATGAAGTAAGTCCCTTCTTTAACTTCTTTTAATCTTAATCCTTCGATAATATCAATATCTTTATGCATAAGTGCTAAGTGTGTTGGATGACCTTTTTGATCACGTTCAATCCCTAATCCATCAACACCTACACCTTTTATATTTTGGCTTGCTAAATAAATAGCTGCATCTTCTCTAACAAATACAAAGTGAAAATTAAATGTTTCTTCAAAACTGTTCTTAGTTTTAAATAAAACAAAATCACCTTCTTCTATATTTAAATTTTCAACATCACTTTTTGTAATACATTCTGTTACATGTGATAAATCAAAAACTTTGACTTCTCGTATAAATCTATGGATATCTAATGAAGTTGAATTTTTTCCTCCTTCTATCATATGGAGTGGAAAATCAACATGTGTTCCTGTGTGTACATTAAAAGTAACATCTGTTTCATGATGTCCATTGTCTTTAAAGTCTGCAACTGTCTTGAAAATAGGTTTTTTACTTTCAATATTTTTATACACTTGAATTTGTTCATCAATCTTCATTGTTACGTCATAGATTTTCATTAGAATTCCTCGTTTTCTTGTTCTAAAATCAGCGCTTTTAATTGTTGAAAATCCTTGTAAATAACTGGCGCTTTTTGAACTTTTTTCACTTCGTCAATAAACTTCCAAGATAGTTCAATTTCATCCCATCTTGTAAACAGTGTTTTATGATGTTCACTTGCATCAAGCAATAGTTTTTCATATGCTTCAGACATATTTCCATAAGCTTTGCATGCAACGCAATACTCTAATTCAACTGATTCCAAATCTCCTGATAATCCAGGAACTTTACTGTTAAGTGATAGGCCGAAACCATCAAGTGGTGCAATCTTAATATATAGTTTATTCGTTGCAAGTGGTAAATCCCATTTCTTTTGTTCTAACGTTTCTTCAAACTCAACGATAATCATTGATTCTTTCGTGTCAAGTTTCTTACCGGTTAATAGATAAAATGGGACACCCTTAAAACGAGGTGTATTTACAAATGTTTTTAAAAAAACAAATGTATCTGTATTTGATGTTTCATCAATGTCTTTTTCTTGTTTATAACCATCATATTGTCCTAAAATCATCGAATGTTTATCAAAAGTCAAATGCCTTAAAACTTCTACTTTTTCATTTTTAACATCTTCACTATAAAATGAAACTGGTGTATCCATGGCAACCATACTTAACATTTGTAACAAATGAGACTGAACCATATCTTTTAAAGCGCCAGATTCATCATAATATCCTGCACGACCTAAAATACCATCAGTTTCTTTGACGATTAACTTAACATTTTTAATTGTACGATTGTGCCATACTTCTTCAAAAATACGATTTGCAAAACGAACCATCAAAATATTTTGAATCATTTCTTTTCCAAGATAATGATCAATTCTATAAATTTGTCGTTCATCAAAATACTTCCAAAGCATTTGATTAATAGATTTCGCACTTTCTAAGTCTACACCAAAAGGTTTCTCAAAAATCAAACTATGATTTTCTTCACCCTTTTGAACTAAATCTGCATCACTTAAGTGTTTTGCTACATCATCAAAAAATTGAGGTGCAACAGCCATATAAAATAATTGTTTAGTCTCTGGACCAGAAAATGTTTCAATATATGCTTTTAACCCTTTATAATCATTAGGTTCTGTTATTTGCATCTCATAATAAGTAACAAATGACTTCAAAACTTCTTTATCAAGCTTATTATTATCTGTTTTTATGACATAGTCTAAATAATCATCAGTTGTAAAATCTCTACGACCTAAAGCGATGACCATCATATTTTGATTGATTTGTTTTTTTGTATATAATTTTGACAATGCTGGAAGTAATTTTCTAGATGTTAAATCTCCTGTGGATCCAAAAATGACAAAAATGATATCTTTCATTATTTTTTATAGACAGCGTGACCGCCGAATTCCTTTCTCATTGCAGCAACGACTTTCTCTGCAAATCTATCTTCATCTCTTGATTTAAATCTAGCAAATAAGGATTGTGTAATCACTGGAATTGATACTTTGAGTTTAAGTGCTTCTTCAATGGTCCACATACCTTCACCAGAATCATCAACACGACCTGTAATTTGGTCTAAATGTGCATCTTTACTAAAAGCTTCATGAATATATCCAATCAATGCAGATTCAATGATTGATCCATGATTCCACATTTTTGTAATGTCTTGATAATCTAGTTCAAAAGGTGATGCTTCTAATAAGTCAAAACCTTCAGCAATGGCTTGCATCATACCATATTCGATACCATTATGTACCATCTTAACATAATGACCACTACCAGGTTTACCAGTATAAGCATATCCATCTTTTGTTGAGACATCTAAAAAGACTTGTTCAACATATGAAACAACTTCTTTCTCTCCTCCAGCCATGAGACATGCTCCATTTCTTGCACCATAAGTACCACCGGAAGTTCCTAAATCAATGAAATCAATTTGTTTTGATTTTAATAATTCATAACGTTTCATGGAAAGATTAAAATTAGAATTTCCAGCATCAATAATAATGTCATTTGGATTTAATAAAGGTAACATTTCAGCTATGACTTGATCAACAAATTGATTTGGAACTAACATCCAAATAACTTTTCTTTCTTGATCATCTTTTAAACATGCTTGAATTGATGAAAACACTTTAATACCTTCTTTATCAAGAACATTTCTTGCATCTTCATTTAAATCAAAACCCCATACTTCATGACCATGGTCTTTTAAATTTAAAGCAATATTAGCCCCCATTTTTCCTAATCCAATTAATCTAATTTTCATGATTTCCTCCTATAAGTGACATGTTATAAATACTTTATAACATTCAAATCATAAGTTTATTATAGCATAAGCAATTTATATCATTGTATCATAAGACTTTATCATGTTATAATATTTAAAAATTGGATGTGTAAAAATGAATAAATAAAAGGCATCATGCAGATGCCTTTTTTAATTG
>JBFWMH010000029.1:0-11234 GCA_050251655.1 Acholeplasmataceae bacterium
CAAAAATTAGCATATTTAAAGGATGCAATCGACAAACGATTAAAAACTTTATATGCTCAAGATGAAGAAGCAAAATCAAATGAAACAAAAACATTAGAATATTTAATGTGTATTATTGAAGCAGACGCAAATGATGATGAATATGCGACAAAATGCTTAAGAGTGATGTATCTATAAAAAAAAGACATTCAAATTGAATGTCATTTTTTTTACTCTTTAGTTTCCACTTTGCAGGTATTGATGCCTAAAAGGGTGTATAATCCACAAAAGCCGATTGCACCAGTAACAGCTGAAATTGCTGCTAAAACAAATAATACAATTGCAAGCCAAGTTAATGAATTAAACAATAAGATGCCTACAACTAATAAAACAGCCGCTAATAAATATCTAATCAATTGATCAACTTTTCCAACATTTTTTTTCATATCAAATACCTCCTATATACTCTTATTATAAGACTAATATCTTAGACTTAACAGAAATTTGCATTAAAAATCAGCTTCTTTTACAATTTCCACATATTCTAAGGCTCGAGGGTGTATAAATTTAATTTTTGAGAAATGTAACATGAGATTGGGATACTTTAAATTCTTATGTCCATAAAGTAAATCAGAGATGATTGGATGTCCTATACTTCTTAAATGAACTCTAATTTGATGTTTTCTTCCACCTTTAATCATTACTTTTAACCTTGGGTATTGCTCTAAATATCCAACAACCTCATAACTCGTAAATGCATCTTTTCCTGAGTCAGATACGCGCATTTTTTGGTCATGACGATCCCTTGCAATTTTAGTCTTAATAACACCTTTTTTATCAATAAAATCATTTTCAACAACACAGTCATATGTTTTTTCAATTTGATCTTCTTCAAATAATTTCGATACATAAGCAAGTGATAATCCATGTTTTGCAAATAAAACTAAACCTGTCGTATCATAATCAATACGATGTATAGGTAGAATTGGGTAAAACGTATGATAATGATAAGCAACGCGATTTGTTAATGTATCTAAATCTGTTCCATCACTATAGACAAGACAAGCTCTTGGTTTATTAAGAACTAAAAAATCTTCATCTTCATAAACCACTTCTATATCACCTTTATATGGCATGACCTTGTCAGCTGATAATTGCGACAAATCAAATTCTATTTCATCACCTTGGTGAAGTAATTCATGAGTCTTTACTTCTTTTTTGTTGACCAGTATTGCATGGTCCATTTCTAATTTATATATTTTTTTATGTGCAATAAAAAAATGTTCTAGAAACACTCTTACTGTTTTTTGATCAAATGTTTGATTGATTTTAAATTTAATCCATTTTTGATTCATATCATCACCTAAATCAAGTATATCATGTTCAATAAAAAAAACCTCAAATGAGGTTTTATTTATTGTTTAAATGAAATTTTACTGCTACAAAGTCATCTTGATATTTTGGATAATGATTATTATCTTCAGATTCCATAAATTCATAAAGTTCTTGAACTTCTTTTGGATTACTGATGATTTCAGGTGTTGCACTAACAATATCTTTTCCAAATTGAAGATTAACTTGATCGTTTTCATTCATGAATGCTACTTTGTTTGAATCACCATGTGTTATGGCTAAAAGTGCACCTTCATGAGTTACAAAATTAAGTTTACGTTGTTTATCTTTGTAATGGAGTAACATAATACCTTTTGGATTCATTTGATTTCACTTCCCTTAATTGATTTTTACATCTTTATTATAGAACTTAAATATATACAAATTCAATTAAAATGGCTTATTTACCGTTTTTTAACATTTTTTGAATGGTTACTTCTATTTCTTTTAAATCTTCACAATTTGGGATATGAATCGTCATTTGTGATGTTTTAATGATAAGTGTACCATATGTGTAATAAGCATAGTTAAGTGGTCTAAGAAAACGTCTTATGGTTAATATTGACTTCACTTCTATGATGTCATTGATTGTAATCTTGATCTCTTTTTTAAAGAATGTGTGTATATATAAATACTCATCTTCTATTTCAATTAAATTCGTTGGTGAAAACAACGATGGTATGTTAAATAAAAATATTCCTAATCCTATAATTGCCATCACAAGTCCTGTGATCATTAAATTTTTTTCACTATCTTTATAGGTGAAGAAAAAATATAATCCCACCATTATAAAGACCCCAACCATCACCAAGATGTTAAAAATTGCTTTTGTTGATTTAATTGCTAATGTTTTTTTCAATAAAATCACTCCTTATCAATCTTTTTTCCATTCACCAAATACTTGATTGACTTGTCTTGCAACTCTGACAAATGTGGTTGATTTTGAAAGTTCTTTTAAACGTCTTGCACCAACATATGTACACGTTGAGCGAAGTCCACCTAAGATGTCTAATACTGTAAGATTAATATCACCTCTATAAGGCAATACAACTGTTTTTCCTTCTGAGCTTCTATATTCAGCAACTTCACCATAATTTTTCTTCATTGCTGTTTCTGAACTCATTCCATAGAATTTCATAAATTTCTTGATATGATATATTTTTTCATTAGTTTCAGAATCAACTAATCCTGTTTCTCTCTTTTCACTGATGATGGTACCACCACCTTGATCATGACCTGCAAACATACCACCTAACATGACGAAATCAGCGCCAGCACCAAATGCTTTAGCAACATCTCCAGGACACGTACATCCACCATCTCCAATGATATGTGCACCTAATCCATGTGCTGCTTCAGCACACTCGATAATTGCAGATAATTGTGGATATCCAACACCTGTTTGAATACGTGTGGTACATACACTACCTGGTCCAATGCCAACTTTGACAATATCGGCACCACGTAAAATAAGTTCTTGTGTCATATCAGCTGTAACGACATTACCGGCAATAATGGTGTGATTTGGAAATTCTTTTCTTACTTTTGAGACAAAATCACCAAAATGCTCTGAATATCCATTTGCAACATCAATTGTTATGAATTCAATTTCAGGATGTTTAGTTAAAATTTCAACAATATTTTTATAATCATTCAAATTTGTTCCTGTACTGATTGAATAGTTATTTGGATTAAGTTTACTACTGTATTGATCAATATCTTCTAACCCATAAGTTTTAACTAAACATGTAAATAAATTATGTTCTTGGAGTGCAAGTGCAACTTCAAGCATTCCAACACCATCCATATTAGATGCCATAATTGGAATACCTTCCCATGTTTTTTTACTATGTCTAAAAGTATAACTTCTTGTTAAATCTACATCTTTTCTACTTTTTAAAGTTGATCTTTTAGGACGAATCAATACATCACTAAAATCCAACTTTTGATCATCTTCAATACGCATGCCCTATTCCTCAATTCCCTATATTTTTTTTACATGTCTATTATACATCAAGTTTATAATCTGAAAACATATAAATGCTATCAATCCACCTAAAAAATCAAAACCTACATCATATAATGATGAAGTTCTACCTTCTATCAAACTTTGTATACCTTCGTCAAGAAGTCCAGTGATTAATATGAATAGTAAAATCATATAGAATTGATATGTTTTATTGATTTCATTTTTAATAAAAAAATAGATGTAGCATAAGGCTAATATAAAATATGAACCTACATGTGCTGTTTTTCTAACAATGGTGTGTAATAAATCCATATCGATTTGAATGTTCACTATCATCAATAATTGATTGAAAAACGCTGTGAATGTACCTGATTCCACGGATGAAAGATCACCATTTAATAATGATTGTCCAAAAATGATACATGTCCATATGATAATCATATAAAAACTTTTTCTGTGTTTCATGTAAACTCCTTAAAGATATAAATATCTTTGATTGCAAAGCATGAATGAATGCTATATAATGATTATATAATCAAATCTTGATTTTGGGAGGTATAACATGAAAAATTCAAAATTTAGTTATGGTTGGTTATTGAAATTCATTTTAGCAGCTATTTTATTAGGTGTAGGTATTTATATGGTATTTGCATCGGAAGTTGTTTATGCAATCACAGGGATTGCAATCTTAGTCTTCTCATTACTAAGAGTTGTACCACTCATTAAATCACTTAATAAAGAAGTATTAAGAACACTTAATTTAATTGAAATTATTTTCGATGTTCTTATTGGTGGTATTGTTACTTATATCGCATTTTCTAAGGGAACAACTCTAGATCAAGAACCTTTTTGGGCAAATGTATATCGTTTCTCGTTAGTCTTCATCTTTTATGCACGAGGTCTCGTATTCTTTAATAGTGTAGTCTTTTTAGGAGAAAAAACAGAAGTACCTAAGTTCTGGATTCATATTGCATCTCTTACATTAGGTGCAGTGATTGCAGTATTACCAAATTTTGATTATCATTTAGTTGGTATTTTCTTCTTAATCATCTCACTATTTGGTGCATTCTATTTAGGTTATGATGGATTTAATGGATATCGCATTTATCGTACACATTCTCTTGAATTAAACGAAGGGAAACCTAAAGAAAAAGCAAAACCAAAAGAAAAACAACCGGAAATTGAAGCACCTGAAGAAGAAAAAAGACCTTACGTAAATTAATCATTTAAAAGCGTCATTGACGCTTTTTTTATAGGAAGTTATATGAAACTAAAACATTTATCTGGCATAGGGTTTGCAACCATTTTTGGATTATCATTCTTATTTTCAAAAACTGCACTTCTCTATGTGACTCCTCTTGGTCTTATTGCATATCGTTTTTTACTTGCATGGATCATATTTTTATTATTAATATCTTTAAAAATTATTAAAATTGAAATTAAGAAGCAAATGATCAAATATATGCTTCTTTCAGCCTTGTTTCAACCTGTCATATACTTTTTAGGTGAAACATATGGCTTACAATACATTGGAAGTGGTGAAGCAGGTTTGATGATTGCAATCATACCTATTTTTGTTACGATTTTAAGTGGTTTAATCTTAAAAGAAAAGCCAAAACCTATTCAATATGTATTTATTATATTAAGTGTAAGTGGTGTTATTGTCATTCAATTAAATGAAATATCACATGCAAGCGATCAATGGATTGGATTTGTGCTACTATTCATAGCTGTACTTGCAGCCAGTTTTTTTAATATCACTACTAGACACATCACAAAAACAATTACACCTATTACCTCTACATTTTTTATGATTTCTATGGGTGCAATCACATTCAATATCCTATATATTGCAAGTTTAATTAGCGGAAATCAGTTAGACACATATATCACCAATTTAGGTCATATTCAATTACTCTTACCAATTTTATATTTAGGTTCAATAGCATCCATTGGTGGCTTCTTTTTAGTCAGTTATTCTCTTAAACATCTACCTGCACATGTTTCAAGTATTTATACCAATATATCTACTGTTATTGCGATGATTGCAGGCATGATTTTCTTGCATGAACATTTAGCAATATATCATTTCATTGGAGCATTTATGATTTTATTAGGCGTTTATGGAACAGTTCGTTTTCAATCTTATTTATCTAAAACTGATTATATGATTGAAGGCTAAACATTATGATATAATATGATAGAAATTAATTAAAATGGAGGTAATCATATGCAATTTACTGAATTAATAAACGAAACAAACCCAACCTTAGAACTTAAGGTTAAGGATTTTGGCACAATCGAAATACAATTATTTCCTAGTGTAGCACCTAAAACTGTTGAGAACTTTTTAAGTCTTATCAACAACAATTTTTTCGAAAATCTTACGTTTCACAGAATCATTAAAAATTTTATGATTCAAGGAGGATGGGGAAAACCAATTGATCCAATCAAAGGTGAATTCACTCAAAATGGATTTTTAAATCCTTTACTACACTCTAGAGGTGTCCTATCTATGGCAAGAACCTCAAATCCAAATTCTGCTTCTTCACAATTCTTTATCATGCATAAAGATGCACCACATTTAGATGGGCAATATGCTGCATTTGGTGCTGTCACAAAAGGTATAGAAATTGTTGATTTAATTGCGAGTACACCAACAGGATTTCAAGATAAACCAATTGATGATGTAGTCATCGAATCATTTAAACTTATATAAGAAAAAAACCATTCGATTGAATGGTTTTCTTTTTTATATAGCTTCAGTTATTTTTCTCATAATTCTTTCAAAAGATTCAAGTTCTTCTTCAGTCAGTACTTCTAGTACTGTTTTAATAATTTCTTGATTCTCTTTTTTAACGTTAAACTGAACATCAAGACCTTTTTGTGATATTTTGTACTTATTCTTATAAGCACTCTCACCTAATTTTTCAACATATCCCTTATCCTCAAGTTCTCTTAAAGTTCTTGAAGTATGTCCTTTGTCCATATGCATTTTTTCTGATAATTCTTGTTGCGTAACACCATCAGGAAATTTCGATAAAATCATAAAGAATGGGACATGTTTTTTTGTAAGATCATATGTTTCCATAATCTTTTCATGCTTTTCCATCATTTTCTTTTGAATTTGATGGAACATAACAGGAATAAATGTAATATCTCTTTGTTTCATGATTAAAGTTCAAACTGACTGTTGTAAAGATCTGCATAGAAACCATTGGCTGCAAGTAACGATTCATGATTACCAGTTTCAACAACATTACCATCTTTTAAGACTAAAATAACATCAGCATTTTTAATGGTTGATAATCTATGAGCAATAACAAAAGTTGTTCTACCTTTCATGAGTTCATCCATTGCTTCTTGAATGAGAATTTCAGTTCTAACATCAACTGAAGAAGTTGCTTCATCTAAGATGAGCATTGGTGCATTACTTACCATAGCTCTTGCGATGGTTAATAATTGTCTTTGACCTTGTGAAATACTACTATTTTCGTCTAAGATCATATCATATCCGAATGGTAACGATTTAATGAAGTGGTCAATGTTTGCAGCTTTTGCAGCTTTTATCACTTCTTCATCAGTTGCATCTGGTCTACCATATCTTAAATTATCTTTGATTGTACCTTGGAATAACCAAGTATCTTGTAGAACCATACCAAATAGTTGATGGACATCATGTCTTGACATGCGTTTTGTATCCACACCATCAATTTTAATTTTTCCAGATTCAATTTCATAGAATCTCATAATTAAATTGACAAGTGTTGTCTTACCAGCACCTGTTGGACCAACAATAGCAACTTTTTGACCTGGTTTAACTTCTAAACTAAAATCATGAATAATTGTTTTGTTTGGTTCGTATCCAAATTTCACATGTTCAAATGATACTGAACCTTTAACTTTATTAGGTTTAGTTGTATCCTTTTCAATTTCTAGTTCTTCTTCTTTTAAGAAATCAAATACACGTTCACTTGCTGCAAGTGATGACTGAATTTGTGTCATACTTTGAGCGACTGTACCAAGTGGTTGATTTAAACGTCTGTTATACATTAAAAGCGATTGGATATTCCCTATTTGAAGATTTCCATTAACTGCGAAAATCGCACCGACAACTGCAATAACTACATAACTTAAGTTACCGACAAAACTCATAATTGGCATCATTAATCCTGATAAGAATTGACTCTTCCATGAAGTTTCTAAAAATGCTTCATTACTCTTATCAAATGTTTGTAAGAAACGATCTTCAGCTTGATAAACCTTAAGTACTTGTTGTCCTGAAAAACTTTCTTCAATATGTCCATTAAGATCTCCTAATACTTGACGTTGTGCTCTAAAGTATTTTTGAGATTTTTTCATAATGAGTGCAATTAAAACCATTGATATTGGCAGCATTGCAATAATAATTAAAGCAATTTTCCAATCTATTGTAAAGATCATAAAGATAATACCGAAAATCATAGTTACAGATGTAGTAAACTGACTAATTGAACTATTAAGTGTTTGACCAATTAAGTCCACATCATTAGTCATTCTGCTAAGTGTATCACCATAACTTGTTTGATCAAAATACTTAAGTGGTAATTTTTCAATTTTAGTAAAAATATCTTTTCTTAATTGTTTCGTAATTTTTTGTGTTGTTCTAGCAATCATAATACCTTGTAATAAATTGAAGATAAAACTTAACACATAAAGTGTGACTAATAAATAAACAATTTTTAATATAGCATCCATATCGATATTAACAATAAGAGATGGATTTAATCCCATAGCAAATGCTTTATATGCATCTTCTATACCATTTTGAATGATATTAGTCATTTCCCCAACTTGTTTAGGTCCAATGATATTAAAAATAGTTGAAAGAATAGCAAAGAATAACACGAAGATTAAGACAACTGTGTAAGGTTTTAAATAAGAAGTGAGTTGTGCAAGGGATTTTTTAAATGATTTAGGCTTTTGCCCAACCATCCCTGCACCAGGACCATGCATTCTAGGTCCTCTTGTGTTTTCTGATTTAGCCACGTGCAAGTTCCTCCTTACTTAATTGTGCAAATGCAATTTGTTGATATGGTTCACATGTTTCAAGAAGTTCTTTATGTTTACCTTTTCCAACAATTTCACCTTGATCTAATACAATGATTTGATCAGAATCCATAATGGTACCAATTCTTTGACCAACAATGACTTTTAAAGCGTGTTTCGTTTTATCTTTTAATGCATCTCTTAAGAGCTTATCTGTGCGATAATCGAGTGCACTAAATGAGTCATCAAAGATATATATTTTAGGATTTCTAATTAATGCTCTAGCAATTGAAAGTCTTTGTTTTTGACCACCTGAAACGTTATTACCACCTTGATCAATTCGATGATGAATACCCTCTTCAGAAGATTCAATAAATGATTTGATTTGAGCAGTATCTAATGCTTCAAGCACATCTTCTTCAGTTGCATCAACTTTAGAAATTTGTAAGTTAGATAATACATCACCTGAGAATAATAATCCCTTTTGAGGTACATATCCAATCAGTTGATATAGCGTATGGAGTGGATATGTTTTAATATCTCTTCCATTGACTAAAATCTCTCCACTTGTAACATCATAAAATCTTAACATCAATTGAATGATTGTAGATTTACCAGAACCTGTCGAACCAATAAAAGCCAATGTTTGACCTTTAGTTGCTTTAAATGAAATATTTTTAATTACTTCTTCTTGAGCATTTGGATATTTAAATGATACATTGTTAAATTCAACAGACACATCTTGATTTAAAACAAAATCGACAGAAAGTGCATCATCTTTTAACGCTTCACTAATTGAGTATGGTGTATCAATGACTTCTAATATACGTTTAGCAGACACAACAGCTCTAGGTAAGAAAATAAATAACATAATTAACATCATGAAGCTGAATAAAATCATCATGCCATAAGATGTGAATTGCATCATTATACTTAATCCATCAACAGGTGATGAACCAAGTGTTCCATCATTTAATAAAATTGCAGAAATAAGTACTACCCCTAAACTTACACCATTCATAATGAGTGCCATACCAGGATTCATAAAACTAAATACTGTATTAACAAATAATTGTGTTTTTGTAAGTTTGGTGTTGACTTGATCAAATTTAGAAGTTTGAGCATCTTCTGCATTATGAGCTCTAACGACTCTAATCCCAGTCAATGTTTCTCTGGTAATTTGATTTAAATCATCAATTTGAGTTTGTAATAATGTAAACTTCTTACCAACTAAACTGAAAATAATCAAAATTTGGAAAATGATTGCTGCAACGGCAACAACGATAACCATCGTTAATGAAACATTTAAATTAATAACTTTTAATATTGCAAGTGTTGCGGTAATTGGTGCGGTAACTAATAGTCTCAACATAAATATAAGTGCCATTTGAACTTGTTGAATATCATTTGTTGAACGCGTAATTAAACTTGGTGTTGAAAAATGATTGATTTCAGCAGTTGAAAAATCTTGGACTTGTTTATATAATTCTCTTCTTACTGTGCTTGCAACTTTTGTACCAACTCTTGTAGCAATATAACTTGCGATAATCGTTGATGCAATAGAAACTAAAGATACTAATAACATAATGACACCGTCATTTAATATATCTTTTGTCACATTGGTATTGGTTGTTACACCTGTGAAAATGGTCGTTGTGATATTCCCAATTTTTTCAGGTAGAATTAGATCCATTCTCACTTGGAGATAAATAAATCCGACCATAATTAATAAGAATACCCAGTGATACCATTTTAAATACTTAAATACTTTTAACATAGTTCACCTCTTCATAGTTTATACGAGATTTATTATCCACGAATTTTGTTGTTTTGTCAACAATTTTGTTTTTGAAAACGATATTTAAACATAATCTCACTTATTCTTTACAAATAAAAAAGTATGTCGCCATACTTTTTATATATTTTCATTTTCAGTTGTATATTCTAATATATCTCCAGGTTGGCATGATAAGATTTCACAAATACGTTCTAATGTGGAAAATCTTATGGCTTTAACTTTACCAGTTTTTAAGTTTGATAGGTTAGCAAGGCTAATATCAACTTTTTCTGCAAGCTCTGATAACTGCATCTTTTGATCTGCTAATATGCGATCTAATCTTATAATGATTGGCATATTAAACCGTTTGATCGTGTTCTTCCTGAAGATATGAACCGTAACTGAAAATATAACCTAAAATAAGAATGAGCACACCAATAAATATGTATTGCCAATTTAATCTAATATCAAAATTAGTATCAAAAATATCAATAGTACGTACAACAATAACTCTTAAAAACTCATTGAATAAAGAAATAACAACACCACCAATAACATATCCAATACCCAAATTTCTTAAGATAATACTGTTTTGTGCATTGAATGGTTCTTCTTTAACATTCTTAAGTAATTTATTGATATGAATTAATATAAATTGTGCAAAACCTAAATTTAAACTTGCAACAAAGAACATGACGATCATCACACGTTTTAGATTGACTGTTCTTTCTAATAATGTTGGATCAATTGCATTGATAATATTAATACCTTGAAAATCATATTGACTAAATACAGATAAATCAAATTCTAAAAATTGATTTGGAATAATGAGTGATGCTACAAACCCTAGAGCAACGAATCCCAAAATCACATACAAGAAGATCATGACGACCTTCACAATGACTTGTACAACCTTTATAAATCCTGCATACTTATTTTTATTAAATGTTTGTTCCATTTAAATCATGTAATATTCAAAATGTATTATATTAGTGTTATACAATTTAAATATTAACTCCTTTCTTTACTAATCTAATATACTAATAATGTACTGTGGATTTGTACCATCGCATTACAGCTTTGACTGTT
>JBFWMH010000030.1:0-10589 GCA_050251655.1 Acholeplasmataceae bacterium
TATCAAATCTTTAAACGAATATATAGCATTCGTGCATCAATGGCTTAAGTTTTATAATACAAAACGAAGAAAAAATAAAAAGTAGACCTTTTTTTATTAGTGTCTACTTTTTGGGGTTCACTTCAGATTTCCCTGTTTTTATTTCATTTGTTCCAAAAATGCATCAAAAACAAATTTAGTTACTTTTGCATCATCAAAAGCGTCATGTTTTTGCAAATCATTTGATTCATAATATGTTTTATATGCATTAAATAATCCTAGATCATCTTTTAAATTATAATAATCTTTATGTAGCTTTAATAAATCAATAAAATCATTTGAATCTGTTAAAGGCAATTTTTGATGAATTTGATATGAATCATTTAATGCTGTAATATCATTTTTACCCCATACAACACATTTAGGATGATATTTTGAAATGATTTTTTTAAGTTTTTTATAAAACACTTGATAATCAACAGCTTTTTTATTAAAAAATGCTTCTTCAATTTTTAGAAATTTAAGTGTTCGTTTACTAAGTTCATTTGTAAGTTTTGGTTTTACATAATATGCATCTTTAACAAGCACTTTTGATTGAGCTTTTGAAAGAACATATCCGACTTGAATAATCTCTGAAGTAAACTTCTTTTGTTGGTATCCTGGCATCGTCATTTCAAAATCAATAAATAAAAAATATTCATATTGCTCTAAAACTGTTTTCATATCATTTCTTAAACCTGCTAAATCATAGAAGACATGATGTGGATGTAGAGATTCAATTTTATTAAAATATGCAACTTGATGGAGCCATTGTTGCTCTATTTTTTTTCGCTTTTCTGAAACTTCAAAATCAACAACTATACCTTTATCTAAATAGTGAAAAAATGTTTTAGCAAGTCTTTTTGTTAAATGAAATCCAATTTTTCTACCTTCAATAATGATATAAAATATATTTAATTCAGAATCAACACTATCAATGATTTTTCTCATGATCTACCTCTTTAATCGCATCAATTGCTTCATCTGGTAACCCTAGTGATTTTAAGGTTTCACGTGATGCTTGTTTTATGTCTTCAATGTTGCTAAAATTTTGCAATAATAGTTTCTTTCGCTTTGGTCCTATACCTTTGATATCATCTAAAAAAGATTTATGAGCAACTTTATCTCTAACTGATCTATGGAATGTAATAGCAAACCTATGGACTTCTTCAGATAACTCTAATAAAAATTTATATAATTCACTATTTTTTAATAGTGGTAAGACTTCATTTTCAAAGACCAATGCTTCTAGTTGGTGTCTTTGATTTTTTTTAAGCCCTGCAATTTTAATATCTAATCCAAGTGCACTAATCGTTTCATATGCAGCACTCACTTGTCCTTTTCCTCCATCAATTAAAATCAAATCTGGAAATGGTTGATTTTCAATCAAAAGTTTTTGATATCGTCTATAAGTAACTTCTTTCATCGCTTGATAATCATCATTTGATGTAGTTTTCAAATGATACTTGCGATAACTCTTCTTCTCAAACTCAAAATGATTAAATACAATCATTGCAGAAATAGGTGCTGTCCCAAAGAGTTGCGCATTATCAAATATTTCAATATGAGTAATTTCTTTACCTATTACTTCTGATAAATCTTCAAGAGCTTGATGCTTTTTCTCATCTTTATGTCTGTAAAGCATGTGATAATGTTCTAAATCAAATTTAGCATTTTTAACTGCTAAGTCAACCATTTTCTTTTTATCACCAATTTTAGGAATCACTATTTTTTGTCCTAAATTAAACGTTGCTTCATCTAAATCAAAATCGTCACTTAATAAAATTTCATCTATATCTTTTTGTTCATAATATTGATCAAGATAATTATATATAGCTTCCATATATTCGCCTACATAAGAGAATACAATTTGATGTTGATCAATCATTCTTCCTTGTCTAATCATAAGAATTTGAATAGCAACATCTTCATTTGAAGATGCAAATCCAATAATGTCTCGATCTTTTTGATCATTTAAGTTAATGATTTGCTTTTCAGTTGTATCTGTAATGTGTTTAATCATATCGCGATATTCAGCTGCTTTTTCGAACTGCATGAAATCACTGGCTTTTTGCATTTCATCTTGAAGTAATTTTAAGACATCTTTAGTGTCACCTTTTAAAAACTTGATAACATCATTAATGTATGATTCATAACTAACTTCAGGTTTAATACAAGGTGCTAAGCATTGACCAATATGATAATATAGGCATGCTTTTTTTGGAAGTGTATCACACTTTCTAAATGGGTAAATATGATTGAGTAATCTCACAGTTTCCCTTGCAGCATAGACATTGGGATATGGTCCAAAAAGTCTACCCTTTGGTTTTTTCTTTCTTACAATCTGTAATTTAGGAAATGCTTCTTTAGTTAATTCTATATATGGATATGTTTTATCATCCATTAATCTAATATTATATTTTGGTGAATACTGTTTGATCAAATTCATTTCTAGAACGAGTGATTCTTGTTCTGTTCGAGTCATAACATAAGAAAAATCCACGATTTCAGAAACTAGTTTCGTGGTTTTAGTATTATGTGCTCCAGTGAAATAACTTTTGACACGATTTTTAAGGTTCTTTGCTTTACCAACATAAATAACCAAATCATTTTTATCTTTCATTAAATAACAACCTGGTTCTGTTGGTAATAACGCTAATTTATCTTTAATAAGCAATGTTATCACCACAATTATTGTAACACAACCATAAAAAAAAAGCGATGGCTCGCTTTTTTATGATTCGAATTCTACTTCAACTTTTCCATCTATGATTTCTTCTAATGCAATACCAATGCTTTTAACACACTTTGCATCTTCTACTTGAAGATTTTCATCTTCTAAAATTCTTGCGACTTTACTAGCTGCATAAACTAATTTATATTTTGAATTGATTTTACCAAGTAGTTTGTCGATTGAAGGATATCTCATTCCATCATTATTTTTTTCCATATTTTACTTTTCTCCTATCATCTTCATGTAATTATGAATTGATCTTTCTGTTTTAGCGTGTTCAGCACGAATGATTGCCATAATACGATCAGCTGCGTTGTTGACTTCATCATTAACTACGATATAATCATATTTATGGGCAAGCAAAAATTCTGATTCTGCTTTTTTCATACGTTGATTCACCATTTCAATACTGTCTGTACCACGATTTTTAAGTCTGTTATATAATGCTTCTTTTCCAGGTGGAACGATGAAAATAAAAACCGCATCTTTCATTTGTTCTCTAACTTTTAAGGCACCTTCAACTTCAATTTCTAAGACAACTTCTTTTCCTAAATCTAATTGCTCTTCAACTTTGTCTTTAGGTGTTCCATAATAGTTTCCAACAAATTCTGCCCATTCTAAAAACTTATTTTCTTCAATACGTTTTAAAAATGTTTCTTTACTTACGAAGTAATAGTCTTCACCATCAACTTCTCCAGGTCTAGGGGGCCTAGTGGTCATTGAAACAGAATATACAAGATCATGATTCTTCATTTGGAACAGTGCGCGACGTACAGTTCCTTTTCCAACACCAGAAGGGCCTGAAATGACAACTAATAAACCACGTTCATTAAGTTTCATATGTGCCTCCTCTAATCTTTAATTTACCCTTTATTATATATGATAATTAAATATGTGTAAATAGAAAAGATACAATTTGTAACCAAATAGCGCTTTCAATAACATTAATCTATGATTAATTTATGATACAATGGATACTGAGGTGTCATATGGTTATTGATGGATATTTTATTAAGTGCTTAGTAAAGGAATTAAATCAATCCTTGGAAAATGCAAGATTAGAGAAAATTGGTCAAGTTGATCAAGGGTCTTTTTTGTTTCAATATTACTATCAAGGCATGAAACATAAACTCATCTTAAATTTATATGCACATGATTATCGATTATATCTTTCCAAAAATGAGTTTGCTACTAGCGAGCAGTCTCAGTTTTTAACTACGTTAAAAAAACATCTTGAAGGTGGCATTTTAACACAAATTACCCAATATCAAAATGATCGTGTTGTGATTTTTGAATTCAAAGTTTCTGATTATATTTTTGGTGTTCAAACATATCAATTAATATTTGAAGCTATGGGTAAGCATGCTAACTTAATGCTTGTTAAGGATGAGATGATTATTGACACTTATAAGAAAATGTTTTTTGAAGAAGGAAGACAACTATTACCACAAGCACAATTTGAGTTTTTTCCTAGTGATAAAAAATCTTTTGATTTTATTGATTACGAATTGATTCATACGCCTAAAGATATTACTTCTACTTATATGGGTCTTTCACAAAGAGTTGCAATGTATTTATTTGAACATCATATGCAAATAAGTGATTTAATATACAAACCAACATATGATATCAATCAAAATCTTTTTTATGTTTCTGATATTTTTCCAGAAGAGCATCAAAAAAAATATTTTGCTTCTCTATCGACATTAATGGACCAATTTCAAAATAAGAAGTCTTTTTCTAAACAATCATATGAACAATTTATCGATAAACTACTAAAAAAATACATACAAAAAAAAGTGAATTTAGAAGAACAATATCAAAAAGCTCTCATGCAAATGAATGCTAAAGACATAGGCGATTTAATCTATATGTCAAATCAAGATTTAAATTCAAAAACACATGAACTTGTTGTTGATGGTAAATCAGTGATTTTAGATGAACAATTGACTTTAAATGAGAATGCCCAAAAACAATACAAAAAATACCAAAAAGCGAAACGATCATTAGACCCTATCAAAAAACAGATCAGTGATAATGATGAATTAATCACACTTTTTAATGAATTTAAAACTTATTTAACATTATCACAAGAACTTGACTTAATTGATTTTGAACAAGATTTAATTCCATATGGATTTACATCTAAAAAACAAGTTGTTATTAATAAAAAGCACAAAAAGAAACCTCATATTTTAAAAATCGATTATAAGGGCACTATTTATTACATCGGTAAAAACAGTTTACAAAATGCATACGTAACACATGAATTATCACAACCTAATGATTATTGGTTTCATGTTAAAGAAGGCTCTGGTAGTCATGTTTTAGTTAAAAGTGATTCTTTAGATGAAACAATCATAAGAACTGCTTCAATGTTAGCAGCATTTCATTCAAATATGAGATTATCGTCTAGTATTCCAGTTGATTACACGCAAATAAGAAACATTAAGAAAATCCCACATAAACCTGGTTATCAAGTCATTTATAAGCAATTTAAAACAATGTTTATTGACATCGATGAAGACTTAATAAACACAATTTTACATAGTTCTAAATAATTATAAATTCTCTAAAGAAAAGTAAGCATAAGATTTGAAATACACATATATTTGATGTAAGATGAAATTGTAATTAAGAAATATAGGAGGATTTATCAAATGAAATTTGAATTACCACAATTAGGTTATGCATATGATGCATTAGAACCATTTATTGATGCAAGAACAATGGAAATCCATTATACAAAACATCATCAAGGATATACAAACAATTTAAACGCTGCTCTTGAAAAACATCCAGAGTTTAACCAACCATTAGAAGCTTTTTTAGCAGACTTAACTTTAATACCAGAAGATATTAGAGGTGCTGTTAGAAATAATGGTGGTGGATTTTTTAATCATTCATTATTCTGGTCAATCTTAAAAGTAAACAATGGTGCGACACCAACTGGCGCTCTTGCAGCACAAATCGAAAAAGATTTTGGTTCATTTGATGCTTTCAAAGAAGCATTCGGAAATGCAGCTAAAACTCGTTTTGGTAGTGGTTGGGCTTGGCTTATTGTAACACCTGAAAAAACATTAAAAGTAACTTCAACTCCAAATCAAGATACACCGCTTGCTGAAGGTACTCCAATTTTAGGTTTAGATGTTTGGGAACATGCATATTACCTAAATTATCAAAACAGACGTCCTGATTATGTATCTGCATTCTTTAATGTAATCAATTGGGAAAAAGTTGAAGCAAATTTCGCTGCAGCTAAATAATTATTACATTTTAAAAAACAAAAGTAGACCAAGGTCTACTTTTTTTATTAGAATAATTCTTCTTTTGCCATATCTCTTAAAATTGCTATTTGTTCTTTTGATCCAACGACAAGCATTTTATCACCTAAATTAAGTACTTCTTTTGCTCTTGGATTAAAAATAAAATTATCCTCATCTTTTCTAAGTGCTAAAACCATTAAACCAGCACGTTCTGATATTTTAGCTTCACTTAATTTTTTACCAATGAGTTCTGATTCTTCATTTATGGAGACTTCTTCCATATCGATAGCAAGATTTTTTGTATAAATAATATTATCTACGAAATATTGAGCTTGAGGATTAATCATAAGTGATGCCATCTTTTTACCACCAATTTCATCTGGTGATACTGTTTGATTGGCACCAGCTCGTCTTAATTTAACATCTGAGCGATCTTCATGAGCACGTGCGATGATGTGAAGCTTTTTATTTAATTCTCTTGCTGTTAAGACTACAAACACATTATCAGCATCTTTTGCTAAACATGTTATTAAACCTTTAGCTTGCTCTACACGAGCTTCAATTAAAGCTTCTTCTTTAGTTGCATCATCAAAAATATATTTAACACCTAAGTCAATTAATGCTTCAATCGCATCTTCACTATTTTCAATAACGACAAAGTCTATATCTTTAATCATTAATTGTTTGATCACATGAATTCCTGTTTCACCTGATCCACAGACAATGATATGATTTGTAAATTTTTCAATATCTTTTTGCATCTTGCGTTTCCTCCAATTTTGATTAATGGTTCCTTCGCTAAAAAACTTAAATACTTCTGATAAAAAGTACCCAATCACACCTACTGAAAGTAGGATAACAATCATTGAGAATATTTTACCTGCATCACTCAAATCAACCACTTCTTTATAACCAACAGTTGAAATAGTTATCACTGTCATATAGAGTGCATCAAGAAATGAAATATTCAAGATGAGCATGTATCCAATTGTAGAAAACATCAGTAGTGAGAAAATAATGATTGCCCACATATATACTTTCTTAATTCTCATAAACACACCTTTTATCCTTATTTAGTCATATTATATCACACTATATGTAAGCTTAAATCAAAAAAAAGGAAGCCTAAGCTTCCTTATACTGATTGTGTTTCAATAATTGCATAATCACCATCTGAACGGCGATAAACAACATGAGTTTTACCAGTTTCTTTATCAATAAACACATAGAAATCATGTCCAGATAATTCCATTTCTGCAATAGCTTCTTCAGGTGTTAATGGTAATAAAGTTATTTTCTTATTTTTAACAAGTTGAGATGCTAATATATCTTTCTCTAATTCTTCAGCATCAAAGTCTGTACTATATACTTCTGGAATACCTTGTTTTTCAAGATGATACTTTAACTTATCTTTGTGTTTTCTAATTTGTGACACAAGTTTTTCATTTGCTTTATCAATGGCTGTATACATATCTGGATCAACCACCTCAGCTCTAAGATGTGTTCCTTTAGCAAACACATTGACCTCAACTTTGTGGTGATCTTTGTACACTTTACATACAACTCTAATTTCACTCACAACACCTGGTCCAAAAAATGAGACAACTTTGTTTAATCTTTTTTCTGCATAATCCTTGATTGCTTGAGTTGGGTTAAACCCATTCTTCCCTAATACTTCAAATAACATAAGCATGCTCCTTTTCATTTATTTCATCATAGAGTGTAACCAAATATATATATTTGAACTCTAGTGATTGTAAAATTATCATTAGTTTATCACTGATTGAATCAAAATACAAATATATAGAATCTTTGTTATTTTTCACATAATCCTTATAGAACGGTTTTAAAAATGACATATATGCTATTGGATTTAAATCTATTGTTTCATGAATTAGTGCATACCACATAATTAAACCTTGATCTTTTGGAATCACTTGATAACTCACATCAACAGGATGTTTACTTAAACAAGATTCACAGATGTGATGTATTTCTGTTTCAAATAAGTTAAATATCGTTTTCTTTTTATTTATTTTTAATTTACAAATTTCACAAATCATAAAAGCCCACCTAATTGATATTAGAGGGCTTTTATATTTTTACTTTTTATAAGCTTCTACAATTTTATCAATTAGGTATACTGGAACTTCTTCATATCTTAAGAATGCTCTTGTAAATGATCCACTACCTTGTGTCATTGCTTTTAAGTCAATGGCATATTTAATAATTTCAGCTTCTGGGGCTTCTGCTTCAATGACTTGGAAACCTTCATCTTGATGCATACCAATCACTCTACCTCTACGCTTGTTCATATCTCCCATGACATCACCGACAAATTGATCTTTGACGGTAACTTCAATTTTAACAATAGGTTCTAAGATCGTAGGTTGAGCTTGTTTAACTGCTTCTTTAAATGCTAGTGAAGCAGCAAGTTTAAACGAAATTTCATTTGAATCAACTGGATGGTATGATCCATCATATAAAGTTGCCTTAACATTAATCACAGGAAAACCTGCTAATGGTCCATGTTCAAATGTTTCCACTAAGCCCTTTTCAACTGCAGGGAAGTAGTTTCTAGGTACTGAACCACCAAAGACTTCTTCATCAAATTCAAATAATTCTTGTGAAGGTTGGAAACGAATCCATACATGACCAAATTGTCCTGCTCCACCAGATTGTTTTTTATGTTTACCTTCAGCTTCAACTTTTTTCTTAATCGTTTCTCTATAAACAATTTTTTGATCTTCAATATCAACATCAACTTTAAACATATTCTTCATACGATCAAGCACATATTGTAAATGTGTTAATCCTTGTCCACCAAGTAAAAGTTGTGCAGTTTCTTTATTTCTTACGATAAGGAATGTTGGGTCTTCAATGTTAATTCTATGAAGTGCCATTGAAATCTTATCTTCATCATTTTTATTTTTTGGATGAACAGCAATAAATATAACTGGTGTTGGTGCTTTAACAACTTCATATTCTATTTGATTTTTAGGATCAGATAGTGTTTGTCCTGTTTCAATACCTTCAGCTTTAGCAATTGCTGCAATATCACCAGCATGGAATAAATCTTCATCGATTTGTTGCTTTCCACGTAAAGTGAATAAATTCATAATCTTCTTAGTGTCTCCAAGCGTATTAACAAATACTTCTTGGCCACTTGAAAGTGTACCTGAATTAATTTTTAAAAGGTTTACTTGCCCTAAAAATGGATCGACAATTGTTTTAAACACATATGCTGAGAAAGGCTCGTCATCATGTGTTAATCTAACAACTTTTGATTGATCTGTTAAGCTAACAGCTTCTAATGGTCTTAATTCATCAGGAGCAGGTAAATAATCTATAAGCATATTAAGAAGTGTTTCCACACCAATATCTTTTAGTGTACTACCAACAATGACAGGTGTTAGTTCGCCATCTAATATACCTTCTTTAAGTGCATGATGGATGACATCATTAGGTATTTCTTCACCTGCTAAATATAAATCTAATAATTCTTCTGATGTTTCTGCAACACTTTCAATAATTAAAGTGTGTAGTTCATCAATTTTAGGTCTTTTTTCTTCCCAAATTTCATCATCGCGACATGATTTGCCATCATAAATTCTAGCTTTCATATCTACAACATTGACAAATCCTTCAAAATCTTCTTGGTGACCAATTGGCCAACAGAAAGGTACGGCTTTTTTACCAAGTTTTTCTCTTATTTCTTCTAAGACTTGTTCGAATTTGACATTTTCTTTATCCATTTTATTGACAAATAAAATCGCTGGAATATGTCTTTTTCTAATTTCATTCCAAACTCTTTCAGTTCCAACTTCAACACCTTTTGATGCATCAATCATCAAAACTGCGCCTTTGACTACGTCAAGAGCTTGGTTAAGATCCCCTACAAACTCATCACTTCCAGGTACGTCTAGAAAGTTAAGTTTATAGTCATGCCATTCCACTGGAATTAAACTTAGTGAAAGGCTTGAGAGCTTGTTTTGTTCTTCTACCATATAATCAGATACGGTATTTTTCTTTTCTACTTCGCCTTTTTTATCAATTGCGTTTGAAGAAAAGAGTAGAGATTCTGTTAAACTCGTTTTGCCTGATCCTTGATGTCCCAAAACTGCTATGTTTCTTATTGCTTTTGTCTCGTATGCCTTCATAGTAACCTCCTGTAATCGTTTTCATTTTCTATATCTTTATTATAGCACTAAAATATCTATTTGTGGGCAAAAAACCAAAATTAACCATTTTTATATGAAAGCTTATATTATGATATAATATCTTTGGTGAGACAATGAATAAATTACCCATAAAATTAATTAAATGGTATCAAACTGAGATATCCCCAAATAGCAATCATAAATGCAGACATCATCCAACATGTAGCAACTATGCAATCACTGCATATCAACGTTTTAACTTTGTTAAAGCATCTTTTCTTACGACTAAAAGAATTCTTACTTGTAATCCTTTATTTAAACCTAAGTATGATCCAGTCCCTGAGAAAAAGATAAGAAAACATAGAGAAAAAAAAGAAGCGAATCATGATTAACATGATCGCTTTTTTTATA
>JBFWMH010000031.1:0-8495 GCA_050251655.1 Acholeplasmataceae bacterium
ATAAGTATGATTGGCCATTGATCACTGAAGCGATACATCTTAAACAAGATGAAGAAACCAATAGCGAGTGCTAAAGTTATCCATCTTAATAAATGGTCTTTATTTCTAAGAAACCAAACGACTAAAATAATGCCAACCCCTGGTAAAATACTAATTCCAAAACAAGCAAGTTCATACCAAAATGCTTCGTTTGTTCCAAAACAGTCAAATGCCATAAGTACAATAAATGCACCAAGTAAAAACATGTAGTACTTTAAAAATTTCTTTAATAATTCCATTTTATTTCACCAGATTTCTCATTTTTTGAATATATAGATCAATATCAAACTTTCGTTTGAGTCCACTAAAATTCATATAACGCAATTGTCCAAAAATCTCTCTTTCAGTCCAAGGTCTGTCGTGATTTCCAAAACACCAAGCAACACCTGCATAGCTATTTGCATCTCTACCATCTATAAAGTATTTATTATTTAGATACATGATGGTTTCATATGCTTCTTTAAATGTTGGTGTCCATTCAATGATTTTTTTTGCCCAATACATGCGCATATAATTATGCATATATCCAGTAACAACCATTTCAATCATTGCAGCATTAAATGCCTCATCGTGTGTTTGAAAAGATTCATAATCATAAATTGAATAGACATATAATCTTGGATCGTTCTCATGAGCTTCCATCGTCTTATATGCCCAAGGTTGTGTCATCATCTCAAATATATCATAATTTTTTTGATATGTGACATAGTTAAACGCAAGTTCTCTTCTCACATAAAGTTGTTCAACTAATGAATCAATACTTGCTTGATCAATTTGATCTTGTAGCATCGCTAATGTCATACGTTCTAGTAATTCTCTTGGACTTATTTGTCCAAAATGGAGATACATACTCATATGAGACACTTTAGGGTTTGATGGATCATTTCTATCTTTATAATCTTTTAAATCATTATATAAAAATTTTGAAAATGCATGTGAAGCTTCTAAATATCCACCTTTAAAGAATGGACTTCTTGTAACACTTTGATCAACATTCAATTTTTTTAATAACATATCAACATCTGATAAATCATCATCAAACTTAAGATGAAGTTGCTTCGTATTCTTAAGCGGAGGCAGTGGATCAGAGTCTCTATATTCATGAAGCACTTTCATCAGTTTGGGTCTTAATGTATATGCACCATATTCTCTTTTATCACTTGCTACTTTTACAGGAACAATCATATCTGTATCAATCATGTCTACAGAACATTGAAGATCTTCTTTAATAATTCTATCTAAAATATTTTTTCTCCACATTTTTTGATGTTTTAAATATCCATAATCCATCACAAAACTAAAGGCATCGCTTAAATAGTCAAAGATGACTTCTTGTGCAGGTCCTATTCTTAAAACAAAATTCACACCTTGATTGTCTAACCATTTTTTAACATCGTATAGTCCTTCAAGCATAAAAGCAAAACTACGCTCATTCGCTTCGGGATAATTGCTATATAAAGCGAAAAACACAACGAGAGGTAAATTGTTTTTATTGGCGATGTCAGCAGCAAAATTTAATGCATGATTATCATGGATTCTTTGTGACTGCTGCATCCAATAAAGAACATACTCACCTTGATTTTTCCCATCTTTTAGATGGATGAGTCGATTTTGATTCATTGTGCATTAATCGCCTTGATTCTATCTGATGTCGTAGGATGATTATAGTATAGTGTTACAAATAAAGGGTGTGGATTTAGATTAGCAAAGTTTTCTCTTGAAATCACTTCTAAAGCAGAAATCATCGCTTCTTTAGAAACCTGTTCTGCACCGAATTTATCAGCTCTATATTCTGCAACTCTAGATAAATAATTTGTTGGAATACCAATAAGCATTGAAATAGGTTCCATTAAAATAGAAAATAAGATCATCGCAAATCCAAAATTAATACCTTGTAATCCTAAATCTGTAAATAGATTTGTCCAATTTAAGATTAATCCAATAAATGATGCGAAAACACCAAAGACTAATATTTGCTGAATAAGCATTTTAGTCGTATCTTTATGAAGTGCATGACTCAGCTCGTGACCTAATACTGCAAGTATTTGTTCTTCACTCATTTTTTCAATTAATGTATCATATAAGACAACATCTCTTTGTTTACCTAAACCACTAAAAAATGCATTGAGTTTTGTTGATCTTCTAGATGCATCCATCACGCTTATTTTATTAATTTCAAAGCCAAGTTTAGATGCTAGTTCATCAATACTTGATTTTAAACTTCCTTCTTCAAGTGGTGTTAACTTATTGAATAATTTAACAAATACTTTAGTATTAAGTAAAAACATTAAAATCATAACAGCAGTTAATACAAGCCAAGCACCTAAGATAAATATCCATATTTGATTAACAAATGCTCTATAGATGGCAAGTAATCCTAAAATAATACCACCCATTAATACAATCGTTAATAAGAAATTTTTGATTTGATCAATCCAAAATGTTTTCTTTGTTGATTTATTAAATCCATGTTTTTCTTCGATGACAAACGTTAAATAATAGTCAAAAGGAATAGCAATAAGAGAATCAAATAAAAAATAAATACCTAAAAAGATAAGTGTTTGTAGATAGACTGATCCACTTAATTCTAAACTTAAAGCTTCTAACCATCCAAAAACTTTAAACATGAGCAGTAATAATATCACTATCAAACTCACGCTTTTTGAAATCAGACCAAACTTCATTTGGTCTCTATGGTAATCTAACCATTTTTGATAAACTTCTTGATCGTATATATGTGCTACATTTTCTGGAACACTTTTGATTGAGTGTTGATAATTTAAAATGGAAATCACTAATTTCAAAATAAACATCACTAAAATTAAACTAACAATTAATATCATATATAAACTCCTTAAAATAGTTTACTTAAAGCATAACATGAATATATATAATATTCAAATAACAAATAAAAAAAGATATGTTGCCATATCTTTTTAAAATTCCATTTGATTTAAAATATCTTTTAAAACTTTCGCAGAATGTTTTAATTGTTCATCTTCTTTTTCGTTTAATTTGATTTTAACAACATGATGAACACCATCAGCATTTAATACGGCAGGTAGTCCAATATATAAATCATTATCTATATCATAAATACCATCGTTATACACGGAAATAGGAACAATTCTATTCTCGTTATTGATGATGGCTGCAGTAATGCTAACAAGCGTCATACCAATACCATAATAGGTTGCTTTCTTACGCTTTATAATTTCGTATGCAGCATTTTTAACATCTTGATGAATTTCTTCTAAATCTGAAAGTTCAATACCTTCCATTGTATCTATAACGTCAGTAAGTGGTTTTGATCCAATATAAGCATTTGACCAACAAGCAAATTCAGTGTCACCATGTTCACCCATAATATATGCGTGAATGTTTTTAACGGAAATATGAATGCGTTGTGCAATTTCAAATCTTAAACGTGCAGTATCAAGTGATGTTCCACTACCAAAGACTCTTGATGATGGTAATCCTGATGCTTTCCATGCGACATAAGCTAAAATATCTACTGGATTAGATGCGACTAAAATAATACCATCAAATCCGCTTGCCATCACTTCTTTGACAACTGCTTTCATGATTGCTGCATTTCGATTCAATAAATCAATTCTGGTTTCACCATCTTTTTGATTCACACCAGCAGTAATCACAACAATATCTGCATCCTTGCAATCACTATATGTTCCTGCATAAATCTTCATTTTTCTAGGTGCATAAGAAAGACCATGGTTTAAATCCATTGCTTCTCCTAGTGCGCGTTCTTTATCAATATCAATTAAAACTAATTCTTCTACTGTCCCTTGGTTAAGTAATGAATATGCATAACTCATGCCTACCATACCTGTACCAACAATAACGACTTTACTTTTTGGCATATGTTCACCTCACTTTTATTTTACCGTTTTTTTATAAAAAATAAAACTTTGACGCCTTTAATGAATTATGGTTCTTTTTTCATAATTGTTATTTTTGATGATTTGGCTTTGTGATTTCTTCGTTTTTTTGTAAAATATGAGTGAAGGAGTGATCAAAATGCAACAACAAACATTTTATGACCGCCTTGTGCGCGCATACAAAAAACACCCCGTAACATTTATCTTATTATCAATTAATACACTTATGGCAATCATCGCATCCATATTAAGCCAATCCTTATTTACTTACCATAGTGACGTATTAATTAATCTTGGTGCTTTAGTACCTTCTTTAATTACAACTCAAGGTGAGTATTATCGATTATTAACTGCAATGTTTTTACATGGTAGTATTCTACACTTTTTGATGAATAGTTATTTCTTATATATCATTGGTGGTTTCGTTGAAGACTTATTTGGTAAAGTTAAATATATCACTATTTATATGATAGCTGGTTTAGGCTCATCAGTTCTTGTATGGCTTATGAGTATGAATTCTAATGTGCCTACCATTGGTGCATCAGGTGCACTCTTTGGTATTATGGGTGCATTACTCATCTTAACATATCAACGTCCGCTCTTATTTACTCCATATGGTATAAGATCTATACGCTCATTGGTTGTTATTAATGTTATCTTTACATTTATTGCCCCAAACATTAGTATTTATGGACACTTAGGAGGATTTTTAACGGGTATTGGACTTATGTACTTAATGTTGCCTTCAATTAAAGGTCCAAAGCCAAGGAAAGAACAAAAAGACGACACACATCATGGCAATTATGTCATTGATGCTGATGACGTCTCAGATGATGATATTTATTACACTAATTAACAAAAAAGCCAAATAATGGCTTTTTTTATTGATTTGCAGCATCAATCATAAGCTGCACGAGATTTTGATTAAATTCACTAGGGTCTTCAATTGGAAGACCTTCAATGAGTAATGCTTGATGATATAAAAGAGATGCATATTGTGTGATCTTTGTATCATCTTTTTCAAATACTTTTAACATAGATTTAAAAATAGGATGTTCTGGATTAATTTCTAAAATCTTTTCTGCTTTCATCATATCATTACCTTGATTTGGCATTTGTTTCAAGATTTTTTCCATCTCCATCGATAATCCTTCACCAGAAACCAAACAAACAGGTGAATCTTTAAGTCTCGCTGAAAGTTTAACTTCTTTCACCTTATCTTTTAATGCATCAGATAAAGCTTTTAGAATATCTTTATTTTCTTCTTCTTTTGTTTTTAAATCTTCTTTTTGTTCTTCATCAACAAAATCGGCTTCACCTTGTTGAATAGATTTAAATAAAACTTCTTGATATTGACCTAATACTTGAATCATAAATTCATCAATTTCATCAGTAAATAATAAAACTTCTATACCTTTTTCCTTCATGACATCCATTTGTGGAAGATTCATGATGCTTTGCTTATTTTTTCCTGTCGCATAATAAATTGCTTTTTGTGACTCTGGTTTTCTATCTACATATTCTTTTAATGTAACATAGTCATCAGAAGTTGATGTTTTAAACATGATCAAGTCTTGAAGCTTGTCTTTATTTAATCCAAATTGATCATAAATACCAAACTTGAGTGTGTTTTTATATGCTTCATAAAATTCCACATATAAATCTCTTTCATTTGATAACATCAATTCTAATTCGCTTTTAATTTTCTTTTCAACATGACTTGCTATTTTCTTAAGTTGTCTGTCGTGTTGTAATAATTCTCTTGAAATATTTAAACTTAAATCTGCAGAATCAACTAATCCTTTGACAAATTTAAAATAATCAGGAATTAAATCTTTGTTTTTATCTTGAATAAAGACACCTTTAGAATATAACTGTAATCCCTTTTCATATTTTTCACTATAAAAATCATATGGTGGTCGTTTAGGAATGAATAATAAGGCAGTATACATCATCATACCTTCAACTTGTGAATGAATCACTTTAAGAGGATTATCATAATCTCCATATTGATGTTTATAAAAATCATTTAATTCAGCTTCAGTAATCTCTGCTTTTGAACGTTTCCAAATGGGTGTCATTTGATTCATCGTTTCTTCAACAATGACATCTTTTCCATCTTCTTGTTTCGTCATCATCATTTTAATTGGATAACGCACATAATCACTATATTTTTTAACTAAGTCTTCAATTTTATATGATTCTAAAAATTCTGAATAGTTTTCGTCATTTTCCAAATCATCATCATTTAATACGAGTGTGATTTCAGTTCCAATTTCTGCTAAATCAATCTCATCAATTGTATATGATGATTCACCTTCTGAAACCCATAAATATCCCTTTTCTGAAAAAGGAGATTTTGTTCTTACTTCTACACGTTTAGAAACCATAAATGCAGAATAAAAACCAACACCGAATTGTCCAATCATATCAACGTCGTTTTGCTCAAGTTTTTCTCTAAATGCTTTAGAACCACTTTGAGCAATAGTTCCTAAATTTTCAACTAATTCATCTTCGGTAAATCCGATACCATTATCTTTGATAATGAGCATGCGATCTTCTTGATCTGGTTCAATCCATATTTCATAAGATGTGCTAGGCACTTCTTCATGTGTTAAACTTAAGTAATGTCTTTTATCAATGGCATCACTTGCGTTGGAAATAAGTTCTCTTAAGAAGATCTCTTTTTGTGTGTAAATTGAGTGAGTCATTAAATGTAATAATTGTTGCGATTCTGTTTTAAATTTCTTTGTTTTTGACATAATTTCGCCTCCCATTAAGCATTATAAAAAAATCAAAATTGATTGTCAAGTTTTATTCTTCTACACTAGAAGGTAAAGCAGTATTGATTTGATTGTGATAAACAAAATATTTTGTATATATAAATTCAGTCACAAAATTAATCACCATTGTACCAAATAATACAAGATAACCTGGCCAATGTATACCTTCAACTAAATAATCACCCCACCATGTTGAAAGTGGTGTAAATATCGCATAATAAACTGCAACCTTTGTCATTGCGACTGGTATGTTTGCTGCTGATTTAAAAGTAAACTTACGATTAAGCGTAAAATTCCATAAAACAGATAATATAAGTGCAGTTAAATAAGATAGCCAATATCTAATTTGTAACCAACTGAATAAAACTGCATAACTCCCAATTTGTATAGCACCTGCAGAAATAGAAAAACCTGTAAATTTAAGAAAATGAATTAATCCTTCTCTATCTTTGAATTGTTTCTTTTTATTTTCTTCCATGTCTTATCCTCATCATATTGCTTTCTATGTAGAATTATAACATTACTTTACCAAAATTTAATGCAATTAGGGTTAAATCATGGGAAACCGTGTCAATATGTATGAACCTTTTCACAATCGTTTAAATCTATACGCATGAGGTATATACTTAAGCCATCAGATCAGTTGAGGTATAAAATCATGAAAAGAAAAATATTCATTGTTGTTACTTTTATAGGCATATCTCTTTCGCTTGTTGGATGTAGTTCTATAGCAGACACCATAAATTCTATAACGAATCCAACGATTGATGTGACTTATGGTCTTGATACAAATACTTTTGATTCCTACATCTCTGATTCAGGAAATGATACAGTGGTTAATGCAGCTATTGCATTATCATCAACTGTAGAGGTTACCGTCGATTTTGAATATTCATATACACAAGTGGTGTACACACCATTTGGGAGTAGTTCAAAAAATGTGAGTGGTTCTGCCGAATCACTTGCAACAGCATTCTTCATTAATGCTGATGGATATTTAATGACTAACGCTCATGTTGTTACATTAGAAGATTATGAAAGTTTATCAAACTTTACATATGACAGTGTTGATGTAAAAATCAATTATGCAGATTCTAATACAACTTTCCCTGCAGATATCATCACTTATGATCAATCACTTGATTTAGCAATCTTAAAAGTTGATCCTACACTTATTGACAACTTACAATATTTAACTTTTTATGATTTAACTGATCCGGATGCATCTTTATACAATACAACAGATGCTATAAAGTTATTCTATGGTGAACCAGTTATCGCAGTCGGTAATGCAAATGGTTATGGATTATCCGTATCATCTGGTGTTGTATCAGCTCCGCTTAGATATTTTGATGATAATGGAACAATCGTTGAAGCTATTCAAACTGATACAGCTGTTAATTCTGGTAATTCTGGTGGTCCATTACTTAATAAATATGGATATGTTGTAGGTATTATTTCATTTAAAGTCGTTGCTGAAGGTACTGAAAACCTTGGGTACGCAATCCCTAGTTATGTTATGATGAAATACATTGATAGTCAAAATTTAAATATCACCTATCAAGTAGCATCTTAATTAAATATATTTTTTTCTCTCTCTCCTAAAAAAAGAAAAAGTGCTAATTGGTGAAGCACTTTTTCTTTTTCAGGTATTTAAATTCTGAGGTGGTAAACGATAGGCTTTAAATTTTGAGGTGGTAGTTTTTAACGAAAGCGACCACTTCTTTTTTTAATGTATAAATAAAAGAAATCCTCACATATACTATAAGTAACT
>JBFWMH010000032.1:0-6886 GCA_050251655.1 Acholeplasmataceae bacterium
ATTCCATCAAGAGATGCATTAGTCGTCCAAACACCTGAAGATATGCACCAAAAATTTAATATTGATGTCCGTATTTTTTCTGAAGTTATTGACATGGATGTTAAAGCAAAAACAGTAACAGTAAAAAATGTACAAACTGGTGAAGAATATGTTGAATCATATGACAAAGCAGTTATCTCAACAGGTGCGCAACCAATTATGCCACCTATCCCAGGTATTAAAGAAGCAAAAAATTTATTTAAATTAAGAAACATTCCAGATATGGATGAAATCATTTCATTTATTGAAACTGAAAAACCTAAGAAAGCTGTCGTTATCGGTGGTGGTTTTATCGGTGTTGAAATGATGGAAAACTTAGCACATCGTGGATTACAAGTGACATTAGTAGAAATGGCACCACAAGTGATGAATATGTTTGACTATGAAATGGCTCAAATTATTCATGAACATATGGTTGATAACAATGTTGGTCTTATTTTAAATGATGGCGTTAAATCATTTGAACTTGAAGGTAAGGAAATTATATTACAATCAGGAACTAAATTGTTAACAGATTTAATTATTTTTGCAATTGGTGTTAGACCAGATAATGAGATTGCTAAAAAAGCAAATCTTGAATTAACACAACGTGGTTCAGTGAAAGTTAATGAATACTTACAAACTTCAAATAAAGATGTTTATGCGATTGGTGATGTCATTGATGTTAAAAATTTAGCGACAAATGAAGTGATGAATGCTGCACTTGCCGGTCCTGCAAATAAACAAGGACGCTTTGTAGCAAATCATATTTGTGGTATTGAAGATAAATATCAAGGTACACTTGCAACTTCTGCAGCTAAGATTTTTGATTTAACAGTTGGTTCAGTTGGAGCAAATGAAAAATCACTTAAAGCATTAAAATTACCATTTAAGAGTATTCATATTCATCCAATGAGTCACGCAAGTTATTACCCAGGTGCTCAAACAATTAATATGAAGGTTTTATACAATCCTGAAACATTAGAAATTTATGGTGCTCAAGCGATTGGTGGTGAAGGTGTTGATAAACGTATCGACGTTATGGCTACAGCAATTTATGCTAAAATGTCAGTCATCGATCTTAAACACTTAGATTTAGCATACGCACCTCCATTCTCATCAGCTAAAGACCCAGTTAATATGATTGGTTTCGTTGCTGAAAATATTAAAAATGGTTTAGTATCAACTGTTTCATGGCAAGATATGCAAGAACTAGCAGCTAAAGGTAGTTTTATTTTAGATGCTAGAGAAAGAGCTGAATATATTCTTGATTATTTACCAGGATCAGTCAATATTCCTTTATCAGAAATTAGAAATCGTTTAGATGAAATTCCTAAAGATAGAGAAATCTATGTATACTGTGCTGTTGGTGTTAGAGGATATGCTGCAACTCGTGTCTTATTACAAAATGGATTTAATGCTAAAAACTTAGATGGTGGATTTAAATCATATAGTTGTGTATTTGATCATGATGGTCATGAAGTGTGTTTCACACTTGTTGATGACTTTGGAGTGCCAGTTGTTGATATTCCTAAACTTGAAGAAGCAGTACCAGTTGTCAGTGATGCAAGCATCTCATTAACTGTTGATGCTTGTGGATTACAATGTCCAGGTCCAATCGTTCAAGTTTATAAAAATATGGAAACACTTAAAGATGGTGATGTGTTAGAAGTTAAAGCAACTGATCCAGGATTTAAGAAAGACATTAAAACTTGGGCTGAACGCACTGGTAATAGTTTATTAAATCTTAACCAAGAAGGTAAAGTCATTACTGCTCAAATCCAAAAGGGCGTTAATAAAAATATGCCTAAAACTGTTGAAAAGCATCAACAAGGATTTGAAGTTCAAGAATCTAAGAATGGTACAACCATTGTTGTATTCTCACAAGATTTAGATAAAGCAATTGCTGCATTCATCATTGCAAGTGGTGCTAAATCAATGGGCAAAGATGTTTCATTATTCTTTACATTCTGGGGTTTAAACATTTTAAGAAAACCTAAGAAAGTAAGAGTTAAGAAAACACTTATTGAAAAAATGTTTGGTAAGATGATGCCTAGAGGTGTTAAGAAATTACCTATTTCTAACATGAACATGTTAGGTATGGGACCTAAGATGATTAAAATGATCATGAAGAAGAAAAACGTTGATTCACTCCAAGTCCTTATGCAAAATGCTATGGAAATGGGTGTTAAGATTACAGCTTGTGCAATGTCTATGGATATCATGGGTATTAAGCAAGAAGAACTTATTGATGGTATTGAAGTTGCAGGTGTTGCTACTTACTTAGGTGACACACAAGATGCAAATCATAATTTATTCATCTAAAACAAACTTTTAAAAAGATGTCAAATGGCATCTTTTTTTGTTTTTTCAGCATTACCTTTAAAAAAAACTTTATTTATGTTATAAATAGATTAGGTCAAAAAGGTAAGTGAATATATGAAAATTGAAAAATTAGACTATAGTGATTATCAAGGATATAAAATTAATGTAGATTATATCACTAGAGCATATCAAGACATTCAAATAAAAAAGCATCGAAAAGCTATATCGATGTCAATGAAAAGAAAACGTATGAAAAAGACAACAAAATCATATGATATATCGTTATTTGCAGATTATATCAATCAACCTGTAGTCTTTGGTATGTTTGAAAGAAAAACGCTCGTAGCAGTCATTGAAGGCGAATTTATAGAATGGAATAAAACATTTCGTATTTGGGAAATATATATTCATCCAAAATATCGACGAAAAGGGTTAGGAAGTCAGCTTTTTAAGCATATTGAAAGACATGCAATGGATATCAAAGCAAGAGCGATAACACTAGAAGTTCAATCATGTAATGATCCCGCTATTTCTTTTTATGAATCTATGGGGATGCATTTCATTGGTTTAAACACTTTAGCATATACTAATTATGATGTTCAAAATAAAGAAGTGTTATTAGAATATGGTAAAAGATTAGGATAAAAAAATAAAAGCGATTAATTTTCGCTTTTTTTGTTAACTTCTTTATAATATCTATCTATCACATGTTTTCTAAACTCTATTTCATAATCTTCGTCAATAAGTGACTCAAATTTCTTGATTTTACTTGGATTTCCATCAAGTTCTAATACATTAAAACATTTTTGTAAAGCAATTTCGAAATCTTCCATACGCTCCAATTTATAATATGCTAAAGATTGATAATAATACAAGTATTCACTGATGTAATATGATTGTATTGCTAAATTTCGTTTTAAACCTATTTCACAAAATTCCAGGACTAAATCATAATCCTCTCTAATACCAAATATTTTAGCAAATTTAGCAATAATAAGAATTAATATTCTTATATTTCCTCCACCAATTATTTTTTCACCATTATTGAAGAAATAAAAAATCTTATCAACAATTTTCTTTTGATCAACTTTACCTGATACATCCATCAAAAACGAAAGAATGAGTAATTCTATGTCAGTAATGATGTCATGCTTTAAAATTTGAGGATAGTTGAGCAATTCACTTATTTTAGCACTTGCTAACTTATTATCAAGTTGATTTTGATAATAATCTTTAATAATAATACTAAAATCAAAAAACAGGTTATTAATTTTATCGACAAAAGTAATATTTTTATTTTCATTCAATAAAGCATTAAATTTATCATAATTATAATTCACTGCATAATTATATAGTTTGTTTACAAAAGCAAACTCTTCAAATCTTACGACTTCCATTTCTCTTAAGACTGACTCAGTTTTTAAACCTAGTTTATCAACCATTTGAACGAATATATGGAAAGGCATATCAGATTCACCATTGAGATAGCGTCTATATTGACGAATCGAAACAATCCCAGAGACTAAATTTTCTTGGGATACTTTTCTTGCAGATCTAAATCTTTCAATATAAGTGCATAATTCTCTTGATTCCATAAAAATTCTTCTTTCTTTCCACAAAAAGTCGTATTTTCTTCATTTTAGGTCATATCCGCCCTGTTTTTAATATGTTTTTCAAGTTAAAATTGAATTGTAAAGAAAAAATATTAATTAATTAGGAGAATTGAAAAATGAGAAAAATGGTTAAATTAGTAGTTTTAGTATTAGCAGTCGTTGCTGCAGTTAGTTTATTTGTAAATGTTAATAATGGTAATATTTCATTAGATTTTAAGAATAGCGGTTCACCAGAATGGATTACTGACGAATCAACTTTGGATTTTAAGAATAGTGGTTCACCAGAATGGATTACAGATGACTCTGCATTAGATTTTAAGAATAGTGGTTCACCAGAATGGATTACAGATGACACTACATTAGATTTTAAGAATAGTGGTTCACCAGAATGGATTACAGATGACACTACATTAGATTTTAAGAATAGTGGTTCACCAGAATGGATTACAGATGACTCAGTAGTATTATATACAGGGATCACTGTAGCACTTCCAACATCTATTATTAAACAAATCGTAAGTAACGATAACGGTTTTAAAAACTCTGGTTTACCAGAAACTATAGAATTATCAATCATGGCACTATAAGTAGCAACATAATTATTATATCACATAAAAATTTAAGTTGAAGTGTATTTAAATAAGGAGAATCATTCATGGCATTTGAATATATAATTTGGGGGCTAATTGGTATGACAACTTTGGGATTGGTCCTTTCCTTAACATAATTAAAGCTTTATTTGATAAAGAAAAAAGTTTTCGAAATGAATCCATTTGAAGCAAAAGAAATCGTCATTAGATTTATTGCAAGTATGACAGTTTTATTGACCATTGTATGGTGGTTTGTATTACTTATTTTCCAAGTGTATACAAATGAAGTATCAAGTGTTGGTTATAACACAGCCGTGATGCTAATCATCATTCCTGTATTAACTTTTGCAATGTATTTTCTTTTTACTTTTGTTCAAAAAATCATCGAAAAAAGTTTTCAAATCAAAGTAATAGAAACTAAAGGTATTACGTTTATACGTAGTATTACTTTAATCGCGTCTTTAATTTATGCTTCAATGATCAATTATGGTGTTCAGTTGATTTTTATTATACTCAATCAATCATAGGAGGATACTTGGATGAGAAGTTTACTTAAAACACTTTTTTCAGGAACATTTATTACATTAATCATCACAAAGTGGGATTTGCTTGTCGGTTTTTTCAACGTCCAAAATGCATTTTCCGAAGATTCAGATTTATTGATTAAATTAGGTGGCATGATTGGATATACAATTTTCATTGTATTTGCATTCATTGTCCAAGGTTCACAAATTAGAAATTTAATTCATGTAAATAAACAAAAAGGTATGATTTTAAATATTGCATTTATAGTATTAACAATTCTCTTTTTAGCATATATTGCAATTGATTTCACTTTGCAAGTCGCACTTATAAATTTAATGCTTTATTTATTAGTCGTATCCATATTTGATTTTATTGGTGAGAGAGTGATGCTTACAACGAAAGCTCATAAATCTCATCCCAAAACTATTATTTAAAAAAGAACATCCTTTTGGATGTTTTTTAATACACTTTATTTGAAACATTTCATATATAGATGTATGCTAATAATAGAGGAGTTGATCACATGAAATTAGATGTATTAATTAAAGAAAGAGTTAGTCAAAAAACATATATAGAAAGAGAAGTTGATTTAAATCTTATAAAAGAACTTATCAATGTAGCTATCTATGCGCCTAATCATAAAATGAGAGAACCATGGGATTTCTTATTTATGGATAAAAAAGGTAAACAAGTCTTTAAAGAAGCTTACTTAAATACATTAAGTGATATAAAAAAAGAGGATATAGAACCTAAACTTGACAAAATTTATAAGGCACCACTATTGATGTTTGTCTTAATGAATACAAGTGAGGATTTTGATCAAGAATTAGAAGATTTGCAAGCAAATGCTGCAATGATTCAAAACTTTATGCTTCTTGCTGAAGAAAAAGGGATAAGTACTCACTGGAAAACTCCTGGATTTATAAAAACAGATAATTTTAAAGAAGTACTAAATTTACCATTAGGTTATATTATTACTGGTATCATCATGATCGGATATGCAGATCAAAAAAACAAACCTAAAGAAAGAAAGACAATAGAAACATTAAACTTTTATAAAGGATGAAGATTATATGGAAAATAAGCGACTTAATTTAATGTATCAATTTGGATTATTATTTATATTGTTATCCTTATTAGCTTTGCTTATTTTACCAGTAATTTATATGCCACTAAATAATCCGATTCGATTATCTATATATGAAGTCATGTTTGGATCAACGATAAATTTTTTAGGGCTCAATTATCAAATTTTTGCATTAAGTCCTATGATTTGTTTCATCATATTTTTATTATTAGCAAATATATTTATTTTATTAATGGTATCTAAACAAAAAGAACAAGTAAAATTCATGATAATATTCTCGCTCATGGTTAATCTCATTCTGGCTGGTTTGATCGTCAACCTTCCGTATTTTGTGGTTGAGGGTGAAGATTACTTAGCATTTGTGTGGATATCTGGACTTGCTACACAAAGCGTGAATGAAGTGATCAGTTATGGTAGCATTATTTCATCAGCAATGCTAGGATTTAGTTTTGTTTCATTATTATTTTTCCTAATTAAAGATAAAAATTTAAAATAAAAAGTGCGAAAGTGCTTTTTATTTTATGTAAAACAACAATAATATATCGATAAACGATAATAAATAGTTGACAAACAATAAAAATGTTGTTATGATAATAATAAAGAGGTGACTAACTATTAAAAGTCAAGTATTTTTAATTAGTTAACAGTAAAAACCTCTTATAGCCAGTATTTTTAGAGGTTAGCTTTAAAAATGTATGAACTATTACTTAACCGCCACAGTTTAAGTA
>JBFWMH010000033.1:0-4973 GCA_050251655.1 Acholeplasmataceae bacterium
AAAGGTATACATAGTTTTTACGAACTCGAAGTTCAATTTAATTAACTACGCCTTCGCCTTTATATTACTACCATTTATAAAAAAATAAAAGACTAAGAGATAACTCTTAATCTTAATATACAAAAAGGCCGAAGCCTTAATCTAATTTAACTCTACATTTACCATGTTCTAATTGATATCTAATAACAAATAATCCAACAATGATAAGGATTAGTGAAACAAATTTATATGGAAGTCCTGCTAAAGGTAGTGCGATGACAGAAAATGCAATACCGATACTTGCGAAAAATCCGATCACACAAGAAGTACAACCATAGGTTAATATACCAAATAGAATGGATAGAAACCCTAAAGATGAACCTTTACCTTCTTTGCCTTTTAGTTCAACCATTGTTGTACTCATATGCATTAAGAAAGCACTTAATACTGACATGATTAAATTTAGGATGATATTGATGACAACTAGATAAATACCATAAGAAGTAGCCATCTCTTGATAGGTCATATTTAGATGATCAATAATAAAATAAATGAGAATAAAAAATGATAAAAACAATATAAATTGAATCATATATTTTTTTGTTTTTAGCATTTGAATAGATAAGTTTAGCATATAATCAGTCCTCTATGATATGGTTAAAAAATCAATATATTTTAATTATAGCATAACACCTTGAAAAACTGTTTTTGATGCATATTTATTTTTTAAAGTTTTAATGTTGACATATCTTTATTATGTAATATAATAAGTGTGTTCTGGTTTACGATAGTTTAACTAATAGTTTATTATTACTAAACTAATAAAACCATATGAAACAAATCAGTTTAATCGGAGTAAACACTTAGGAGGTACGTATGGCAGCACTCATAGAACTAAAGGATGTAACTAAAGAATTTAATGGACAAGTCGTTTTAAGAGGAATCGACTTAGAAATTCATCAAAATGAGTTTGTAACATTACTTGGACCTTCAGGTTGTGGTAAAACAACTACGCTTAGAATTATTGGTGGATTTGTTGAACCGAGTGCAGGGGAAGTTTTATTTGATGGTAATTCTATTTTAGAAACACCGGCGCATCGCAGACCAACAAATACAGTTTTTCAACGTTATGCATTATTTCCTCATTTAGATGTATTTGAGAATGTTGCTTTTGGATTAAGAGTCAAAAACGAATCACTTAAGACTATGGAAGAAATCCGAAAGGTACAAAGAACATATCAAGATAAAATCAAAGCAACTAGAGATGCAGTTGAAATTAAGAACCTAAAAAAAGAACAACAAGAGATAATTAAAGAATTAAAAGATCCAAATAATGCTTTAAAGAAAGAAATTGAATCTTTAAAATTAAGCATGAATGAAACAAATAAAGCAGAAGTTTTATTAAATATATCTGAATTAGAAAAAAGATTTACTACAAAACGTTCTAAAGAAAAAGAAATTACTGAAAAAGTCAAAAAATATTTAAAAATGGTAGGTCTAGAAGGTTATGAAAATAGACCTGTTCATAAATTGTCAGGTGGACAACAACAAAGAGTTGCTATCGCCCGTGCTTTGATCAATGAACCAAAAGTATTGCTATTAGATGAACCACTTGCAGCTCTTGATTTAAAGCTAAGACAAGAGATGCAATATGAATTAAAAGAGATACAAAGATCTTCAGGTATCACTTTTATATTTGTCACACATGATCAAGAAGAAGCACTCACAATGAGTGATAAAATCGTTGTGATGAATCAAGGTGAGATTTATCAAATTGGTACACCTGAAGATATATATAATGAACCTATAAATCGCTTTGTTGCCAATTTTATTGGTGAATCAAATATCATTGAAGGAACGATGATTGATGATTTGCTCGTAAGTTTTGATGGGCAAACATATGATTGTGTCGATAAAGGGTTTTCTAGAAATGAAACAGTTGATATCGTGATCAGACCTGAAGATATTGATATTGTAAAAAAAGGTGAAGGGAAACTTACAGGTGTTGTCGATAGTGTCGCTTTTAAAGGTGTACATTATGAAATTGATGTAAAGACTAAAGATAGAATATATACCATTCATACTACAGATTATCAGGCATTAAATACAGAAGTTGATTTAATGTTTGGTCCAGAAGATTTACATGTTATGGAGCAATGGTAATGCAACATTTGATGCCGTCGAAGAAGAATAAATCTAAGTTTAGATTTGATCATTACTTAGGCATTCCGTACTACATTATTCTTTTTATATTAGTTGTTATTCCTATCTTTTTGCTAATTCTAGCATCATTTCAATCTGATACAACATCAACATCAATTTTTCCATTTAATTTTTCATTAGAAAACTATCAATCATTCTTATCTGAATCAGCCTTTGTTAGATCAATGACGAATAGTTTATGGATTGCATTTGCTACAACTATTGGATCACTCATTATAGGATATCCACTTGCTTATTTACTAACAAAAATGCGTCCAAGAACTGCTGCAACCATGCTCATATTGATTAATGCACCGATGTGGATTAATACGTTATTACGAGTTAGAGCATTAGAACAAATATTTAGGATGTTATTTCCATTTTTAATTAATAGTGCAGCTGGTGTTGTGATTGGTTTAATTTATGTGTATTTACCATTTATGGTTTTACCTATTTATGCAATACTTGCTAAAATAGATAAAAACTTATTAGAATCATCTGCTGATTTAGGTGCATCAAAAACACAAACATTTGCAAGAGTCATATTACCTTTATCTCTTTCTGGTGTTGTTTCAGGTATTTTGATGGTATTTTTACCAGCAGCAACCACAATTATTGTTCCTCAATATTTAGCACCTAGTCAAAACATTTATATGATTGGTACATTAATTGAGCAAAAAGTTAAAATTAGTGGAAAAATCAGTTATGGATCTGCAGTTGCTATTGTTTTATCACTGATTATACTAGGTATTGTGTTCTACATTAAAAAACTAGATAAATATAAGGGGGTTAATCGAAATGAACTCGAAGAAAAATAACCTTACCCCAACGATATTTCTAGTATTAGTTATGATTTTTATTTATGCACCAATTATTAGTATTGCAGTATTTTCTTTTAATCAAGATGATTCTTTAACAAGATGGTCTGGATTTACATTAAATAGATATGTAGAATTATTTACAGATCCACAACTTTTTAATTACACAAATCCTAGAGAAAGTATTGTCTTCATGACGATTTGGATTGCAGTTGTATCAACATTTATATCAACTATTTTTGGAACACTTGCAGCAATAGCACTTGCAAAGACCAAAAAAGGATTTAGAGAGTTGACGATGTCAGTCAATAATATTCCGATTGTCAGTCCAGATATTATTATTGCAGTATCATTACTAGTCTTGTTTGGAGCAATGCAAATTGCACCATCATATAATACGATGTTGCTTGCTCATATTGCATTTTCTACACCTTATGTGCTCATTACAGTTTATCCAAAAGTTAAAAGTTTGGATCCAAATATTGCAGATGCTGCATATGACTTAGGTGCATCACCTATTCAAACACTTATAAAAGTGATATTACCACAAATTAAAGTTGCAATCATTGCAGGTGCAGCACTTGCATTTACAATGTCTTTTGATGATTTTATCATTTCATATTTCGTTGCTGGGTCAAGCGGTGATATGAATATATCAATTTATTTATACACAAACAAATTAAGTCCTAAACCGATTATTAATGCGTTATCAACGATTATACTCGTGATTGTAGGATCTAAGATTTTATATGATTATTTTAAAACAGGGAAGAAAGTAGAGGAATTAGAATGAAAAAATATTTACTTAGTTTAGTTTTTGTCTTAACATTATTATTTTTAGCAAGTTGTGCAAGTGGACCAACTTTAAGACTTTATAATTGGGGTGAATATATCGATGATGATTTAGTTGCCCAATTTGAAGAGGAATATGGAATTAAAGTGAAACAAATCGCATTTGATTCAAATGAAGTTGCGATTACTCAAATTAAAGCTGGTAATCAATATGACTTAGTCATTCCAAGTGATTATGCAATTGAACAATTAGCACAAGAAGACTTAATTGATCCTATTGATTGGTCTAAAGTGACTACATTTGATAAAAATACAGATATAGCAACTGGCTTACAATCTGTTTTATCAAAATTATCAGATGGAACAAATGGTTTTGATTTATTAGAATATGCAGTACCTTATTTTTGGGGTAATGTTGGTATTTTATATGATACAACAGTTGTTGACCAAAATGATTTAACAGGATGGGATGTACTTTTAGATTCAACAGATTATGAAGTCGCGTTTTATAATAGTTCTAGAGATGCATTCATGATTTCAATGTTTGCTACTGGAACTCAAGATATAAACAATCCAACATCAACAGAACTAGCTGATGCAACTACTTGGTTAAATAATGCATTAACATCAAATACATATGTCATAACTGATGATATTTTTGATGCGATGATAGATCCTGCAAGATACAATTTAGCAGTTAGTTATTCAGGTGATGCAAACTTCTTAATGAGTGAAAATGAAAATTTATCATTTTATGTGCCAAATGAAGGAACTAATGTTTGGGTAGATGGATTTGTGACACCAAAAGGTGCACAAACAGAATATGCATATGATTTTATTAGTTTTATGCTAAGCTATGATGCAAATAAGCAAAACACAGAATGGGTTCAATACACATCTCCAAGACAAGATGTATTAACTGATTTATTAGCAGGTGATTTCCAAGATTATGCAGCATCATTTGATGTAAGAATCAATACGAATGATCAAGTGTATCGTTATAATGAAACATTAAAACTTGAAATTGACAACTCATGGCAAGAAATATTAGCGAATAAAGGTTTTGATGATGAAGGCGTTGGAACATCAACAATTGTTGCAGTCGTACTCGCAGTAGTTGTTGTCATTGGATCAACTGCAGTTTCAGTGATAAGAAAAAGAAAGAAATTAATGCAAGAATAA
>JBFWMH010000034.1:0-4943 GCA_050251655.1 Acholeplasmataceae bacterium
TGGAGCGGGTGATGGGAATCGAACCCACATCAACAGCTTGGAAGGCTGTGGTTCTACCACTAAACTACACCCGCTTATAAAAAATTATTAAGATGGTCGGGAAGACAGGATTTGAACCTGCGACCTCCTGGTCCCAAACCAGGCGCTCTACCAAGCTAAGCTACTTCCCGATGGCGTACCCAAGAGGTCTCGAACCCCCAACCTTTTGATCCGTAGTCAAACGCTCTATCCAATTGAGCTATGGGTACCTTACTTGAGTCTAAAACTCATATCTCAAAACGTAACTACGTTTTATTGTAAAAAGTTGGTGACCCGTACGGGATTCGAACCCGTGAATGCATGCGTGAAAGGCATGTGAGTTAACCGTTTCTCCAACGGGCCACGCTGTGCAGCATATATAATTATACCAATATAAAAATAAATGTCAAGACATTACAAAAAAGTTTTTTTATATTTTAATATAAAATGCTTTTTAGCAATGCATTTGCTGCATCTTTGCCCGAAAAATGGGTCACAATTTCATATACAAACTCATAAACTGCACCAGCACCTCTTGCAGTGATAAAAAGATCATCCTTTACTGCTTTCTTTTGAGGTTGATATTTTCCATTTAAAGCATCTTTTTCACTACCTATAAATGCTGTAAATTTTACTTCATTCAAGAGTCCTGCTTGACCTAAAAATCTAGGACCTGCACAAATCGCACAAACTTCCTTATTTTGGCCGTTAAATGTTTTTGCTAGGCTTTTTATCTTATGATCGCTATCAACTGTTTTTGCGACATATTTTCCACCAGGAATGATTAAAAAATCATAGGAATTGACATCTATTTCATCTTCTAAATAATCTGCTAATATTTGCAGTCCAAATGCTGTTAATATATGTTTATCATTTTGAAAAGTAACACTATCCATTTGATATCCCGCACGCACTAAAAGTGCTCTAGTTGCTAGTGCTTCAACATCTTCCATATCATTAGAAAACACAATGAGTCCCTTCATATAATTTACTCCTTTAATAGTTTTAAATATATCTCGTTGATATGTTTTGCTCCTAATTCCGATTCAAACTTTTTATAGTTTTCATAGTGGTTATCCATACCTACGATATCTGATACTATTTTAATACTTACAATAGGTATTTGATAGTGATATGCGACTTGATATAAAGCAGCACCTTCCATATCTACTATGTATGGTTGATCAATTGTCTCTGTCATAAAGTAATCACCAGTATATAATAATCCTTTTTTAATTTGAGGTTCTATAAGCACGACTTTTTTTATTAATGTTTCATCTGATTTAAATTTTTGGGGACATCCAGGAACTTGTCCTTTTTCATATCCAAAGAATCTAAGATCAAAATCATGATACATCGCCTCTTCTATTAAAATCAAATCACCTATTTCATAATGATGACTAGCACCTACAAATCCAAAATTATAAATCGCAGTTACATCATGTTTCATTAGTGCTTCAGTTAACTTCATTGCTGCATTAGCTTTTCCAATTCCAGATTCAATTAATAATGTTTGTGGCAATGCTTTAATCTCAGAAAGTTCTTCCTTCATTGCTCCAATAACAACAATCATTTTTGTTCTCCTATGATTTGTTTGATTTTCGCAACGATCAAATCAACTGCAATATCATGTTTTTTATCATTTGGAATGATAACATCTGCAAATCTTTTCGTTGGTCTAATATATTTGTGAAACATCGGTTTTACTGTAGTTTCATATTGGTTAATAATTGATTCTAATGAACGTCCACGTTCATTCATATCTCTTAATAATCTTCTGATAAATCTAGTGTCTTCATCAGCTTCTACAAATAACTTTATATCAGCTAAATCTCTAATCTGTTGATTATCTAAAATAAGAATACCTTCAACGATGATTACAGGTTTAGGTAGGATGTGTTCTATTTTGTCACTTCTAGTAAATTTGACAAAATCATATACTGGTTTATCAATAGGTTTAAATTCAAGTAGTTTTTGTAGGTCATTAAAAAGCAGTTCATTATCAAATGAATCTGGATGATCGTAATTTGTTTCATATCTTTTTTCTAAAGGTAAATTGCTTTGGTCTAAATAATAATCATCATGCTTTAAAATAATAACTTCATCTAAACCAGCTTTCTCTAGAATTTCTTGGACCACCGTACTTTTTCCAGAAGCAGAACCTCCAGAAACTAAAATAAGCATCGGCTTATGCATAACATCCCCTACTTTCCTACTTGTTTATATTAAATTTGACACTCAGGTGCAAGTTTTACTTGTTCTTCTTCATTGACGATATCATCAAAATCATGATGTCTTTTGAACCAAACCACTGCATAAGCACATGTAGCAACAACTTTTAAACCTTGGTTCTTTATATGTTCTACGGTTGCTTGCATAAGTTCTCCAGCAACACCTTGACCTCTAAGTGATGGATCTACAAAAGTATGATTAATAACCACTGTATCCTCATTATAAGGGGGAAAAGTGGCTAAAGCGAGTGTTTTTCCTTCTTCGTTTTTAGCATAAACTTGATTCTTTTCAAATGTGAAATTCATATCATCATCTCCTCTTAAAAAGTATATCATATTTAGGGTAACAATTCACTATCTTTAAATTCTAATTTTATGAATTTACATGATTTAATTTATTTATCATACTCTAAATTATTTCTTTTATAAATAACGTTATTTTTTATAATAATTTAAGCGTTTATTTATAATTTGATGTATAATCATGTTATAATTGTCTTGTAGAAATAGGAGGAATTTATGACAAAAAAACAATTAGTAATAGAAACAACCAGTGTCATTGTCGCAATCATCTTCATGATTGTCGCTTGGCTATTAGGATACTTTATTGATCCACATGGATGGTATGTCATACTGTTTTATGCTCTTGCATTTGCTATTGGTGGATTTGCAAAGGCTAAAGAAGGTATTGAAGAAACCATTGAAAATAAAGCTTTAAATGTTGAAATTCTTATGATTTTAGCTGCGCTAGGTGCATTCATCGTTAAAGATTATGCTGAAGGTGCTATCTTAATTTTAATTTTTGCAGTAAGTGGTGTCTTAGAATCATATGCAACTTCTAAGAGTGAAAAAGCATTAACAAGTTTGTTAACATTAGCACCTCGTACAGCAAGTCTTTTAGTTGATGGGGAAGAAATCGTTGTCCCAGTTGAAGACATTAGCATTGGAAGTAAAGTGATTGTTAAAGTTGGACAACAAGTACCAGTTGATGGAAAAATCATCAATGGTTCTACTTCTCTTGATCAAGCTGCAATTACTGGTGAATTTGTTCCTGTATCAAAAACTGTTGGATCTGAAGTGTTTGCTGGTTCAGTAAATATTGAATCTACAATCATTGTAGAAACAACCGTTGACTCAAAAGATACAGTCGTACAAAAAATTATCAATTTAGTGAAAAATGCTCAAGAAAATAAAACAGAATCTCAGTCATTAATTGATAAAATTGAAAAATATTATGTCTACATCGTTATTTTGCTTTCAATCACATTCATGATTGTACCACCACTTGTAGGTTGGTTAGATCAAGCTGAAGCGTTTAGACGTGGTATTGTTGTCTTAGTTGTAGGTTCACCTTGTGCGCTAGTAGCATCCATTACACCAGCGATGTTATCAAGTTTATCAAATGCAGCCCATAAAAGAATTTTAATTAAAGGTGGAAAGCATTTAGAAGACTTATTAAAGATTGATACAGTCATTTTAGATAAAACAGGTACGATAACAACAGGTGTTCCAAAAGTCGTTAGAATTGAAATGATTGATTCTCTTGATCATGATGAAACGATTAATATATTATACACATTAGAAAAACAATCTAATCATCCACTTGCTAAATCAATTGTCGATTATTTAAATAATCAAGCAAAAGTTTTAGATCTAAAAACAACTGAAATATCAGGTCGTGGTATGCAAGCTCAGATCGGTGATGATTTATGGAAAATTGGACGTTTTGATGCTAAAGAATCTGATCAAATCATTGAAAAATACGATAAATGTACAGCATTGGGTCATAGTACTGTTCATATCATTAAAAATGAAGAAATTGTTGGTTTTGTTGCATTAATGGATACCATTAGAGAAGGTGTCACAGATGTTATAGATGAATTAAAAGCGTTAGGTATTAAATCATATTTGGTGACTGGTGATAATAAATTTACTGCCCGACACGTTGCTAAAGAAGCACATGTTGATGATTATGTAGCAAATTGTTTCCCTGAAGATAAAGTTACCTTTGTTGAAAAGATAAAATCTGAAGGTGGGCATTCAATTATGATTGGTGATGGTATAAATGATGCACCAGCTCTTGCAACTGCAGATGTTGGTATTGCGATGGGTGCTGGTACAGATGTATCATTAGAAACTGCAGATATTATCTTTATGAATGACAATATGGCAAATTTACCAAAACTCATTAAACTTGCTAAACGTATGAGACGAATTACACTACAAAATATTATTTTTGCTGTTGGTGTTATACTTACACTGATGATTAGTAATGTCTTTGGAAATATTGAATTACCTATGGGTGTTGTATTTCATGAAGGATCAACTATCTTAGTTATTTTAAATAGTTTAAGATTATTAATGAAATAAATCATAAAACAAAAAGCTTATGAAATAAATCATAAGCTCTTTTTTTATAAAAAAATGGCGCCCACACTAGGACTCGAACCTAGGACCCCCTGATTAACAGTCAGGTGCTCTAACCAACTGAGCTATGTAGGCGGATATATGGACACACATTTTAATACGATTTAATTGTCGTAGTTATATGATAATAAATTAAGATTAGCCTGGCAACGTCCTATTTTCGCTCCTTGGAACTATCGTCGGCGCTGAAGTGCTTAACTGCTGTGTTCGGGATGGGAACAGGTGTGACCACTTCGCCATCGTCACCAGACTTCTCTCAAAACTAGA
>JBFWMH010000035.1:0-3643 GCA_050251655.1 Acholeplasmataceae bacterium
TGTTGAGAATATTGAGTGCATCGCTCCTGGATAAGACTCCAATTAAGGACCTCTTTATAAAAGAGCCTGCTGATGTGATTAATGATGGACAATTAAGTCTTAATTTTTTTTAGTGGACACTAGTGATAACATTAAAGAAATGCGTAATATGTAAAATTGTGTAATCATCCTCCCTTTTATTCAATCGATCGTACATTCTGTCTTTATCCGCATCATTGAGATCACCTATTAAAGAGTAAATCTTTGCAAGTAGTTCTTTATTTTCAAGTCCATTGCTATAGCCTATTGGAAGATAATCAATTAACTTATTTCTATAAATTGTTTTAAGCTCCTCTTCCAATCCAAATTTTAGTGCAATTAACACATATTGATCAAAAAAATAATAAGTTGGATATACTATTTTAAAGGTAGATGATGAGGTCTTTACAATTTTTAATTTTTCTAAATCAATTACATCTAAAACAGTTTTTGTTGCTGTTTTTATTTTCTCCTTTAACTGCTCATCAAGCTCCACCGGCTTACCAGATAAATATTTTCGATAAATCTCTACTATTTGAAAGCTATCATTTGGGGCAACCTCATTTAGCCTTCTGATTTGTTCTTTTTGAATACTATAATCAGCTTTTTTTTCTTCTTTCGGAGTTTCCCAGTTCAAATATGCCTCTGGAAAAAGTGTCCTTCCTTCCTCATATATGTCCTTTTTTTCTGGATTAAAGTTATCTTCTTTTCTTATATTAGCCAAAAGGCTTTCACATACATACTTAGAAAATCCACTATCTTTTTTTTGTTCAAGAATTGCTTTAAAACTTATTAGTTGATCTTTCGATATAAGAAATTGAAGTATAGAAATACTATGCGTTATATCCCATATATCCTCAAAGAATTCAACATATTCAAATAAATAATCTGAAGATTTTGATTTTAGTAATTTAACAAGTTCATAAACCAACTCTTTTTCTATATGATATAAATAGTTAGTTGAAAGCATTTTTTTTACTAGAGAAGAAGTAATTATTTTTATATCAGGTGAACTATCCCATAGTTTAGATAAAGTTTGGGGAATTTCTGTATAATCGGACACATATAAACTGTGGTTAAAAAAACGTTTAAATAATCCATCTTCATCAAGTAACTTATTGTAGATATATATTACTTCTTCTAATTTATCGACTGACAATAAGCCATAAACACCTTCTTTATATTTTTTACTTATACCATCAAAAAACAGTTCAATTGAAAACCTTTCGTTGGGACAAGTTCTGCTTAACGCTGATAAATAAACTTTTTCAACGTCGGTATTACCGTATACATTAGCTTTTAATTCGATCAAGAGATCTCCTTGCATTGTATCTGCTAAAGCATAAATTGAAGCCTTCTGAATTTCATAATCACTTTTATCCTTAGCATAATTTACATATTCTCTAATCCAGAATTCTTTTTGATCTTCATTAAATAATTCCTCATTGATTAATCTTGACGTTAAATAAAACTGATTGTAAATGCGATAACTATATCTCATTTTTTCATCTTTGGCAATTACTTGTTTAAAACAAACATAATTTTCGCTGGTGTAAAGCTGAGTAAGATAATTTACATAATTATGTAAGTGGACTTCGTGAGACTGGAAATAAGCATAAAAGATATCAAAAAGGCGACCTTTTTCATTCTTCGATAATTCTTTAATGTTTGACTCTTTCAATAGTTTCAACAATTGCTCATCAGCGAGACCATCTCTTTTATTTACAAGAAAGTTAGCAATAGGAAGCAATGTAGCCGGATGCATTTCCACAACAAACCTTAACACATCATACCAATTTGAGTAAATATGACCTAAATCAGAGTCAACTATAAGTTCATAAAGCACTTGTTCCGAAGACCTAAGTCGTATTATTTCTTTTGCAGCAAGATATTCCTGAAACTCTGTATTATGAAATTCAATATAATTATCCGTTTTCTTTAAAGTCCTGGAAACAAACAAATCAATATCAAAAGAAGCCAGGAATGAAGTGTTAATATTAGAATTAATATCATCTAACATAGATATGAATTCATCTTTACTTATTCGATTTGTTCTCTTAATCTCCATTATTAGTGCTAATTTTTCAAGCATTCTTTGTGAGATTTCTAATTCATTTGGTAGATTTTTCCCCCTTTTCCTTTTTTTTATATCGTTTTGCAACTTAAAATATATAGCTTTTTCAAAGTAATCAGTTCTTTTCCATTCTTGTATAATATTAACTTCGTAATTGTTGTCATTTATAACCTTGCATATTTCTGTTAAATAGCGAGGAATCTGAAATATTGGAGTAATTCCAACTGATTTATTATCTTCTTTAAGTTTATTGAAAAGGGATTCTTTCAAGTTTGGCTTTTTGATTATCACATTGATAAAGTTTTTGATACGATCTTCATCAAATAAATCTACTAAGATAAATTGAAAATCAGACAATATACCGATAAGTGATAAATTGTTATCGATATAATAACTACGACATGTAACAATAATTGATGATTTTGGATACTTTTCATTAACACTTGATATAAACTTTACGACCTTAGGAAATAGATTAGAATCAACCTCGTCTAGGGCATCAAAGCAAAAAATATTGTCAGCGGAATCTTCATAACCATCTTTCACAAATTCAATTAGAGCATTTTCTGAATAGCTAGTCAAGCTGTAATCAATTATTTTTTTACTTCTCTCTGGACCCTGATTCTTTATCTGAGTTATTAACTCACTCTTACCACAACCCGGTTCACCTAAAACAATTGCTTTAAAATTTTCATCAAAGAGATTCTCAAAATTAATCGTTGCAAAATTACTCGTATCTTCTTGGTTATCATTTAACATAGAATACAAGAATTCATCCTTACGTTTGGTGTATTCATTAATTCCTTTTAATGTAGATGATTTTACTAGAATTGGTGGGATATATATCATTTTATATCAAGTTATATGCTACTGATTTATAACAGTTTTACTATTTATTGCTAATTTTCTTTGTAAGATAATTTATAAATGCACTACAGAATACAAGCATAAATATGGCTTCATCTGCTGTGGGCTCATTGGTGTCATCCATTAAAGCGTGACGAATGCCTGTAGTTCCATCATTCGTATAGCCATATAATTTATTAAATGCTTCTCTAAGGGCTGAAGGTACCGATACTCCTGCTTCCTCCATTTTTTTAAAATTTATGCTTTTCTCTCCAGTTATTTCCCTGGAAATGGCTTCGACAGCAGAAATTGATTCCTTTATTGAATTCCTGTAATCACCAACTGGGTTAGTTGATAAATGCACTAATGCAGTATGCAGATGAGTCCTTACGCCGTTTTGTGAAACATCTAATGCCTGCTGAATTGATGCGATTTCTTCTTCTGATGTAATTTCAACAATTAAATCATCAACAATTCTATATGCGAAATTTAATCGTTTAAATTGACAGTTCATACTATTAACAAAATAGTCGTAACATGTTTTTTTCATCTTACGAAGAGAAACTATAGTCTCTTCAATCAGACCAAGTTTATTATGCCATTCAATATCAATATCGCTAATATAATCTGTTGCAACAGTTTGATGACCGTAACGTATATAAAAATCAGATAATCGTTGATTTAGAAATTCACACCATAAATACT
>JBFWMH010000036.1:0-3187 GCA_050251655.1 Acholeplasmataceae bacterium
TTACAACACAACAAGAATCGTTTCTAAATTAAAAATGAGTCCTATTGACTATAGAAATACTGTAATGAATAGATTATAATAGGTGTAGGTTCAATGAAATATTCTCCAACTATATAGAGTCAATTCACATAAAAACTGGGAACTCATTTGGTTCCCTTTTTTTTGTTATTTTCTGTTATAATTAATTTGAAAAATCCATATATTAAAAGATGTATCAAGACGAACTTTTATGAGATGAATTAAATGAGAAAAATAGTATTAAAACAATTTCCTATTCTTGCTATTACATAAATCTTGATTCAATTAAATTCACCTATTGTTTGATACATCTCACTAATTGAATTCTCTTTAAAATGTCTTTACTAAACAAAAAAACAGAGCTATATTTTATATATAGTTTCTGTTTTTTTTTATTGTCTATTTTAATTAAACAGTATCAATTGAATATACTTGTTAATTATTTAAATAGATCTTCATTGCATCAACTAAAAGTTTTGTAGCACCTATTCCTACTGCATCATAGTAAGCAGTAAATCTATCATCCATTAAATACATTTCGCATAAGCCTAAGTGTTTTTCTTTTGTATAATCCGACCAAAAATACTTTATCCATGCTTGATGAAGCTCACAAATTTCTTGAGCTAAAGATGCGTTAGGATCATTTAGTTTAAGTGCTTCTTTTAATTTGACTAATATTTCTTCACCCAAATTTTGAGCATATTCGAAATCTTCTTTTGACATATTTAAATACTTTTGATTGCTTTGATCGATGACTTTATCTCCATAAGATGCTCTAATCTCTTTTCCATATAACGCTTCATTCTTTTTGATGTGTTCCTTCTTTATACCATTAAACTTCTCTTGATTAGACATAATTTCATCTCCTTTATAATAACTTATGGTTTTTTTTAGTGTTGAAATGATTTGATCAAGTTGTTCTTTTTTGTTTTCTAAAAGAACAAGTTGCGCTTTTAGTGCTTTTTTAACATCATAATCTTTCTTGCTTATGATGGCTTTGATATCACTTAACTGAAAACCAAGATGTTTATACATTAAAATAACTTGTAATCGATCAAGATCATCAGTGTTGTAGACACGATAACCTGATTGACTAATATGATGTGGATTTAATAATCCAATTTCATCATAATATCTTAATGTTCTACTTGAAATACCTGTTAAATCTGCTACTTCACTAATTAAATACATATCATCACCATCTTTATCTTAAACCATTACGTTACGTTAGAGTCAATATAAAAATATAACAATGTATTAGATTGTTACATTTAAGCTATAAAATTCAAAATCATTTGAATCACTTGATCTTGTTGATTAAGTGTATCTATGGTAGCAACACCATCACCTTTTTGAGCACCATACCAACCAAACTGAGCATGATTGCCACCTAAAATAATTTCGAATTCAGCTTGATCAGATAGCATTGATTTAGATGCCTCGACTTTTTCTAAATCAAGAACTCCATCATTTTCTGCAGTAATGGTTAGAACATGTTTATCAGTTAAATCTTTAATCGTATAACTGGCTAAAAAAATCACATCTGTCACGTTTTCATCTTGATAGGCAACCATGGATGCAACTGTACCACCAAGCGAATGTCCAATCATGACATTATCTATATCATCTTCTATAAATTTTTCTGCATAATTAGGCGTTAGTATTGCAAGATTAAATAACGTCTTTACTATCGTTACATCATATCCTGCTAATGCTAGTTTAACAGCAAGATATTCATAACTTTCTGGAGACACTTTACCCCCAGGAATAAACACGATATTCTTGATTGGATGATCAACTTTATAACTTATATGATCAAAGCCATCTTCATAAGCAATTGATGTAAGATCATACATATTTATTTGATCAGTCATATCATCTAATGGTTTTGATGAATTTAACGTATATCCCCATAATGATATGATCATAACTGTTATGACGATTGAGATGATTCTTAATGTTTTTTTTATCATTTTTTTCATAGGTTTACCTCACACATATTTTATCACAAGTATGTTTATATCTATGATATAAATACATTTTGAATGCATTCTTTCAAAAATTAGCATATAATGAAATTAAGAGTGGTGGTGTAGAAGTGCAAAAACATTTAAACAAAAGTAAAAGAATCGGTTTTGGTGGTTGGCAGTTAGGTAATCCTTTATGGGGAGACATGTCGGATACTGATGGAATCAAGCTTGTTAAATTAGCGGTGAAAAAAGGTGTTTATTACTTCGATACAGCACCAGGTTATGGTGATGGAAAAAGTGAAACCCTATTAGGCGAAGCTTTAAAAGATGTGCGCAACCAAGTCTTTATTAATACAAAAATTGGACATCTTGCAGATGGCACTTCTAATTTTCATGTGTCTTCATTAGAAGGACAAATAAAGATGAGTTTATCTAGACTTCAAACATCCTATCTTGATAGTGTTTTATTACATAACCCATCCTTTGATATATTGCTTGGACAAACAGATCATTTTACTGAACTTAATCGATTAAAAACACTAGGATACATCAAGCACTATGGTGTAAGTATTGACACTTATGATGAATTAAAAGCTGTCTTAGAAAACACTGATGTAGAAGTCGTTGAGATTTTATTTAACATCTTCTTTCAAAGTCCTGCTCCTTTATTTGATTTAGCAAAAGAAAAAGGTGTTAAATTACTTGTTAAAGTCCCACTTGATTCCGGATGGTTAACGGGTAAATATAATGAAAATTCTACGTTTACTGGTATTAGATCTAGATGGTCAAAAGAAGACATCAAAAGACGTGCAACGCTCGTAACAGATGTGAAAAATATCACACAAAAAAATGAATTAACTGATGTAGCACTTGCTTTTATTCTTAAATTTGATCAAGTCACAGCAATTATTCCAGGTATAAAAAATGAAACCCAACTTGATATCAATTTAAATGCTGAACATTATGAATTAACCGATGAGATGTTTCATGCACTCATTGATTTATATCAAAATAAAATCAAAAATCATCCATGTCCATGGTAGGAAGGAGACATATAATGGAACAAAACGAGCAAAAATTAGCATATTTAAAGGATGCAATCGACAAACGATTAAAAACTTTATATGCTCAAGATGAAGAAGCAAAATCAAATGAAACAAAAACATTAGAATATTTAATGTGTATTATTGAAGCAGACG